>CAYGMG010000016.1:0-26675 GCA_964350895.1 uncultured Lysobacter sp.
CCTGACCGCAACGCCGTCCCCGGCCCGCAGCGTCGACTGCGTGGTTCGGGGGCGGTGCTTCAGGATTCGCTCGGCTTGCTGCGACAGGCTGGACGTTCCGCGGCCGCCAGCAGGCGAGGGCTTGCCCGTCCGCTGACCCGGCCGAGGAGGCCTCAGTCAAAGGCGGCAGCGTAGCCCGAGTCGACCATGGCCTGCTGCAGCGGATCGCACAGGCGGACGTTGGCGGCGACCAGCTGGCCGCGGTCGAGCAGCTTGTCGGCACCGCCGCGGAAGTCGCAGACCTTGCCACCGGCTTCGCGCACCAGCAGCATGCCGGCGGCGATGTCCCAGGGCTTTACCCCGGCTTCGAAGTAGCCGTCGGCGCGGCCGGCGGCGACATAGGCGAGGTCCAGCGCCGCCGAACCGGTGCGCCGGATGTCCTCGGCTTCGTGCTCGATCAGCAGCCGGCGGATCGCCTCCAACTGCGGCGCCAGACGCTTGCGCTCGCGCGGCGGGAAGCCGGTGATCAGCATCGCGCCGGGCAGCTCCTGGCGATTGGTCACCCGCACCCGGCGCTCGTTGAGGTAAGCGCCGGAACCCTTGGTGGCATAGAAGATCTCGTTGCGCAGCGGGTCGTAGACGACGCCATGGATCGGCTCGTCACCGTCGAGCATGGCGATCGACACGCAGTAGTGCGGAATCCCGTGCAGGTAGTTGCTGGTGCCATCAAGCGGATCGATGACGAAGGTGTAGCGGCCGCGACCCTGCTTGCCGCCCTCCTCGCCGAGGAAGGCATGCTGCGGAAAGGCCCGCTTCAGTTCGCGGACGATGTCCTTCTCGGCCTGGGCGTCGACCTCGCTGGCGAAGTCGTGACGGGCCTTCTCGACGACGTTCAGGCCCTCGATTCGGCCGATCTGCCGCAGAATGGTATTGCCGGCTTGCCGCGCGGCCTTGATCATGACGGTGACCGCTGGCTTCTGCATGCGGAGGATTCCATGGCGCTTTGAGAGATCGGGCGCTCGACCCACGTTGGCCGGCGCGAAAGGCCCGAATTCTAGCAGATGAGTCCAGCACAACCGCTCCAAAATCTACGCCTGGTCCTGGTTGGCACCTCGCATCCTGGCAACATCGGCTCCGCGGCGCGGGCGATGAAGACCATGGGGCTGGCGCGGCTGGCCCTGGTGGCGCCCGAATGCGACCCCGGCCACCGCGATGCCCTGGCCCTGGCAGCCGGTGCCGAGGACCTGATCGAGTCCGCCGAGCGCGCCGATGATCTCAACCCGGTGCTCGCCGACTGCGCCCTGGTCCTTGGCACCACGGCGCGCCGCCGCGGCGTGCGCATGCCCGAGCTCTCGCCGCGCGCGGCCGCCGCCGAGCTGCTGGCTGCCGCGCAGAGCGGCGCCCAGGTCGCCGTGCTGTTCGGCCGCGAGCGCAGCGGGCTGGAGAACGACGAGCTGCAGCGCTGCCATGCGGCCATCCACATCCCGACCTCAGCGACCTTCTCGTCGCTCAATCTCGCCGCCGCGGTGCAGGTGGTGGCCTACGAACTGCGGGTGGCCCAGCTGGCTTCCGAGTCGGATGCCCTGAGTGCTGGCGAAGGCGAGCAGGACGACCGCGAGCCGGCCGCCGCGCATGCGGTGCTGGAAGGGTTGTTCGAGCACCTCGACCGCGCCCTGCACGCGATCGACTTCCACAAGGGGCGCTCGCCGGACACCGTGATGCGCAGGCTGCGCCGGCTGTTCTTCCGCGCCGCTCCCAGCGAGCGCGAGATCCGCATCCTGCGCGGCATTCTTGCCGACGCCGAACGCATGGCGCGGCTCGCCGGTGAATCACGTACTCTCGGAGAATGACCAGAACGCTCTTCCAGCTTGGCTGCCTGCTTGCTGCACTGATGGCTGGCTGGCCAACCTCGGCGCTGGCTGATGAGGAAGATCGCGAGCTGGTGTTAGGCCGGATCAGTGATGATCCACGTCGCCATCACGGGCCGCTCAGCGCCCTGCTCGACTACGTGGTGCCGCGCATGGCCGAGGTCGGGATCCGGCGTGGCCGGGTGCTGATGGCCCGCGACGCCCAGCAGATGGCCAGCTACCTTCGCCGCGGTCGGGTCGATTGGGTGACCGAAACCGCCGCCACCGGGCTGCTGCTCGCCGAGCGCAGCGGCGGCCGGGTCCTGGTCGGGACCAAGCGCGACGGCGTTGCCTGGTACCACAGCGTGCTGTTCGTGCGTCGCGATGCCGAGATCCGATCGCTGGCCGACCTCCGCGGACGCAGCATCGCCTTCCAGAACCCGAATTCGACCAGTGCCTACTACGCGCCCGCCGCCGCCCTGCTCGATGCCGGGGTCGGGCTGGAGGTGCTGCTCTCGCCCAAGGACCGCCCGCGCAGCGATGTGGCCGGCTACCTGTTCGCGCAGTCGGAGGCGAACATCAGCACCTGGGTGCACAAGCGGCTGGTGGACGCCGGCGCCTTCAGCGACCGCGACTGGCAGGATCTTTCGCGATTGCCGGACAGCGTGCGCGACGACCTGATCGTGATCGCCGAAACCGAGGCCTTTCCGCGCGGCCTGGAGATCGTCCGCGGCGACCTCGACACGCGGCGCGAGGAGCGCCTGCGCGAGGTTCTGCTGGCCGCCGAGAGCGACCCGGCAGCCAACGAGTCGCTGCGGCGGTTCTTCGCCACCGACGGCTTTTTCGCCATCGATTCGCAGCAGGCTGCCGGGCTGGATCGCCTGCGCCGCGCGGCCGTGCTGGTCCGGAGCCGGCTCGAATGAGTGCAGGCTGGGGCGGACCGCAGGGCCTGAAACTCAAGGTGATGGGCGTGCTCCTCGTCACCCTGCTGCTGGTTATCGTGGCTTTCTGGATGTCCGCACGGCAACAGCATGCGGCCCAGGATGCCCTGGTCGAGGGCAGCGCCGAGGCGATGCAGGCCCTGGTCAATGACGCCCTGCAGCGACGCGGCGAGGCGGTCGCGCGGCTGCTCGCGGAGTCCCTTGCCAATCCACTCTATTATTTCGATCTCGCGCGTGTCGGTGAAACGGTGCGTTCAGCCAAACGGCTGCCCGGCGTCAGCTATGTGCTGGTCTTCGACGAGCAGGGCAGAATCCTGCACGACGGATCGTGGGACATCGCCGCCTTCGGCACCGACATGGATGACCCGATGGCCTTCGACGCCATCCATGCGCGGGGCCTGCTTACCCAGCAGGACTCGCGCGCCGTCGACGTGGCGATGCCGATCCTGGTCGGCGACGAGCGGCTGGGCGGGGTACGGGTAGGGCTGTCGCTGGCCGATCCGCGGCGCCTTGAAGCGCTTGCCCTGGGTGACCTTGAGCGGCGCGCGGCGGCGGATCGCGAGCGCAGCCTGCACTTCCTGGCCGGCTTTGTGGCGCTCCTGGGGCTAGCCGGTATCGGCCTGCTCTGGCTTGTGGTGCGCGGCGTGCTCGATCCGATCCAGCGCATGGCCGGCGCTGCCCGGCGCATCGAACGCGGCGACTACAAGGTGTCGCTGTCCGGCCGTCGCGCCGACGAATTGGGTGACCTGGAGCGCGCCTTCGTGCGCATGGCCGACGCGCTCGGCCGACACGACCAGGACATCCTGCGCATGGCGTATACCGACCCGCTGACCGGGCTTGCCAACCGCTTGGCCTTCCGCGAGCAGCTGGAACAGCGGCTGGTGGCCGCGCGCGCTGCCGGCCAGGCGCTGACCCTGTTGTTCATCGACCTGGACGACTTCAAGCGGATCAACGATTCGATGGGCCACGATGCCGGTGACCAGGTGCTGGAACAGGTGTCCAGCCGGCTGGCCCGCTGCCTGCCGCAGGCTGACGCCGAGGGCGGCTTGCTGGCCCGGCTGGGTGGTGACGAGTTCGTCGTCCTGCTCGGCAGCGGCGTCGACCACGACAGTGCGCGGCAACTGGCCGAGACCCTGCTGCATGAACTCCAGCGCCCGTTTGCGGCGCTCGGCAAGCAGGCTTTCATCGGCGCCTCGATCGGCATCACCCGGTTTCCCGACGACGCCGGCGAGCCGCGCTCCCTGCTCAAGGCTGGCGATCTTGCGATGTACCAGGCGAAGCTGGCCGGCAAGAACTGCATCCGCTTCTTCCACGCCGCGATGGATCACGCCGTCGCCGAGAACGCTCAGCTCGAACAAGCGCTGCGCGGCGCCTGGGAACGCGGCGAACTGAGCCTTAGCTTCCAGCCGATCTATGATCTCGCCAACCGGCGTCTGGTCGGCGCCGAATCGCTGCTGCGCTGGTCGCATCCGATCCTCGGTACCGTCCCGCCGACCGTGTTCGTCGCCGTAGCCGAGCGCTCAGGCCTGATCGAATCGATCGGTCGCGAAGTTCTGCACGCCGCCTGCAAGGCGGCTGTCAGCTGGAAGCTCGCCGATGGAAAGCCCTTCGTCTCGGTCAACGTCTCGGCCTTGCAGTTGCGCAAGGGCGACCTGGTCGAAGAAGTGCAGGGCGCGCTGGCCGCCACCGGGCTCGCCGCCGAGCGCCTGCATCTGGAACTGACCGAAACCGCGGTAATGGGCGACGAGGCCCAGGTCGCGGTGCTGGTCTCGCGGCTGCGCGCGCTGGGCGTGAAGATCTGGCTCGACGACTTCGGCACCGGCTTCTCCGGCCTGAGCCATCTGCGCCGGGTGCCGGTCGATGGGGTGAAGATCGACAAGAGCTTCGTCTTCGACCTGCTGCGTGATCCTGATGATCTCGCACTGACCTCGGCGATCATCGCCATGGCCCATTCGCTGGGCTTTACCGTCGTTGCCGAGGGCGTCGAGTCCGAAGCGCAATTCGAACTGCTGCGCGAGCGCGGCTGCGATCATGCGCAGGGCTACTGGCTGGGCCGGCCGGTACCGGATGCCGAGTTCACCGCCGGGCATCTGCAGCCCGACTGAGCCCATCGAGGGCATTCTCGATTCACCACCTGAAGATCCCGCGAAGTGCGTGCGGGACAGGAACGCGGAGCGACCGGAGTACCTGTCACGCACTTCCCGCGAGAGCCGGGAGGGCCAACCGTCAGGCAGCCCTCCCGGGCGCGTCGGGGCCTACTTCATCTGCGCGGCCACGAAGTCCCAGTTGACCAGGTTCCAGAACGCCTCGACGTACTTCGGTCGCGCGTTGCGGTAATCGACGTAGTAGGCGTGCTCCCAGACATCGCAGGTCATCAGCGGGGTGTCCGGGCCGGTCAGCGGGGTGGCGGCGTTCGAGGTCGACACCAGGCCGAGCGTGCCGTCCGGACGCTGCACCAGCCAAGCCCAGCCGGAGCCGAAGGTGCCGATGGCGGTCTTGGTGAACTCTTCCTTGAAGCTGGCAAAGGAGCCAAACGCCGCATTGATGGCGTCGGCCAGCTTGCCGCTGGGCTCGCCGCCGCCGTTCGGCTTCAGGCAGTTCCAGTAAAAGGTGTGGTTCCAGACCTGAGCGGCGTTGTTGAACAGGCCGCCGCTGGCGCTGCGGATGATGGCCTCAAGTTCGGCGTTCTCGTGCTCGGTGCCCTTGATCAGGTTGTTGAGGTTGGTCACATAGGTCTGATGATGCTTGCCGTAGTGATACTCGATGGTTTCCGCGGAGATGTGCGGCTGCAGGGCGTCTTTGGCATAGGGCAGGGCAGGCAGTTCAATGGCCATGGCGATTCCTCTGTTGGCTGCGGGAGTGCGGGTTCGGATACCGGTTCCGGCGCCCCGACTGGGCGGCGCTAACCCGGCGCTTGTGTGAAAATGGTACCAATTCGGCGGCAAGAGCCGGTGATCGGTTCCGCCTGGCGGGGCGATTCGCCGCGCAGGCCGTGTCCTTTTTCGTCCCAAGGAGCCAGTCATGCCGGTCAAGGCGCGCATCCAGCAGATCGTGTCCAGCCATCCCGTGGTGCTGTTCATGAAAGGCACGCCGCAGTTCCCGATGTGCGGATTTTCCAGCCGCGCCGCGGAAGCCCTGAACGCCTGCCAGGCGGCCTTCCACAGCATCAATGTGCTGGCCGATCCGGAGATCCGCGCCCACCTGCCGCGCTACTCGGACTGGCCGACCTTTCCGCAGCTGTTCATCAATGGCGAGCTGATCGGCGGCTGCGACATTACCGTCGAGCTGCAAGAGCAGGGCGAGCTGCAGCGCATGGTGGCCGAAGCCACGCGGGGCGCCTGAGATGAGCGCGTCTTCCGCCGGCCTGCTGGCCGGTCGCGTCATCCTGGTGGTCGGTGCGCACGGCGCGCTGGGCTCGGCCTGCGCGCGCGCAGCGGCTGCTGCCGGGGCCAGCGTGGTATTGCTTGGGCGACGCGTGCCGCGGCTCAATCGTCTGTATGACGCGCTGGTCGCAGCGGACCATGCCGAGCCGGCGATCTACCCGCTGGACCTGGAAGGCGCCGGTCCGGCCGACTACGAAACCATGGCCGAGAAGATTGCCGAAAGCTGCGGCCGGCTCGACGGCATCCTGCATGTCGCCGCCGAGTTCAAGGGCCTGTCCGCGTTCACCTCGATCAGTCCCGAGGACCTGCTGCGCAGCGTGCACGTCAACCTGACCGCGCCGATGTTGCTGACCCAGGCCTGCCTGCCCCTGCTGCAGCGCGCCAAGGATGCTGCGGTGGTGGTCGCGGTGGACGATCCGGCGCGCTGTGCCAAGGCCTACTGGGGCGCCTATCCGGCGGCCCAGGCCGGGCGCATCGCCTGGGTCGGCCAGCTCGGCGATGAGCTGGAGAATGGCGGCGTTCGCGTGCATGCGCTGCAGCCAGGGCCGATGCGTACGCCGCTGCGCGGGCGGGCGTTCTTTTCCGAGGATCCGGGGCAGTGGCCCGAGGCTGCCCACTACGCACCGCGTTTCATCGAAGCACTGGCTGGCGAGGGCGATTACCCGCGCGGCGCGGTGTCGAGTCTTGTCGCATGACCACGGTCGCCGCCGCCATCCTGCTGTTCATGATCCTCGACCCGCTGGGCAACATCCCGGTCTTCCTCAGCCAGCTCAAGCCGCTGGCGCCGGCGCGCCGGCACTTCGTGCTGGCCCGCGAGCTGCTGATCGCGCTGGCCGTGCTGTTCGGCTTCCTGTTCTTCGGCGACGACCTGCTGCGCCTGATGCAGCTGCGCCAGGAGTCGATCTCGATCGCCGGCGGCATCGTGCTGTTCCTGATCGGCCTGAAGATGATTTTC
The DNA here is from genome assembly GCA_964350895.1 of uncultured Lysobacter sp. Classification (GTDB taxonomy): domain Bacteria; phylum Pseudomonadota; class Gammaproteobacteria; order Xanthomonadales; family Xanthomonadaceae; genus Pseudomarimonas. The sequence goes on from CAYGMG010000016.1 coordinate 7,106, forward strand.
CCGGGCCCGAAGCCGATGTTCGGCGACACGCCAGAAGGCGAGCCCTTCATCGTGCCGCTGGCGATTCCGCTGGTTGCCGGGCCCAGCGGCATGGCCGCAGTCATGCTGCTGGCCAACAGTGATCCCAACCGAACAGCCGACTGGAGCCTGGCCCTGTTCCTGGCCTGGCTTGCGACCGCGTTGATCCTTTTCTCGGCCACCGCGCTATACCGCTGGCTGGGCGACCGCGCCCTGATCGCGCTGGAGCGGCTGATGGGCATGCTGCTGGTCGCGCTGTCGGTGCAGATGGTCCTGGACGGCGTGGCAGGTTACCTGCCGGGCGCGTGATCGCGCTGTCACCCTCTCGAAGCCCTGCTGTCATCGAGCGATAGCCTTGCCCGGATAGCCTGCCTGCCGTCACCAGGAGGCAGGCCTTGATCAGCGTCGAACGCAGCTTCTTCGAAGCATTTCCCCAGCTGGCCAATGGCGCCGGCAGGCAGCTTTCCCAGCCGGTCGTTTCACTGCTGCGCAGGGTGGTCTGCGAGGAGCGGATCAATGCCCAGCTGCAGGCGCTGGCGCCGCTGAAAGGCCTGCGTTTCGTGCGCGAGGGCCTGCGTCGCCTGGATTTCAGCTACCGCGTGGCGCCGACTGATATCGAGCATATCCCGGCCGAGGGTAGGGTTGTGGTGGTCGCCAACCATCCGCTCGGTGCGCTGGACGCGCTTGCCATGCTCGACTTGATCGGCAGTGTTCGCCCGGATGTGCGCATCGTTGGCAATCGGGTACTGGGCGCGCTTGGGGGGCTCGGCGAGCTGCTACTGCCCTGCGAGGTTTTCGGTACGCGCGCGGGCGGCGTTGGCTTGCGCGCAGTATTCCGCGCTTTGGAAGCGGAGCAGGCGGTGATTCTGTTCCCGGCTGGCGAGGTCTCTCGGATCGGCCCGTCGGGCATCCGAGACGGGCGCTGGGCCAGCGGCTTTTCGCGCTTTGCCTTGCGCGCCGGCGCGCCGGTGCTGCCGGTGCACGTGGCCGCCAGCAATTCGCCAATGTTCTACGGCGCCTCGATGCTGGCAAGGCCGTTGGGCACACTGATGCTGCCGCGCGAGCTGATGGCGGGTGGCAGCGCGCGGATCACCCTGACCGTTGGTGCGCCGATTCCGCCAGCCTCGCTGAGCGCGGTGAGCGCGCAGCCTGAGGCACAGGCTGCGGCCATGCGCAGGCATGTCTACCGGCTGGCGCGGCGCAAGCCGCCGCTGTTCACCACCGAAGAGACCGTTGCTCATCCTGAGCCGGTGCGCATGGTGCGCAGCGAGCTGCAGGCCGGGCAGACCCTTGGCGAGACCTCGGACGGCAAGCGCATCGTCCTGGTCGAGGGAGGCGATACCAGCCTGCTGCGCGAGATCGGTCGGCTGCGCGAGTTGGCTTTCCGCCGAGTCGGCGAGGGCACCGGGCTTCGTCGTGATCTCGATACCTTCGATCACCACTACCGCCATATCGTGCTCTGGGATGAGCAGCGCTGCGAAGTGGTCGGCGCCTACCGTCTCGGCGAGTGCGCACGGATCATCGCCAGCCACGGTCAGCAGGGCCTGTACTCGGCCAGCCTGTTCGACTACGTGGCCGAGCACAGCCGCTTCCTCAGTGAGGCCGTCGAACTGGGGCGCAGCTTTGTGCACCCGCGCTATTGGGGCTCACGCAGCCTCGATTACCTGTGGCAGGGGATCGGCGCCTACCTGCGCACCCGGCCGGAAATCCGCTACCTGATTGGTCCGGTCAGCTTGTCCAAGGACATGCCTGAGGCGGCCCGGCAGTGGCTTGTCGAAGGCCACCGGCACTATTTTGGCTCTGCCCAGCCATTTGCCCGCGCGAGGAATCCGATCAGGGTGCCCGCACCACTGGCCGAAGAAGTGCGCACTGAGTTTGGACCGCTCAGCGTCGAACAAGGCATGCTGAGCCTGCGCCGGCGGGTGGCTGAGCTAGGCGGGCAGTTCCCGGTGCTTTACCGACAATATGTCGACCTTTGCATGCCCGAAGGCATCACTTTCGCCGACTTCAGTGTTGATCCGGCGTTTGGCCACTGCATCGACGGGCTGATCCGGGTCGACCTGGAGTGCCTCAAACCGGCCAAGCGGGCGCGCTATCTGGGCGGCTCCGGCAAGGCATGATTGGGGGAAATCCTGCTGCAACATGCCTGTCATACGCAGCGGCTACCGTGTTAATCTCTAGTTAACCCGGCCTGGCAGGATCGCCCGTCGGATTTGACTGAAAACCCATACGGCCTTGCCCCGGGAGACTGCTGGCAGGGCCGCCGGCTGGAATGCCGAAGTTATCTCGCCAAAAGTTCGCATCAACCCCTAAGGAAGCCCCATGAGCCAACGTCGCCTGCTCCCGCGCTCGCGCCTCGCCCTCGGCCTTGCCGTCGCCCTCGCTGCCGCCCCGGCCTTCGCCCAGCAGACCTCGTCTGCGCTGCAGGGTCTGGTCGTCGGTGCCGATGGCGCGCCGATCACCAATGCCGAAGTGATCATCACCCATACCGCGTCGGGCACGATCAGCCGGGCCACCACCGATGCCAACGGTCGCTACAACGCCCGCGGTCTGCGCGTTGGCGGTCCTTACTCGGTACTGGTGCTGGCTGACGGCTTCCAGTCGAAGTCCTCGGAGAACGTGTTCCTGCAGCTGGCGCAGACCGGCAGCATCAACCTGTTCCTGGAGCCGGCTGCCCAGCAGCTCGACCAGATTGAAGTCATCGCCTCGGCCCAGTCCTCGGTGTTTTCGCCTGACGCCATCGGCGCCGGCACCACGATCAGCGAGGCGACCATCCGCCAGCTGCCGTCGATCCGCCGCGACCTGCAGGACTACGCCCGTCTCGATCCGCGCATCTCGCAGACCGACAAGGAGCGCTCGGAGATCTCGGCCCTGGGCCAGAACTCGCGCTTCAACAGCGTCACCATCGACTCGGTGACCACCAATGACACCTTCGGCCTTGAGTCGAACAACCTGCCGACCATCCGCCAGCCGATCTCGCTCGACGCGATCGAGGAAGTGCAGATCAACATCGTCAACTACGGTGTCGAGCAGCGTGGCTACACCGGCGCCAACATCAACGCGGTGACCAAGTCCGGCACCAACGAGTTCTTCGGCTCGGTCTACGGCACCTACCGCGATGGCGACTGGGTCCGTGAGACCGACGACCGCGGCGTGGTCTTCCAGGGCTTCGACAGCGAAGAAACCTACGGCTTCACCTTCGGCGGTCCGCTGCTCAAGGATCGCCTGTTCTTCTTCCTGAACTACGACAAGACCACGATCAGCTCGCCGGGTCCGGATCTGGGCAGCGGTCCGCTGGATCGCGCCAGCAATGGCATCAGCAGCGCCCAGCTCAACGACGTCATCGGCATCGCCCAGGGCTTTGGCTTCCAGCCCGGCGACCTGAATCCGGGCGGACGCGATACCGAGGTCGAGACCTGGCTGGGTCGCTTTGACTGGAATATCAGCGACTACCACCGCGCCGCCCTGCGCGTGTCGACCACCGAGCAGTCCGAGGCCATCCTGCCCGGCTTCGGCAGCAACTTCTTCTCCCTGTCCAGCTACTGGTACAGCCAGGAGAAGGAGTTCGACAACTACGCGCTGGAGCTGTTCTCCGACTGGTCGGACAACTTCTCCACCGAGTTCCGCATCAGCTACCGTGACTACCTGAGCGCGCCGGCGCTGTTCGCCCGCCAGCCGCAGGTCCAGGTTGACTTCGGCAATGCCAACATGCGCTTTGGCACCGAGCAGTTCCGCCACGCCAACCTGCTGGAAACCGAAACCCTCAACGCCTACCTCGCCGGCAACCTGTTCCTCGGCGACCATGACGTGAAGTTCGGCGCCGACTTCGAGTCGAACGATGTGTTCAATCTGTTCCTCGAGTCGAGCCTGGGCCGCTACCGCTTCGGCAGCCTGGACAACTTCCGTGCTGGTGGCCCCCTGCGCGAGTACAGCTACCGCACCTCGACCACCGGCAACGTCAACGACGCGGCCGCCAACTACACCATCGACAACGTCGGCCTGTTCGTCCAGGACGTGTGGAGCGTCAACTACAACCTGACCCTGAGCCTCGGCCTGCGTCTGGACATCCCGCAGATCGACGACGAGCCGCCGTTCAACCAGGCGTTCTTCGACGCCTTCGGCATCCGCAACGACGGCACCATCGACGGCAACGACCTGGTCCAGCCGCGCTTTGGCTTCAACTACACCTTTGACAGTGAGCGTCCGACCCAGCTGCGCGGCGGCTTCGGCCTGTTCCAGGGTGCGGCGGCCAACGTCTGGCTGGCCAACCCGTTCACCAACAACGGCATCACCATCGCCTCGTATGGCTGCGGCACCGGCGGCTTCGCCAATTGCCCGACCACCGGTGGCCCGGTGTTCACGGCCGATCCGGACAACCAGCCGCTGTACACCCCGCCGGGTGGCGGCGGCCCGCGCGCCGATGTCGATGTGGTCGAAAGTGATCTCGAGCAGCCCTCGGTGTGGAAGGCCAACCTGGCCTTTGACCACGAGCTGCCCTGGTACGGCATGGTCGGTACCGCCGAGGTCATCTTCACCGAGGTCGAGTCGGGCATCTACTACGAGCACCTGAACATCGGTCAGGTCCTCGGCCAGGGTCCGGACGGTCGCAACTTCTACTGGCGCACCACCGCCCCTTCGAGCTACGACGCCAGCCGGAACCGCTTCAACGGCACCGCCCGCAACGGCAACGTCGCCGGCTTCAATGACGTCCTGCTGACCAAGCGCACCGGCAAGGGTGACGGCCAGCAGCTGACCCTGTCCCTGTCCAAGCCCTACAGCGAGGACAGCGACATCAGCTGGAGCCTCGCTTACGCCTACACCCAGGGTCAGGAAGTCAATCCGCTCACCTCGTCGCGGGCGATCTCCAACTGGCGCAGCCATGCGGTGCTGAACCCGGGTGAGAATATCGAGTCCAACTCGGCCTACCTGACCAAGGACCGCTTCACCGGCACCTTCAGCTACCGTCACTTCTTCTTCGGTGGCTACAAGACCGAGTTCGCCGCGTTCTATGAAGGCCGTCGCGGCAAGCCCTACAGCTGGGTGTTCAACAACGACGCCAACGGCGACAACCAGGCCGGCAACGACCTGCTGTACATCCCCTCGGGCCCAGGCGACGTGATCTTCACCGACCCGACCGAAGCGGACGCGTTCTGGGACATCGTCAACCGCGAAGGCCTTGCTGGCTACGCCGGTGGCGTGGTGCCGCGCAACTCGGCCTACGCCCCGTGGGTCAACAACATCGACATCCGTTTCTCGCAGGACCTGCCGGGCTTCTTCGAAGGCCACAGCTCCGAGATCTGGCTTGACGTGCTCAATGTCGGCAACCTGATCAACAAGGACTGGGGCCACATCGACGAGATCTTCTTCCAGTCCGACGGTGGCTCGGCGCGCAGCTTCGTCAACTTCGCCGGTATCGACCAGGCCAGCGGTCGCTACATCTACGACCTGGTGAACCTGGAAGAGTTTGGCCGTCGCGATCGCTCCGGCGAATCGCGCTGGGCGCTGCAGGTCGGATTCCGCTACCGCTTCTAGTCGGTCGCGGGTCAGGATCCAGGAAAAGCGGCCGGTTTACCCGGCCGCTTTTTTTTTTCCCACGACTTCTATCGTATTCTCCACGCATGATCGATCTCGCTCTGTTCCGTCGCTTTGTCCCGACCCATAGCCTCAACCCGTCCGACCGGGCCGAGCTCGCCCGTTGCAGCCAGCTGACCAGCTATCGACAGGGCGACGTTGCGTTCACCGCGGGCGCGTCGTCCCAGCGAGTGGCCTATCTGGTGGAGGGCACGCTGGAGGTCGAGCGCGACGGTGAGATCCGGGTGATCGAGGCAGCCAGCGAAGCGGCGCGCTACGCGCTCTCGAACGGACCACGGTTTTCCTGCACCGTGCGCTGCCTGACTCCGGCCAAGGTGTTGTACATTGAGCGGGATCGGCTTGACCGGGTCATGACGTGGAATCAGGCGGGGATCATCGAAGTGCGTGATATCAACGAGGACAGCTCGGCCGACTGGATGGCAGCCATGCTGCGCAGTCCGGTACTGCAGCAGGTGCCCTCTGCAAGCATCGTCAGGGTGATCGCTTCGGTGGAGCCCGTGGAGTTCGCCGCCGGCGAGTCGATCATCCGCTTCGACGCGCCCGGCGATTACTACTATGTGCTGGTGTCCGGCGAGTGCCGCGTGCTGCGCCCCGTGCAGGACAGCGGCGAGCTGGTCGAGGTCGATCGCATTCCGCCGGGCGAGGGCTTCGGCGAGGAGGCCCTGGTCTCCGGCCTGAATCGCAACGCCACCGTCGAAGCGGTTACCGACTGCCGACTGGTCAGGCTGCCCGGACGCGACTTCCAGCGCTTCCTTCGCGAGCCGATGGTGCAGCCGGTGCGCCTTGAGGAAGTCGGCAAGGTCGCTCAGCTGGTCGACGTGCGCCTTCCCGAGGAATACGCCTGGGGCCATCTGCCCGGTTCGGCCAACCTCCCGCTGCGCGATATCCGCATGCGCTGCATGGAGCTGGATGCCTCGCGGCCGGTGGTTACCTACTGTGACGCTGGTGGCCGCAGCGCCTCGGCTACTTTCCTGTTGCGAGAGCGCGGTTTCAACGCGCGCTGGGTCGAGGGCGGCGTGTCCCAGGCCCAGCTCACCGAGCGCTGAGGCGCCCCGTCCCCAACCTTGCCTCGCGCCCGACTCCGCGGCGCGGGCGCTTCTTTCCGAGGTAGCCCATGAATACCACCCAGCCCGCCGTGGTCAGCGCGCGCATTTCTCCCCGCGGCGGACTCGATGTGCTCTCGCGCATGGAAGTGCAGCGACTGCGTGATGCATCCAGCGGCGGCCTGCACGACCTGCTGCGCCGCTGCGCCCTGGCCGTGCTGACCACCGGCAGCGAGTCGGATGATCCGCGCGCGGCGATGGAACGCTATCCGACTTTCGACATCCAGGTCATGCAGCAGGACCGCGGCATCAAGCTTGAACTGACCGATGCGCCGGCGACGGCCTTCGTCGACGGTCGGATCATCGCCGGCGTTGCCGAGCTGCTGTTCTCGGTAGTCCGCGACATCGCCTACGTGGCCACCGACGTGCAGGACAGCGACGCCTTCGATCTCGACAGCTCGGAGGGCATCACCGCCGCGGTGTTCGAGATCCTGCGCAACTCGCGGGTGCTGCGTCCGGACGTCGAGCCGAACATGGTGGTGTGCTGGGGCGGCCATTCGATCCGCCGCCACGAGTACGAATACACCAAGCTGGTCGGCTACCAGCTCGGCCTGCGCGGTCTCGACATCTGCACCGGCTGCGGCCCGGGCGCCATGAAGGGGCCGATGAAGGGCGCCACGATCGCCCACGCCAAGCAGCGCCGCTACCACAACTTCTACATCGGCATCACCGAGCCGGGCATTATCGCCGCCGAGTCGCCCAACCCGATCGTCAATCATCTGGTGATCATGCCGGACATAGAGAAGCGCCTTGAGGCCTTCGTCCGCCTGGGCCACGGCATCATCGTCTTTCCCGGCGGCGTGGGCACCGCCGAGGAGATCCTCTACCTGCTCGGCATACTGCTGCACCCGGACAACCGCGAGTTGCCGTTTCCGATGATCCTCACCGGCCCGCGCGAGTCCGCCGCCTACTTCGAGCAGATCGACCACTTCCTGCGCCTGACCCTCGGCGACACCGCTGCCGAGCGCTACCGCATCGTTGTCGATGATCCACCCGAAGTCGCACGGCTGATGGCCCGCGGCATCGATCAGGTTCGCGTGCATCGGCTGGAAAACAAGGACGCGTTCTTCTTCAACTGGTCGCTGCAGGTGCCGTTGGCTTTCCAGATGCCGTTCGCGCCGACCCACGAGAACATGGCCAGCCTGCATCTGCACCGCAACGTGCCGGTGCACGAGCTCGCCGCCGACCTGCGCCGCGCCTTTTCCGGCATCGTCGCCGGCAACGTCAAGGAAGAGGGCATGCTGGCGATCGAGCGCTACGGCCGCTTCCTGATCGATGGCGAGCCGGAAATCATGCAGGCCCTCGACGCCCTGCTCGAGGCCTTCGTTGCCCAGGGGCGGATGAAGATGTCCGGGGAATACCGGCCCTGCTATCAGATCGTCGGCGCGCGCTGAACCGCCCGTCCCCCGCGGCCTACCGGCCAGCGGCGCCGCTTGTGGCTGGCCGGGGCCCGGCGCTAAGGTGGCAAGCAGGGAATCCGGGCCCCGCGGGGCCAACCAAAATGTGCGTCAGATCGGGATCCGTAACGTTGATCCCGCTGGCCGGTCCGGCCGTCGGACCCAGCTGGAGCCTGCGACTCCCCCGCGCTACCGTGCATTCGTCGCAGAGGATGTGTCTCCATGCAAGCTCGCCTAAAGCACCGCCATCGCGGGTTTACCCTGATCGAACTGTTGGTGGTCGTCGTGATCCTTGGCATCGTCGCCGGTCTCGGGCTGCCCAGTTTCTTCGAAGCGATTGCCCGCAATCGCATCGTTGCCCAGCATAACGAGCTGATGGCCGGCCTCGCCTATGCGCGCGGCGAGGCGATCCGGCGCAATTCGACCGTGTCGATGTGCGCGGCCAACGCGGCGCAGGCGGCCTGCCAGAACGCCTGGGATCGCAACTGGCTGGTCTGGGACGATCTCGATGCCGACGGCGTGGTGGACGGCGGTGAGGAGGTTCTGCAGGTAGGCGGGGCCTCCGCCAGCGAGCTGTTTAGCGCGCCGAGCGGAGCAACCCACACGGTGTTCCGTTTTTCTGCCAGGGGTCTGCGACTGTTGCCTGATCCGTCGGGCGACGCAACCTTGAGGGTCCGCGCCGTGAGCTGCCCCACGGGCAAAACCCTGTCGCGCACGATCACCGTATTGGCTACCGGAGCAACGCGCTCCACCCAGGACGACTGCTGAGGTTCATGATGAGGCTGATCAAACTTCCGTTTCGCAGTGCGCCGAGCCGCCGCAGTGCCGGCTTTTCGATGATCGAGCTGCTCGTTGCCTTGCTCGTGCTGTCGATCGGCCTGCTGGGCGTCGCGGCGCTCATGGCCACGTCCATGCGCAACTCGCAGAGCGCCAACCATCGCACGCAGGCGACCAATCTCGCCTATGAGATCACCGACGCGATTCGCGCCAACCTGATCAACGCCGGGCAGTATCACAGCACCGCCTACACCGACCCCGCTACGGCCTGCACCTTGGCCAGCAGGCCGGCCGGAACCTATGACGCCACCACGGCGCCACACACCCTGGACATGACCCGCTGGGCTCGGGACCTGTGCTACCAGCTTCCGAACGGGCGCGGGCGGGTGCAGGTCACTGCCAGCACGCCGGTCGTCGCGGCGACCGGGCAGAGCTATCGCACCTATTCGGTGGATGTCGACGTGTGCTGGTCTGACGATCGCAGCGAAACCGCAGCCAACGATTGCAACAACGCCACCGATGGTCCAGACACCGTCATCCGCATTTCCTCGGCACTGTAGGGAGCTGCCCGTGAGCCTGAGCACCCGCAGCAAGCGTGGATCCTGGGGCCCCCGCGCCACGCAGGGACTTTCACTGATAGAACTGATGATCGCGCTGGCGCTTGGCGTCGTGTTGATACTGGGTCTGACGCAGGTTTTCGGCTCGGTTCGCGCTTCGTTCGGGGCTGCCGAAGGGTTGGCGCGACTGCAGGAGAACGCCCGTTTTGCCATGGAGTTCCTCAAGCGCGACCTGCGCATGACCTCGCACCTGGGCTGCCGCAACGAATACCAACTGGTGGATGTTTCTGGCCGACGCGGCTACTACAACCATTTCTCGACCTCGGATGCGAACACCCTCGCAGGTTACGATTCGGCGCCGTTCGTCCACCGCCTGCACCGGCCGGTGGAGGTGTTCGACTTCAACATCGACGGTGGCACCTCGCCGGGCAACACCTTGGCCACGGCCTTGGCAGAATTTCCGGCAGGCGTGACCTCGGCTGCCAGCTACTCGCCGGCCCTGCCCACCGAGCTGACCGATGGCAGCGGCGGTCTTGGCACCAGCGGACTGCTGGGCAGCGATTTTGGTGACCTGGTGCCGGGCAGCGATGTGGTGCTGGTGCGCTACCTGCGGGAAGAGGGCACCCGGCTTCCCGGGGTGATCCAGCAGACCGACGGTGTTCTGCTCAATTCCCTGGCGGCGGATTTCCCCGACTGGACGGTGTTCGGGGTCACCAACTGTGCCGCAGTCTCGCTGTTTCAGATCACCAGTGCCGGCCCGCCTGCGGTGTCCTTGCTTTCGGGCAGCAGCAACCTGAATCGGCAGGTCTGGGGTTTTGACCAGGAGCCGATCTACTCGCAGGGTTCCGAGGTCTACCGCTACGAGGTCGCGCTGTTCCATGTCGGGCGCACCGGAGCCGATACCCCGCCTGCGCTGTTCCGCCGCCGGCTCCTGGCCAACCCTGGCAATGCCAATGCAGCGTTGAACTTTGCGCCGCCAGAGGAGCTGGTGCCCGGGGTCGACATGATGCAGGTGTTGCTCGGTGTGGATACCGAAGTCGAAGAGGCCACGCCGCCGCCGGTCGACGACACCATCGATGCCTACCGTTCGGCTGCCGAGCACTATCCGGCAGGACTCAGCGCGCAGCAGATTTTCGACCGCCAGCGCAGCATCAAGAGCCTGCGTGTCTCGATCCTGGTGCGCAGCGCCGAGCCGCTGCCCGGCACGGCGGCGCCGGTCGTCGCAACGCGCGCCGTGGGTGATGTGCTGGTCACCCCGGCCAACGACCGCCGACTGCGGCACGTCTACGACGCGACCATCGCCCTGCGCAACCGGGTACGGAACTGATTGGAGATCCCCATGAACCGCCTGTTTCCCCAACACCGGAAGATCTACCCTGAGGGCAGGATGCAGCCAGCCACGGGAGCATCCGTGCAGCGAGGCGGGGCCCTGTTCGTTGCCCTGTCCCTGCTGATCATCATCAGCATCCTCGGGCTTGCCGCCGCGCGCGTGACTGCACTGCAGGAACGCATGGCCGGCGTCTACCTGGCCGACAACCGGGCCTTCATGGCCGCCGAGGACCTGCTTCGCGATGAAGAGCGCCTGATCCTCAGCGAGGACCCTGATGTCGTCTGTTCGACCCCGCCGGCGGTCGATCCCATTCCAGCAAGCTGGGAGGATGGTTCCGCGACGGTTGCCGACACGGTGGTGGAGAACCTCAGCAACGCCTTCAGTGAGGCGGCCCGATCCAGCGGCGTCGCAGGGTCCCGACAGGTCTCCAGCCGCGAAGCGGGCGGCACCGGCTGCCTGATCTTCCGTATTGGCACGATTGATTTTTCGGATGCCGCACGCACCTCGCGCGCGGTGGTCCAGTCCACCTACATTCCTTGATGTTCCGTTCGCACACCGCGCTATGAACCTGCGCATCGCGAGGCAGTCATGAGCAACAACACCCTGAAGCTGATTCTCGGCATCTCCGCACTGACCATGATGGCCGGTCTTTCCGCGCCGGCATCGGCGGCGTTGAATCTGGCCGAGAAGCCCCTGTACCTCGGCGTTCCGATCAAGCCCGCTTTCATCATGGCGCTTGATGATTCCGGCTCGATGCAGTGGGATGTGCTCAGTGCCAACCAGGATGGCGAGCTGGTCTGGGGGCGGGACACCGCGGGCGGCGTCGACTGGGGGTTCTTCCGCAACGACGGGTCGCTGCGCCGGGCAGACCAGGGCAACAACCGAACCGGTGACTGGCTGGAGGTATTTGCTGTTCCCGGGCGCGGAACACGCCGGAACACAATTCCTCCCGTGCCGCATTTCGGCTTCGCGCGCGCTTCCGAGTTCAATCCGGGCTACTACGATCCGGGGACCAGCTACCTGCCTTGGCAGGAGTTCGACGGCACGCCCTACGAGAGCATGGATACGCCGGCCGAGTGGCAGTCCATGCGCCTGGATCCGCGCGGCAACTCCGCGATCCGCTACGACCTGACCAATCCGATCCGTGACCGGTCGGACGACACCAACAATCCGAACAATCAGATCGCCAACGATGCGCGCCTCAATGCCGGCGTCGTGTTGAAGGCCGGCTGGGAGGTCGTCAGTCGAGACAACAACAATCGCACGTGCCCAACCACGCTGGGAAATCTGACGATTCCTCGAAACGGGTTGGGCTGGGCAACGCTGGCACAGGACTATGTGTTGACTGCTCGCTGCAACGAGCGAATCGACGTGAGAATTCCGGCAAGCACCGGCAGCGACCATCCCGAATGGAACAACCAGAATGGGGAGTTCTTCGACATCCGGGAAGGCATGGTCATTCCTGCCGGGACCACCTATTTTGCCGTCCAGCCCTGTGGGCTGATCGGAACACCGACGTCGAACCTCGGTGTGTGGACCACTCTGGCTACGGATGTAGTGATTCCACCCGGCTGCGAGTGGAACCAGACCGGCAACGACAACGATACGACGGACGGCGGTGACACCTATAAGCTCGCTTTCGCATACTTCGCGCCGACCTACTACCTGACCACCAATACCTCGCCCGACGGCAACACATCGCCAGTGGCCTTCAACCTGCTTCCGGGCGGTCCTGGCCTGCTGACGACGCCGGGCAATGGCCGGCTCTATCGCTACGAGATCCGCCCCGGCAATTACGTTGACTACCCCGCCTATGAGCGGGCGATGACCAACTACGCGAACTGGTTTGCCTACTACCGGACCCGCAATCTCTCGTTGGTGGGCGCGCTGACCCGCTCGCTGAATGACGTGAACTTCATGCGGATCGGCGTCTTCCGCATCAATGATGTTCGCTACACCGGCGATTGCGACGGCGATGGCGACAACGAGACCTGCTGGGACGGCACGGTGCCGCCTGTTGTCATGCACGAGATGAGTGACTTTGCCGACGACACGAGCGTGGCCGGACGAAAGCGCCTTTACGAAGAGATAATCGGCCTGAGTGCTGCGGGCTCCACCCCGAATGCCTGGGCGGTCCGGCAGATCGGCGAGCAGTTCAAGCGCACCGCCGGCACTACCAATCCGACCTCGGGTCCGCCGGTGGAGAATGTGTGCCAGTTCAATGCCGGCATGCTGTTCACAGATGGCTATCACAATCAGGGACGCCCCGAGGTTGTGGGCAATGCGGACAACACGACGCCCCACCATGGCGTTGACCCGTTCAGCGACAACAATGACGACACCCTGGCTGACATCGCTGCCTTCTACTACAAGAACAACGTGCGTCCGGACCTGACCGCAGGGCTGGTTCCGGTGCCACCGGGCTGCGCTGCGGCAACCCCGGATCCCCGCCTGGATTGCAACCGCAATCTGCATATGAACTTCTATGGCATCACCCTGGGTGCCTCGGGTGAATACTTCGGCGTCACCTATCAGCAGGACCAGACCACGCTGGCCATCACGCCGGATGTGTTCGTCGCAGGCAACAAGCCCAATTGGCGCGCTTTTGCCAACGATGCGCGCAGCTCGGTCGATGACCTGTGGCATGCCACATTGAATGCCCGGGGCCAGTACATCAATGCCACCAGCCCGGCCAAGATCAGCCAGGCGATGAATGCCATCATCGAGTCGATCAACAACTCGGCGAGGCGCTCTGCGGGCACCGCCGCCAGCGGCGCGCGACGTGCCGTAGGGTTCACCGCGTACATCCCCGAGTTCGATCCGAACTCTTGGACCGGCGATCTGAAGGCTTACCGCCTGTTGGCCGACGGTACGTTGGGCCCGGTGGTCTGGAGCTCGGTGGAACAGCTCCCCGACCCTGGTACGCGAAGTATCTTCGTCTCCCGGCGCAAGGCGGACGATTCGGCCTACGAGCTGAAGGTATTCAACGCCGCGGCGCTGGGTGTCGACGACACGACGCAGCGTGCAGCCGTAGGCCTCGACGATACCGATTTCGACGCCACCGGTACCTTCCGCACTCGCACCACAGACGAGTTGATCGACTATCTGCGCGGCGCCGCTACTCATGAAGGCAACGCAGCGGGGCAGTTCCGCTCGCGGCTGCTTCGAAATCCGGACGGCACCACCCAGCATCGCGCTATCGGCGACATCCTGGGCTCGCAGCCCGAAGTGCTGGACCGGGGCTCGGAAGGCTACTCTCTGCTCCCCGAGTCCAAGGGTGGTCGGGTCTACATCGACGGCGATGGCAACCCGCAGTTCCGTCCGGCGACGCAGGCAGGCACCTACTCCAAGTTCGTCGCAACGACCAAGGCGACCCGCACGCCGATCCTGATCGTCGGCGCCAACGACGGCATGATCCACGGCTTCAACGCCTCGCTGACCGGGACGTCCCGCGGTGAGGAAGTGTTTGCGGTCATCCCCAGCGGCGTGGTCGGTAAACTGGGTGAACTGGCCCGTCGAGACTACGCGCACACCTTCTATGTGGATGGCTCTCCGCGTGTGGCAGATGCCTGCATCGGGGCCCCGGCAGGCGCGGCAACGTGCTCATGGAAGTCGGTGGCGGTGATGGGCATGGGCACCGGCGGCCGCTCGGTCGTCGCCTTGGATGTCACCGATCCGGTCAGTGGATTCAGCGCTGACAACCTGCTGTGGGAGCTGACCAGCGAGCAGGACGCCGATCTCGGCCACGTGATCAACCGCCCACGCATCTTCATCGCGGAAGACGGCAACTGGTATGCGGCATTCGGCAACGGCCTGAACTCCGGAAGCCACCGGCCCTACCTGTACATCGTCAACCTGAAGACCGGTGCGGTGACCCGCAAGATCGCCCTGGGCTCGACCGGCGATGCGAGCGATCCGAACGGCGCCATCTCGGTGGCTGCAGTTGATGGCGACGGTGATGATGCCGCGACCGACACGTCGGAAAACAACCTCTTGGTTGACACGCTGTACGTCAACGACTTCCACGGCAACGTGTGGAAGGTTGACCTCAGCAACGCGAATCCGGCCAACTGGCAGGTCGACCTCGGCGGCACCCCGATGTTCACGGCGCAGGCCGTGGATAACGCTGAGCGCGTGGTCGAGGACGACCTGCGTCAGTTCATGACCGGTGGAATCGACGTGGCCTTCCACCCGATTCGCGGAAACCTGGTCTACTTCGGTACCGGCCGCTATATCGCCAATGGCGATCAGAACGTCGCATCGACGCCTCAAGTGCAGAGTTTTTATGCGATCTGGGACGATCCGGCGGAGTCGGCCGGCTTCAGCGGGCGCGCCGACCTTCAGGAGCAGCGAATCCTGAGCACGGTAGCCGTGAATGGGGTCAACCGACGCACCACCTCGGAAGAGATCGTCGCCTACACGGGCACGGGTGCAAAGCGCGGCTGGTACATCGATCTCTACCAGGCCGGCGCCAGTGGCTTCCGAAGCGGCGAGCGCGTGCTGGGTGAACCGCGGATAGAAGGTGGCGTGGTGATCTTTACGGCCTTCCAGCCGATCGGTAGCGAGTGCAACCCGGGCGGGAAGAACTGGCTGTACGCATTCAACGCCACGACGGGTGCCAATGGTCTGACCATCTCCGGCTGCGCGGAGTGCGGAGGTACGGATCTCAACCCGGAAGGGCAGGCGGCGCCGCCGACCCTGACCCCGCCGATCGTGGTGGATCCCAGCCCGCCGGGTCTGATCGATACGGACGGTGACGGCGTCCCGGACACGCCCGCGGACGAAGACTGCATTCCGGGCACGCCGGGGTGTACGACCCTTCCCACCGATGGCAGTCCGCTGCCGGGCCGCCAGTGTGTGAACCGATTGAGTGTGTTGTTGCCGAACGCCGGACTCAGTCCGTTCACCCAGGTCGCCTGCGGACGTCAGGCCTGGCGCCAGGTCCAGTAGGTCTAAGGAGCGGTCTGATGAGCGAGTTGAAGGTAATCGGAGCCCACCGCCCCGGCCGCGTTGCGGTCGGGGAGTCGGTCCGCGCCAAGCCTGCGGGTCAACGCGGATTTACCCTGATCGAGCTGATGGTGGTGGTGGTGGTGGTGGCGATCCTGCTGTCGGTCGCGCTACCTGCATACAACGAGCAGGTGAGAAAGACCCGGCGCAGTACGGCGACGGCAGCGCTCCTGGAGATTTCGCAGGCGCTTGAGCGATTCAACACCGTCAACGGCACCTATGTGGCCACCGCGCCGGTTCCGCCGGCCACCACTGGCACCAACGCGCTGTGCAATCGCACTCTGGACTTCTACACCGTGAGTTGCAGCACCTTGACCGCGACGACCTTCGAAGTCCGAGCTGTGCCTGCAGGTGCGCAGACAGGAGATCGCTGCGGGACATTTGGCTACACCCAGGCGGGTGCAAAGAGCCTGGTCAGCCCAGCCACCGGGGTGACGGTCGCCGACTGCTGGTAAGCCCAGTGACGCCCTCGGGTCGCGCCTGGGGGGCGGCGGACGCGAAGAACGAGGTGTCTTGCTTCCTTCAGACTCGCAGCCAGGCAAAGAAAAAGCCCGCTTTCGCGGGCTTTTTCTTTGCTCAATTCTGGCGCCCGAAGTTGGACTCGAACCAACGACCCCCTGATTAACAGTCAAGTGCTCTAACCGGCTGAGCTATTCGGGCGGCGAGCTCAGTATTTTGCTGAGCAGGGCTTGGCTTGTCAATCCCGTTGGGCGCCACACTCAAGTAGCGGGGCAGGACCACCGGGCCAGCGCCGATGGTTTCAGTTCAATGCGCGGTCGACCAACGTTGTTGACCACGACCGCCGAAACCACGCGACCATCCAGGCAGACGCGAATGCTGAGATTGCTGCCCCGGTTGAGGCCGTTGGGTGCATAGCGGACGCGTGGTCTCCCGCTTCCGGAGTGGAGTATGCCCCCATGCGGAAGGCTGCCTTCGGCGATCAGCCGATCGCGTGGGCCGCCCGGCTGGCCGTCGTCATTGCCATCAATGAAGGCCAACCACCCACGTTGCCATACGCCATCGCTGCGGCAGGAAGAGCCATCGTCGCTGGCCGGACACACCACGGTGTGATGCCGACTGCGCAGCGCTTCTGCCCGGGCCAGACTGAGCACGGCGATGAGTTCATTGTTGATCGCCGCCCGCTGGCTGCGCTGGCGGAGTTCGCCAAAGCTGGGGACGGCCATGGCGGCGAGTACGACGATCAGGCTGAGGCTGGTGAGTAGTTCAATCAGGGTGAGTCCCTGCTGATTGCGATGAGACGAGCGATGGCTGGCGCTGGATGTGTACATGATGGTGCTCTGTTTCGGCGGTGGGGTGCAGGCTCGCAGCCGCCGAAGGGCGCGGGTATCGGCGGATCAGGGCGAAATGGGTAGGGCGATTCCTACACTCCGGGCACACGGGGCCGGCACGTCGGCGTCGATATACTCACGCGATGAATGAGCAACTCAGCGATGCCGGATTCCAGCTGGTGGCGCCGTACCAGCCGGCCGGAGACCAGCCCGCAGCGATCGAAGCCCTGGTCAATGGCTTCGAGTCCGGGGTGGCACAGCAGACCCTGCTCGGAGTAACCGGATCGGGCAAGACCTACACCATCGCCAACGTGGTCCAGCAGATCCAGAAGCCGACCCTGGTGCTGGCGCCGAACAAGACCCTGGCCGCCCAGCTGTACGGCGAGTTCCGCCAGTACTTCCCGAACAACGCGGTCGAGTACTTCGTCAGCTATTACGACTACTACCAGCCCGAGGCCTATATCCCGTCCTCGGACACTTTCATCGAGAAGGACAGCTCGGTGAACGAGCACATCGAGCAGATGCGCCTGTCGGCGACCAAGGCCCTGCTCGAGCGCCGCGATGCGCTGATCGTGGCCAGCGTCTCGGCGATCTATGGCCTGGGCGATCCGAACGAGTATTTCCGCATGGTGCTGCATCTGGTGCGCGGTGAGCGCATCGACCAGCGCGAACTGATCCGCCGGCTGACCGAGCTGCAGTACCAGCGCAACGAGTTCGATCTGCGCCGCAGCACCTATCGGGTGCGCGGCGAGGTGATCGATGTGCATCCGGCAGAAAGCGATTCCGAGGCGCTGCGGGTCGAACTGTTCGATGGCGAGATCGAGCGGCTATCGCTGTTCGATCCGCTGACCGGCGAAGTCATGCGCCAGGTGCCGCGCTACACGATCTATCCGAAGACCCACTACGTCACCACCCGGCGCACCGTGCTGCAGGCGATCGACGCGATCAAGATCGAGCTCAAGGATCGCCTCGAGGCCTACTACGCGGGCAACAAGCTGCTGGAGGCGCAGCGCCTGCAGCAGCGCACTACCTTCGACCTGGAGATGATGGCCGAGATCGGCTTCTGTCAGGGCATCGAAAACTACTCCCGGCATCTCACTGGGCGCATGCCCGGCGAGCCGCCGCCCTGCCTGTTCGACTACCTGCCGCCGGATGCGCTGCTGGTGGTCGACGAGTCGCACGTGACGGTTCCGCAGATCGGCGCGATGTACAAGGGCGACCGGGCGCGCAAGGAGAACCTTGTGGAGTACGGCTTCCGCCTGCCCTCGGCGCTGGACAACCGACCCCTCAAGTTCGATGAGTGGGAGCGCCGCTCGCCGCGCGCCATCTTTGTCTCGGCGACGCCGGGCCGCTACGAGATGGAGAAGACTGGCGGGCCGACGGTTGAACTGGTAGTTAGGCCGACCGGATTGATCGACCCGCAGGTCGAGATCCGCCCGGTGGCGACACAGGTCGACGACCTGCTGTCCGAGATCGGCCTGCGCGTGGCCGAGGGTGACCGTGTGCTGGTAACCACCCTGACCAAGCGGATGGCCGAGAACCTCACCGAGTACCTCGCCGAGCACGGAGTCCGCGTGCGCTACCTGCACTCCGACGTGGAAACGGTGGAACGGGTCGAGATTATCCGCGACCTGCGCCTTGGCGCCTTCGACGTGCTGGTCGGAATCAACCTGCTGCGTGAAGGCCTGGACATGCCTGAGGTGTCACTGGTGGCCATTCTCGACGCCGACAAGGAGGGCTACCTGCGTTCCACGCCCTCGCTGATCCAGACCATCGGCCGCGCGGCGCGCAATCTGCGCGGCAAGGCGATCCTGTATGCCGACCGCATTACCGACTCCATGCGCCGGGCGATCGACGAGACCGACCGCCGGCGACAGAAGCAGATCGAGTTCAATCTCGAACACGGCATCGAGCCGAAGTCGATCATCAAGAAAGTCACCGACGTCATGGAAGGCGCCCGTGAAGCGGCCAACGAGGCCGGCGCCAAGGGCAAGAAGGGACGCGGAAAACAGCGCGTGGCCGAGGCGCAACCCGACTACTCGACGATGAGTCCGGATCAGGCTGCGCGCGAGATAAAGCGCCTGGAGCAGCAAATGTACAAGCACGCCCAGGACCTGGAGTTCGAGCAGGCAGCCGCCATTCGCGACCAGATCCGCCAGGTCCGCGAAGCAGCCTTGGTCGGCTAGGGAGCCCGGCAGGGGCGGCAAGGGAAAGCGGTCGATTGGGCGCAAGTTTTCCGTTCGCCGAGCAGGGCAGCGAGTTTTTGTGGGAGCGGATCGTATCCGCGACAACAGCGATACAGGCTCGCCACTGACCGTGGCTAGACCGAGGCGCCGCGGTCGCGGATACGATCCGCTCCCACAGAAGGCCGGCGCAATGGATGGACCTCGGCGAACGGCAAGATTGCGCCGAGGCCATGTGAAAACCCCTCGCCGCTCTCGCGGTCAGGGGCGGCAAGGGAAAGCGGTCGATTGGGCGCAAGTTTTCCGTTCGCCGAGCA
>CAYGMG010000016.1:26775-41852 GCA_964350895.1 uncultured Lysobacter sp.
ACCGAGGCGCCGCGGTCGCGGATACGATCCGCTCCCACAGAAGGCCGGCGCAATGAATGGACCTCGGCGAACGGCAAATTTGCCCCCTGCTTGCGCCCCAGCTCCCTTGCGCCCTCGCGCGCCGCAGCAAATCAGGGCAAGGTCAGCAGGCGCAAATCGCAGCGGCCGCTGGCGGCGCTGATCAGGCCGAGCACGCGCTGGCTTTCGGCGTCGAGCATGTCCCAGGTAAAACGCCAGGCCCAGTTGTGCTGGTTCATCGTGCCGGGCGTGTTCATGCGGTGCGCGGCGTCCAGGCCCAGCACGTCCTGCAGCGGGAAGATCGCGAGGTTGGCGACCGAGTTGCAGCAGGCGCGGATCATCGCCCAGTGAATGTCCTGCTCGCCGGCTGGCAGATAGCTTCCAGCGAAGGCGCGCTCGCGCGGGCTGGCGGCCTGCCACCAGCCGCGCACGGTGTTGTTGTCGTGGGTGCCGGAGTAGGCGACGAAGTTTGGCCCCCAGTTGTGCGGCAGGAACTCGTCGCTGGCGTCGCTGCCGAATCCGAACTGCAGGATCTTCATCCCGGGGAAGCCGAAGTGGTCGCGCAGGGCGATGACGTCCTCGGTGATCAGGCCGAGGTCCTCGGCAACGATCGGCAGGCTGCCAAGGCGTCGGGCGATGGCTTCGAAGAGCGCCTTGCCGGGTCCGGGCACCCAGTGGCCCTGTTCTGCTGTCGGGCAACTGGCGGGGATTTCATAGTAGGCGGCAAAGCCGCGGAAATGATCGATGCGGAACACGTCGGCCTGGTGCAGGGCGCGCTGCAGTCGCTCGGCCCACCAGCCGTAGTCCTCGGCGGCCATCCGCTCCCAGCGGTACAGCGGGTTGCCCCAGCGCTGGCCGGTTGGCGCCATGGCGTCAGGTGGACAGCCGGCGACTACGGTCGGCTGCAGCTGGCCATCCAGGTGGTAGAGGTCAGGGCGCGCCCAGCAGTCCGCGCTGTGGTGGGCGATGAAGATCGGCAGGTCGCCCATGATCGCGATGCCCTGGCGATTGGCGTAATCCTTGAGCGCGACCGACTGCGTGTCGAAGCACCACTGGACGAAGGACCAGAAGGCGATCTCCTCGGCATGCGTGCGCCGCGCCGCGGCGAGGGCGGCGGGCTGACGGTCGCGGAGTTCGGGTGCCCAGGTATCCCAAGGCTTGCCGCCATGGGCGCGGTCGAGGGCCATGAACAGGCTGTAGTCGTCCAGCCATGCGCTCTGGCTTGCGCACCAGTCGTCGAACCCGGTGCGGTCCGCGGCACTGGCGACGCTGCGAAACCCTGCCTCCGCGGCGCGCAGCTGGGCATGCCGCCATTCGACGACCCGGCTGAAGTCGGTCCGCTCGGCCGGAAAACCACCCTCCGGCAGTTCCGGCACGTCCAGCCAGCCGCGCTCGATCAGCGGCGCCAGCGCGACCATCAGCGGGCTGCCGGCAAACGCTGAAACGCTTTGATAAGGAGAATTGCCCGGTCCGATCGGATTGGTCGGCAGCCATTGCCAGATGCGCTGCCCGGCGCTGGCCAGCCAGTCCACGAAGCGATAGGCATCGGGGCCGAAGTCGCCGATGCCGTGCGGGCCGGGCAGGGAGGTCAGGTGCAGCAGGACACCCGAAGCGCGTTGACTCAGATCGATCATGCAAGGGCCTCGGAGGCGGCATCGACGCCGCGCAGCAGGAGCAGGGAGTGCGCTGGCACCGGCAGTGGCGAGCCGGCGATGGTGTTGGGGGACGGCTTCGGCGTTGAATCCGCGCTGGAATCGAACAGCGGCTGCCAGCGGCCGGCGGGCAGACTGAAATCACGCTGTGTGCTGTCCGGATTGAACAGCAGCAGCAGGCCGTGTCGTTGCGGCTCGCCCGGCACCAGCTGGCAGGCCAGAGCGTGCTCGCCAGGATCATGCCAATCATCCAGCTGCATGGGGCGACCTCGAGGTGTAAGCCAGAGCACGCCAGCTTCGCCCGCATCGTGAGGATTCTCGACGAACCAGCGCGGGTGGTGCAGCAGGGGCTCGCTGTGGCGCAGCGCGGTCAGCCGGGAGACCAGGTCGATGAGTTGCTCGTCGTGGCGCTGCCAGTCGAGCCAGCCGGTCGGATTGTCCTGGCAGTACGCATTGTTGTTGCCGCCCTGCGAATTGCCCAGCTCATCGCCCGCGCAAAGCATCGGCGTGCCCTGCGCAAGCAGCAGGGAGGCGAGCAGGGCGCGGCGCACGCGATTGCGAGTCTGTTGCAGGTCGGAGCAGTCGCTGGGGCCTTCCTGGCCGAAGTTCTCCGACAGCTCATCGTCGCGGCCGTCGCGGTTGTTCTCGCCATTCGCCGCGTTGTGCTTGCGGCTGTAGCTGACGAGGTCGGCGAGGGTGAAGCCATCATGCGCAGTGATGAAGTTGACGCTGGCAGTCGGCGCCCGCCCACCGTGCTGGAACAGGTCGCTGGAGCCGGTGATGCGCCGCGCGAACTCGCCGCGGGTCACCGGCCGTCCCAGCCAGTAGCCGCGCAGCGCGTCGCGGAAGCAGTCGTTCCAGTCGAGGAACCGGCCGGGAAAGCGCCCGACCTGGTAGCCGCCTGGCGCTGAGTCCCAGGGCTCGGCGACCAGCACCGCGTCGGCCAGCAGGGGATCCTGGGCAAGCGCGGCGAAAAACGGCGCGCGCGGATCGAAGCCGCGCGCGCCGCGCCCGAGCACGCTGGCAAGATCGAAGCGGAAGCCATCGACGCCCCAGGCCAGCATGGCGTGGCGCAGCGCATCCAGCGCCCAGCGCAGGACCTGTGGCTGCTCGAAGTCGAGCGTATTGCCGCAGCCGCTGGCGTTGTCGTAGCGACTGGCGTCGTCGCTGGCCAGGCGGTACCAGCTGCGATTGTCCAGTCCGCGGAAACTGAGTGTTGGGCCGAGCTCATCGCCCTCGGCGCTGTGGTTGAAGACCATGTCGAGGAGCACCTCGATGCCGGCCTGGTGCAGGCGGTGCACGGTGTCGCGCATTTCCTCGTCGCGCGCCGCGGCATCCGCTCCCTTGGCCGCGAAGCGCGGATCCAGGCAGAAGAAGCCCAGCGTGTTGTAGCCCCAGTAGTTCGGCTTCCCCTGGCGGGCCAGATGGGCCTCGGCCAGAGAATGGTGGATCGGCAGCAGGGACAGCGTGGTGATGCCGAGGCGGCGGAAGTGGTCAATCGACAGCGGGTGGGCTAGCGCTGCCAGGCGGCCGCGCAGCGGGTCCGGCAGGCCGGGCATCTGCATGCTGAAGCCGCGCACGTGGAGCTCGTAAAGCAGGCGGCTGGCGCGGGCGATGCGCGGACGGTTGCCAAGACCAGGCGCCACCGGCAGCGGCTTGCGGGCGACCGCCTTGAGCGCCGTGGCGGCGTTGTCCCGCGCGTCGAAGGAGCGCGCTCCGCCAGGGTGGCCTTGCTGGTAGCCGTGGTGGATGCCGTCGTGCATGAAGTGACCAACGATTTCGCGCGCGTGGGGGTCGAGCAGCAGCTTGTTCGGGTTGAAGCGATGCCCGGCCTCCGGCTGGTAGGGACCATGCGCGCGCAGTCCGTAGACCAGTCCCTCGCCGGCCGCGGGGACGAAGCCGCTGAAGATCTGGTCTTCAGGGCCGTGCAGGGGCAGGCGACCCAGCTCGCGCGAACCGCCGGCATCGAAAACGCAGAGTTCCATCGACTTCGCATGCGCGGAGAACACCGCGATGTTCAGACCGTCGTCGCGCAGCGTGGCGCCCAGCGGTGCGCTGCGTCCCGATTGCATCGTCAGGGCGCGCGCCGGGTTCATTCCGGCACCAGGATCAGGGTCGACAGGGCGGGCAGGGTGAGGCGCAGGGAGCGCGGTCGACCCTGGGCGGTGATGGCATCCGCAGCGAGCACAACGATGTCTGCCGCCATGCCGCTGCCGCCGAATTCCTGCGCGTCACTGTCCAGCGCTACGCGCCAGGCGGCGGGCGCGTCTTCGGGCAGGCCCAGCCGGTAGTCGTGGCGGGGTACCGGGGTGAAATGGCAGACGACGATGGCCAGACCGCCGGCGCCATCGCGGCGCAGCCAGGCGAAGACGGAGTTCTCGGCGTCGTTGGCCTGCAGCCACTCGAATCCGGACGCCTCGCAGTCCAGCCGGTGCAGGGCGGGCATCGAGCGATACAGCTTGTTGAGTTCGCGCACGTAGCTTTGGATGCCTGCGTGACGCGGATCGTCGAGCAGGGCCCAGGGCAGTTCGCCCTCGTGTGACCACTCGCCGGGCTGGGCGAACTCCTGGCCCATGAACAGCAGCTTCTTGCCCGGATGGCCCCACATGAAGCCGTAGTAGGCGCGCAGGTTGGCAAAGCGCTGCCAGTCATCGCCGGGCATCTTGCCGAGCATCGAGCCCTTGCCGTGGACCACCTCGTCGTGGGAGATCGGCAAGACGAAGTTCTCCGAGAACGCGTAGACGAGGCCGAAGCTGAGCTTGTCGTGATGCCAGCGGCGATGGACCGGGTCCTCCTGCATGTAGCGCAGGGTGTCGTTCATCCAGCCCATGTTCCACTTGTAGTGGAAGCCCAGCCCGCCGCTGTCCACCGGTGCCGAGACGCCGGGAAAGGCCGTTGATTCCTCGGCGATGGTGATCGCGCCGGGCAGGTCCCGGCCAATCTCGGTGTTCAGCTGGCGCAGCAGAGCGATCGCCTCTAGACTCTCGCGCCCGCCAAGATAGTTGGGCAGCCACTCGCCGGGCGGCCGCGAGTAGTCGCGATACAGCATCGAGGCGACCGCGTCGACGCGCAGCCCATCGACGCCGTGGCGCTCGATCCAGTAGCGCGCGCTGCCGACCAGGAACTCGCGCACCTCGTGGCGGGCAAAGTTGTATATCAGGGTGTTCCAGTCGCGGTGGAAACCCTCGCGCGGATCGGCGTACTCGTACAGCGCCGTGCCGTCGAAACGGGCCAGGCCGAAGTCGTCGGCCGGGAAGTGCGCCGGAACCCAGTCAAGCAAAACGCCGATGCCGCGCGCATGACAGGCATCGACCAGACGCGACAGGCCTGCCGGATCACCAAAGCGCGCGCTGGGCGCATACATGCCCAGCGTCTGGTAGCCCCAGGAGCCGTCGAACGGGTGCTCGCTGACCGGCATCAGTTGGACGTGGGTGAATCCCATGCTGGCGACGTAGTCGGGAAGCCCGGTGGCCAGCGTGTCCCAGTCGGCAAAGCCGCCGTCGGCGCGGCGCCAGGAAGGCGCGTGGACTTCGTAGATGCTGATCGGTGCATCGCGACGATTGGCCAGCGCGCGCCGCCCGTCCAGCCTGCGGGGTGACGGCAGCTCGGCCACCCGGCTGGCATTGGCCGGGCGCAGCTCGGCCCACAGCGCGTAGGGATCGGCCTTAAGCGGGAGCAGGCGGCCCTCGGCGTCGAGCAGTTCGTACTTGTACAGCGCGCCCTTGATGACGCCGGGGATGAACAGCTCCCAGACGCCGGCACGATGACGCAAGCGCATCGGATGGCGGCGGCCGTCCCAGCCATTGAACTCGCCGATCACGCTGACCCGCGAGGCGTTCGGCGCCCATACAGCGAAACGCACCCCGTCGATGCCCTCAACGCGCATCGGATGGGCGCCGAGCAGGCCGTAGGGCTGCGGGTGACGGCCCTCGGCAAACGCTAGCAGCTCGCCGGCGTCGAGCAGCGGGCCGAAGGCGTAGGGATCGGCAATCCGGCTTTCCGCGCCGCTGCGCCAGCGGACCTGCAAGCGGTAATCGAAACGTCGCCGGCGCCGCGATGTGCCGGCGAACAGCCCGCCCGGATGCTGCGCGCGCAGGGCGACGATGCGCCGACCGCTGCGCGGATCGACAGCCTCGACCTGCTCGGCGCCGGGCAGCAGGGCGCTCAGCCGGATCCTGCCATCGGCTGCGGCGTGCGGGCCGAGCACGGCGAACGGATCGCGGTGCCGGCCTTCGACCAGGGCAGCGCTGGCGGGCTCATCGGACATGCCGGCGGCGCAGCTCCTCATCTTGCACCGCGCCAGCGTGGGTCGGCGCCCAGACCTGGTCGCGGTACTCGGCGATGGTCCGGTCGGTGGAGAAGCCGCCCATCCCGGCGATATTTCGCAGGCAGCTGGCAGCCCAGGCAGCAGGCTGCCGGTACAGCAGGTCGACGCGCTGCTGAGTCGCCAGATAGTCGGCGAAGTCGGCGAGCAGGAAGTAGCGATCGCGCTGCAGCAGGCCATCGACAAGGCTCCGGTAGCGGCGCGTTTCGCCGGGCGAGAACTCGCCAGCGGCAATCGCATCCAGTACCCGGCGCAGGGCGGGCTGCTGCTCGACATGCAGGCGCGGATCGTAGCCCTGCTCGGCGAGCGCACCAAGCGCCTCGGTGCGCTGGCCGAAGACGAACACCTGCTCCGCGCCGATCGCCTCGGCCATTTCGATGGTCGCGCCGTCCCAGGTGCCGATGGTCAGCGCGCCGTTCAGGGCGAACTTCATATTGCCGGTGCCCGAGGCTTCGGTGCCGGCGGTGGAAATCTGCTCGGACAGATCAGCCGCGGGAATGATCTGTTCAGCCAGCGAGACCCCGTAGTTGGGCAGAAAGACCAGCTTGAGGCGGCCCTGCAGTCGCGGGTCGCTGTTCACCACCCGGGCGATGTCATGGGCCAGGTGGATGATCTGCTTGGCGGTCTGGTAGGCGGAGGCCGCCTTGCCGGCGAGGATCACCGTGCGCGGCACCCAGCCCTGGCCGTCTGGCCCTTCGGGCTCGGCGAGCATCGCCTGGTAGCGTGCCACCACGTGCAGCAGATTGAGCAGCTGGCGCTTGTACTCGTGGATGCGCTTGACCTGCACATCGAACAACGAGGCAGGGTCGACGAGGATGCCGGTGTCGCGACGGATGCGCTCGGCCAGCTGCTGCTTGTTGGCGTGCTTGATGGTCAGTAGTGCCTGGCCGAGCGCTGGCTCGTCGGCATGTTCGCGCAGGCTGGCGAGCTGCTGCAGGTCTCGCCGCCAGCCGCTGCCGATCTGCTTGTCGAGCAGGGCCGACAGCGGCGGATTGGCCTGCGCCAGCCAGCGCCGCGGGGTGACGCCATTGGTGACATTGATGAAGCGCTGCGGGAACAGCCTCGCGTAGTCGGAGAAGATGGTTTCCACCATCAGCCGCGAGTGCAGGGCGGCAACGCCGTTGACCTTGTGCGAGGCGACCACTGCCAATGCCGCCATTCGCGCCCGCCGCTCACCGCCCTCGTCGATCAGCGAGACGCGGCGGATCAGCGCCTGGTCGTCGCCGTGCTCGCGGCGCACCTCGTCGAGAAAGCGCCGGTTTATCTCGTAGATGATCTCCAGATGCCGCGGCAGCTGCGCTTCGAGCAGGCGCACCGGCCAGGTCTCCAGCGCTTCGGGCATCAGGGTGTGGTTGGTGTAGGAGCAGGCCTGGCGGGTGATCGACCAGGCCTCATCCCAGGGCAGACCGTGCTCGTCCAGCAGCAGGCGCATCAGTTCGGCCGGGGCCAGTGCCGGGTGGGTATCGTTCAGATGCACCGCGTTGCGTCGGCCCAGCTGGTGCAGGGGCGCGCCTTCCTCAAGATGCCGCGCCAGCAGATCCTGCAGCGAGGCGCTGACCAGCAGGTACTCCTGGCGGAGCCGGAGCAGGCGCCCCGCCTCGCTGCTGTCGTCAGGGTAGAGCACCCAGTTCAGCGCGTCGGCCTCCAGCTGCTGGGCGCCGGCCGCGTGCAGGTCGCCGCGGCACAGCGCAGCAAAGTCGATTGGCTGCGCGGCGCTTGCCTGCCACAGGCGCAGGGTCGACACGGCTTCACCGTGATGAGAGGGGACGATGAAGTCGTAGGCCTCGGCGCGCACTTCGGTCGCCGGCTCCCAGCAGCTACCGGCACCGTCATGACGCACCCGCCCGGCGAACCCGACGGTGTAGCGGATTCCGGGCCGCAGGCGGCTCCACGGGTCGCCCTGGGCAAGCCAGTCATCGGGCTGCTCGGCCTGGGCGCCGTCGCGGATGCTCTGCGCGAACATGCCATAGCGGTAGCGCAGGCCATAGCCGAACGAGGGAACGCCAAGTTCAGCGAGCGAGTCGAGGAAGCAGGCGGCGAGCCGGCCGAGGCCGCCGTTGCCGAGCGCGGCGTCGGGCTCGGCCTCGATCACCTCGCCAAGCGTCAGCCCCTGGGCAGCCAAGCTGGTCTGCAGCGGCTCGCGCAGCTGCAGGGCGGCCAGCGCGTTGTCCAGCGCGCGGCCGATCAGGAACTCCATCGACAGGTAGTGCACGCGTCGCGCGCGGCCAGCATCGAGGGCCGCACGATCGGTTCGTTGCGAAGCGTGCCAGCGTGCCTCCAGCAACTCGCGGCAGACCTCGGCCGCGGCGCGCAGGGCGCTGTGCCGCAGCGGTTCGCCGCTGCCCTGCTCACGCTGTGCGGTGAGCGCTGCGCGCAGGCGCTCGGCAAGGCTTTGCCTGCTTGGGGCGATGCCGGCTACAGGGGATGTCGTCATGCTGGTATCTCCGCATCGCAAGTGAGGTCGAGCCGGCGTGCCGCGGACCGGCATCGGGCATCAGGTTCGTGCCCGCTTCCCGGCCGTCTTTGCAATCGGCGCCGCGCTGCCCTGAGCCCCGGGTCATCGATTCCCCCTCGTCGCGGCGACTTGCGGCGCAGGGCTGCAGGCAGGCAGAACCGGTGCACGCGCTCGACCACTATCGCAGCAGAGTAGCGGCCTGCTCTGGTGCGAGGGAGGGGATGCAAACGTATTCATCGGTGCCGCCTCACAGCTTCGCGCTCGTGCGCTGCCGAGGCCGTGCGATCTTGTTGCGCTGCAACGAATCGGAGCAGCTCAGGTGGTCAACCGTTTATGCGGACAACGCTGGCTGCTGAGCGGCGCCAGCCGCGGACTGGGACGGGCGCTCAGCCGGGCGCTGGTGGCGCAGGGTGCGCAGGTGGTCGGCATGGCCCGCGATGGCGAGGCGCTTTCGGCGCTGGCCGATGAGCTGGGCGAGGCCTTTCGTGGCTGGCCACTGAACCTTGCGCGGCCGGACGAGATCGAGGCGGCGATGGACGCACCGCTGCTTCCTGCCGAGGACTTCGACGGTTTCATCCACAATGCCGGGATCGGCTGGTACCAAGGCTTCCTCGACCACCGCGGCGGCGCGCTGCGCGATCTGCTGCAGGTCAATCTTGGCGCCGCCATGCAGCTTTGCCATCGGCTGCTGCCGGCCTGGGTTGCGCGCGGCCGCGGCCAGCTGCTGTTCGTCGGCTCGGATCTCGCCCGCCGCCCGCTCGCGAACATGGCGCCGTATGTGGCCAGCAAGCATGGCCTTGCCGGGCTGGCGCACTCCCTGCTGCGCGAGTTCCGTCCGCAGGGCATCCGGGTGAGCCTGATCAACCCGGGCATGATCGACACCGGATTCGGCGGCGGCGAGGGCGGAGTCGGGGACGGCAAGTCGCACCTGGAACCCGGCGCCCTGGCGGAACTGATTGTTCAGGTCCTGCAGCAGCCGCCCGGCATGGTCGTCGATGAACTGAGCGTGCATCCGATGGGGCAGAGGGACTTCTGAGCGACTGGCCGGCTCTGGATTCGGCCGGTCAGCTGGCCAGGCGCAGGAAGTCCGGGCTGACCACCAGGCGCAGGGCGTCCAGGCGCGGGCGCGACTGGGCCAGCGCGGCCAGCACCGCCTCGCGCTCGACCTCCATCCGGGCGATCTCGTCGGCACTGATTGCAGGGTTGACCCGGGCCAGTGCGGCAAGCCGTTCGATCTCGTGGCCGAGCAGGGCCTCGGCGGTGGCCGCTGCCTGTTCGGCGCGTTCTCCGGCGAGCTTGAGTGCTTCCTCGGTGGCCCGCTTGAGCATCGGCGGCACCAGGGTGGTGATCGGCTTGCGCAGACGCTGCAGGTCGACCAGCCGGTCGGCCGCACGTTCGATCGCTCGCGAGCTGGGGTGGAATCCCTCACGCAGCTGGAGCCGGGTGTCGATCGCCACCACCACCGGCTCCGGCGGCAGGAAACGGCCGACCTGCAGCGCGCGGTCAGCAATGCATTCGAGCACGAACACGCCTTCCAGCAGCACGGTGCGCGAGGGCAGGCCGTCGTCGACCAGAAAAGCCGCGTTGCCGCTTTCCGAGGACAGCAGCAGCTCCTGCGCCGACAGCACCATGGGGTGATCGGGGCGCAGGTAGAGCAGGTCGTCGCGGGCCAGGGCCTGGGCGCGGTCGAGGGTCGCCTGGCGCGGTCCGTCCTTGAACTCCTGGAAGGCGTCGAGGGTCAGGTATTCGGGGTCGAGAACGACGACTTCCTGGCCGATCGACTCGCTGTGCACACCGAACTGCTCGAACAGCCGCAGCGCGTAGTCGTCGACATGGGCGAGGTCGTCATCCTGGCGCAGGGCCTGCAGCAGGCGGCCCTTGCTCGCGCCGCGCTGGCTTGCAATCTCCAGCAGTCGATCGCGGCCCTGCTGGATCGCCTGGCTAAGTTCGGCATGGCGGTCGCGGGTGGCAGTGAGCAGCTCGCCCAGTGCCGCTTCCTGTTCCTCGCTGTCCGCATCCAGGCTGGCGAGATCGATCAGGTCCTGGCCGAATTCGCGGAGCAATTCGCGGCCGTCGGCGCAGACCTGCTCGAAGGCATCGAGGCCCTCGTCGAACCAGCGCAGCAGAAGCTGCTGCGGACTGCCTTCGACCACCGCGACATGGATCTGCACGTCGCCGCGCTGGCCGATCCGGTCCAGTCGTCCAATGCGCTGTTCGAGCATGTCCGGGTCGGCCGGCAGGTCCCACAGCACCAGGTGCTGGGCGAACTGGAAATTGCGCCCTTCGGCGCCGATCTCCGAGGCGACCAGCAGGCGCGCGCCGTCCTGCTGGGCGAAGAACGCGGCATTGCGGTCGCGCTGCAGCAGGTTCATGTCCTCGTGGAAGCGCGCGACCTGCAGGCCCGAACGCAGACGCAGCGCTTCTTCCAGCGCCTGGACCTTGGCCCGCGAGCGGCACAGCAGCAGGCACTTCGCTGGAGCGATCTGTTCAAGAAGGTCGAGCAGCCAGTCAAGCCGTGGATCGCGGGTGTAGTCATGCTCCGGCTCGGCGTGCCCGGGCTCGCCGATGTCGGCCAGAAACTCGGCCAGCAGGCGGCCGGGCAGGGCGCTGTCCTCGCCCGGCTGCAGAACGTTCAGATGCTTGATGCGGCGCGGAAAGCCGCCGACCGCGCTGCGCCGGTTGCGGACCATCGCCCGGCCAACGCCGTGGCGGTCGACCAGCTCGTCGATCAGCCGCGCCACGGCCAGTGCCCGGCGCTCCTCGCTGGCGGCGTCGATATCGGAAAGATGGTGATCAAGGGCGTCCGGGTCGGCGCGGAAAAGGCCGGCGAGGGCCTCGCGCTGGGCCGGGTCCGGCGCATTGCCGTCGAGCAGGGCCGGGTCCGGCGCATTGCCGTCGAGCAGGGCCTCGACCGCGGCGGATACCGCGAGCAGCTGCTCGCTTTCGGCAAGGAAGGCCGGCAGTGAGGCATAGCGTGCCGCATCGAGCAGGCGCAGGCGGGCGAAGTGACCGCTCCGACCGAGCTGCTCCGGGGTCGCGGTGAGCAGGATCATGGCCGGCACCGCGGCTGCCAGCTGTTCGACCAGCCGGTAGGCCGGGCTCGCCGCATCCGGCGACCATTCGAGATGATGCGCCTCGTCGACCACGAGGATGTCCCAGCCTGCCTGCAGCAGCTGCTCGCGACGCTTGTCATCGCGCGCCAGCCAGCCGATCGCGGCGATCACGCCCTGCTCGTCCTCGAACGGATTGCCGGCATCGCCGCCCAGCTCCATGGCTTCGCAGCGTTCCTCATCGAAGATCGCAAAGCGCAGGTTGAAGCGCCGCAGCAGCTCGACGAACCACTGATGGACCAGGGCTTCGGGCACCAGGACCAGGGTCCGGTTGGCGCGTCCGCTGGCCAGCAGCTGGGCGACCACCAGACAGGCCTCGATGGTCTTGCCAAGGCCGACCTCATCGGCCAGCAGCAGACGCGGCGGGCGCCGCGAGGCGGCAATCTCCGCGACCCGCAGCTGGTGAGGAATCAGGTCGATGCGCGCGCCGAGGATGCCCCAGCCGGGATGTGCCTGGGCCTGCGCACGGCGGCGCATCGACTCCAGGCGGAACTCGAACTGCCGGTTGCGATCGACGCGTCCATTGAGCAGGCGGCTGTCGGCCTGCGATACCGGTTGCTCGGCATCCAGCTGACCTTCCTCGAACCATTCGCTGCCGCTGCGATAGCGCAGCAGGCCACCTTGTTCGGCGGCTTCCTCGACCTCAAGGTCGCGGCCGTCGACGCGGATCAGCTCACCCTTGCGGAATCCAGCGCGGGCCAGCGGTGCACTGGCCATGGCGTACTGCCGGATCACGCCGCTGCCGGTGAACACGATCTGCACGCTGCGCGCGGCAAGGCGCATCACCGTGCCCAGCCCGAGCTCGGGCTCGGCGGTCGAGAACCAGCGCTGACCGGGGACGAAGACGCTCACGAGCGGACCCCGCTCATGGCGTCGCTTCCAGCCACAGCGCGACGAGTGCCGGTGTCTTCAACATCGGCTGGTCAGCTTTGCAGCCAAAGGCCGAGGCAAAACCCGGCAGATGCGGCAGCGGACCGATCGCGCGGAAGCGCGCCGGCGCCTGCAGGGCGTGGGCAAGCTCGGCGCGGCGTGCGTCCTCGCTGGCGTTCTCCCGCCACAGGCTGGCCCAGGCGACAAAGAAGCGCTGCGCCGGACTGAGGGTCAGCTGCGTGGGCGTGGCAAGGTCGGGCTGCGCTGCGACGAACGCCCGCCAGGCCAGCTGCAGGCCGGCCAGATCGGCGCCGTTCTCCGGCTGCAGGCGGGCGCCGTCGAGTGCGGTTTCGCCGATCCCGACATAGCCCGTGTACTGCGCGACCAGGGGGACGCTGGCGGCGATCCACGCGGCGCGGTCGGCTTCCTCCCACCACGCGCTGGGCTCACCCTTGGCGTTGAAACTCGCGCCACCAAGGTCAAAGCCGTGGCTGAGCTCATGGCCGACCAGGGCGCCGATGCCGCCGAAGCGCAGTGCCGGCTCGGCAGCAGGATCGAACATCGGCGTTTGCCAGAGGGCGGGACTGGCGACCAAGCGGTTCTGCTCGCGGACGTAGCCGAGCTGCGGGTGCAGGGCATTCTGGCGTCCACCGGGGGCGAAGGCGCCGGCGCGGCGCGGCTGCCAGCGGTTGATCGCCAGCACGTTGCCGGGCAGGGTCGTCGCGTCGAGGGTCAGGCCGGACAGCTCGGGTCGTTCATCGGGAACGCGGAAATCGACCTGCAGCGCGGCCAGCTTGGCCAGTGCCGTATCGCGGGCCGGCTGCTGCCATAGCTGCTGCTGCGGGATCGCTCCGGCCAGGCTGCTCCGCAGCGCCTCGACCAGGGACGCCGCCGCCTGCTGCCGCGAGGCGTCGAAATAGGTGTCGATGTAACGCTGGGCGAAGGCATCACCCAGCCAGTGCTCAACGATCTCCAGGGCGCGTTCTTCGGCACTTGCCGGAACCGCTTCCCCGCGCAGTCCGCGACGCACGAAACGGTCATGCGCCTCGCTGAACGGCGCATCGAGATAGGGCGCGAGCAGATGCAACAGGCGCAGGCGCAGGTAGGCGCGCCACTGCACCGGGTGCAGCTGCTGGGCCATCAGTTCGGCGGCGTCCAGCTGGCTGGCACCGACCAGCTCGACCTGCTTGACCCGAGACAGCTCCTTGGCCCGCAGCATGTCGCGCAGCCCCAGCGTGGGGAAGCGCCGCTCAAGTTCGCGCAGGCTCAGCGTTTCGACGGCATCGTTCGGCGCTGCGGCCGCGGCGATCCGCGATTCGAAGTCGATCGCCCAGGCCGAGTCGGTGGTCGGATCACTGCTGCCGCCAAGCGGCAGCAGTGTTTCGGCATAGGCGCGGTAGCGTCCCAGCCATTCGCGCGTTGGTCCGTCCTGGCGCGTGTAGAAGGCCGGATCGGGCAGGCCGAGCAGCTGCACATCAAGGCGCAGAGTCTGTTCGCGGCTGCCCGCGGAGAAGCGCACCAGCACCGGCAGGCCGCGTTCCTGATAGGCGACCAGCAGTTCGGGCAGCTGTTCGCGCAGCTGGAGCTGGTCGATGGCCGGCAGCAGCGCGGCCAAGGTGGTTTCGCGGGCGCGCTTCAGGGGCTCGCTATCGAGCACCGAGCGCGCCAGCTGTGCGATCGGTCCGTCGAGCGGGTCGCTCGGCTCGCGCAGGATCGCCTGCAGCAGGGCCAGTCGCTGCCCGTGCACGGTGGACTGCAGTTCGGTGAAGCGATTGATCCGCGTGGCCTCGGCCGGTATCGGGCTGCGCTGCAGCCAGCCGCCGTTGGCGAACTGGTAGAAGTCCGTGCAGGCGGCGACCTCGGTGGCGAGATCGCGGGGGTCAAGGCGATCGACCGCACTGGTCGGCGGCGACAGGCTGGCCAGCGCGGCGAGCAGCAGGAAGGGGACTCGGTAGACGGCCATGGGCCTCGGCAAACAGGAGCGAAGCCGCCGATTGTAACGGCTGCGCCCGGTCACCGTGGGTGGGATTGTTCCTGGTTCGGCCTGCGCGCTGTACGGAGCAGCCCTGATGGCGCGCTATGCGATGCAGCCGGCGGTCCGCCCCGGCGCGAACAAGGCCGCGCCGGGGCTCGGGGTTGCGTGGCTTAGTCGGCAGCGTTTTCGCTGAGCTTGGCGAAGTCTCCGGCCATCACGCGGGAGAACGCCAGCTCCCCGAAATGCTTGCGCGCGGCGCGGTTTACTGCTTCCACGTCGAGCGCCTGCAGGGCCGCGTCGAAAGCTGCGTCGAAGGCCATGCTGCGATCAAGATAGCGATTGCCACGCAGCGCGCCGACCAGGGCGTTGTCCTCGCCGCGGCTGGTCCGCCGCGCCTTGAGCAGGCCGTCGACCGCATCGCGGAACTCGTCTTCGCTGACGCCCTTCTCGAGCAGCAGGGCGAACTCTTCATCGAAGGCGGAATTGACCTTGTCGACGTTCTCCGGCGCCGCGATGGCGTAGGCCAGCAGGCTCCCGCGCTCGTCCAGCGCGCCGGCGCTGAATTGCGAGCCGACGCCGTAGCTGAGCCCGTCGCGCTGGCGGATGCGGTCGGCCAGCCGTGACTTCAGCGAGCCGCCGCCGAGCACGTAGTTGGCGACGACCAGGGCGGGAT
>CAYGMG010000017.1:0-39753 GCA_964350895.1 uncultured Lysobacter sp.
CACTGACTGCGGTCAGATCGAGGCGTCGCGGTCGCGGATACGATCCGCTCCCACAGAAAGCCGGCGCTATTGATGAACCTCGACGAACGGCAAAATTGCGCCCGCAATACGCACTCGCTCACTCAACCGGGGGTATGCCGTTGGCCGGGCAGGACGGGCGGCTCGGGGAGGCTGCGCGGTCAGCGTCCGAACAGGCGGCGCAGGCCGCCCAGCAGTCCGGGGCGTAGCGAGGGGTCGAGGCTGCGCAGGACAGTCGCCTCGTCTTCGGCCAGCTGCATGGCCAGCTTGCTCTCCCAGTCACGTTGGGCGTTCTCGCGCTGCAGTTTGGTTTGGAGGTCGCGGCGGACGTTCTCGCCCAGGCTCTCCTGAGCAAAGCCGCTGTCTTCGCGGGTCAGGAAGCGGCCGAGGGCGTCGAACAGCTGTTCGGTCATCTGCTCGGCGTTGAACTGCCGGGCGCTCTGGCCGAAGCCTTCCATATTGCTGAAGGCAAAGCGGGCGATGCCGGACTCCTGCTCGGCCTGGATGGTCAGCACCATGGGGAACTTCCCGCGGGCCTGGAACTTGGCCGCGGTGACGTCGCCGTTGATGTTCTTGCTGGTGTCGAACATGCCGCCGAGGCGGTGCTGCTGCAGCACCGAGGACAGGGTCTTGACCCGGGTCATGTTGTCGGCGACCAGCAGCGGACACTCCTCGCTGGCGACCTGGCCGACCATCTCCAGGGTGATCGTGTAGCTGCGCGCCGGGGTTTCGCTGCGCAGGACGAAGACCGGGTCGACATAGGCCACCACCTCGCCGTAGCCATGCGCGGTGTAGACGATGCGGATGCGCTTCTTGAGCAGCTTGAGGTTCTCGGTGAGCCGCTTGAGGTAGTCCTCGAGCGCGCGCATCGAGGGCTCCAGGCGATCCTTCCACACCGCTTCGCGATCGACGTCCTTGCCGGCCTTGAGGGCTTCCTCCTCACGCAGTCGTTCGGCTTGTTTTTCGAGGTCGTCGAGCAGTCCCATGACAGGTTCGGCGTGTGTCGGAGCGGACCCGAGTCTAGCAGGCGAGTGCGCTGCGCGAGCGCCTCACTGGCCCTCGAAACCGCCGCGGAAGATGCGTCCGGCCGGCGTCGGCGCTGGCAGCTGGAGCAGGGTCGTCTGTCCCTCGCCCAGCTGCAGGGTGATCTCGTCCAGCGTCGGCGGCTGGCTGCTGTCGAAGCTGATGCTGGCAAGCCGGCCCCAGCCGAGATCAGCGCCGGGCGGCGCGGTGAGCTGCAGGGGGCCCGTGGCCGGGGCGCTCCAGTCGCTGGCCGGCTGGCGGTCGTCGTCGCGGAAGATGAGGTTGTCGATGTCGCTGCGCTCGACCAGCCAGCGGATGCCGTGCACGCCGCGGCTCGACTCCATGCGCAGGGCCGAGCCGCTGCCGCTGAACTGCGAGTCGGCGTAGTCGAGGTTCATCAGCGCGTAGCGGTAACGCCACTGGCCGCCGCCGAGGTCGCTGACCTGCACCGCGAGTTGAATGCGGCCGTCTGCCAGAGTCAGTCGATGTCCCTGGCTCAGCGCCGTGGGACTTGCCGGGTCAACCCACTGGCTGATCAGCGGGCCGGCCTGCAGCGGGCTCGTGGTGGGAAAGCTCCACGCAGTTCCGTTCTTGCCCGGAAGCACCTCGCGGAAGCCCATGCTGTTGTCGAGGTTGGCGTCGTCGCGGACCACATACCAGGCCTCGATGAACCAGCGCGCTCCCGGGTTCAGCATCGGCAGCAGGTCGGCTTCGGCGGCCAGCAGGCGGCGCTCGAAGGGCTGGGCGAAGCCGCTTGAGTCCTGCGACCCGTTGCAGTCCGGGTCAAACACCGAGCCGCAGCGGCCCCAGCGCCCCGATGAGGGGTCGATCTCGCCGCGCGGGCCGAGCACCGAGGCCATGTCATTGGTGGCAGCGGAGTACAGGTCACCGCAGCCGCGATAGAGGACGTAGTCGCCATTGCAGGTGCAGCCGGTGTTCTGCGCGAAGAAGGCGTGCTTGACCCCGGACACGCCCAGCGGCACCAGGCTGCCGTCGGCGTCCTGCCGATACATCGCCCAGACCAGATAGGGATGCTGGTCATTGCCGTAGGGCGCGCTGTCGGCAAAGAACTTGGGGAACCAGGGCACGTCGCGGTCGCCGACATTGGCCAGCAGGGCATCCGGCGCTATCACCACCTCGCCGCTGCTGCTCGCCGCAGGGCTGGGATTCACGCAGCTGCCGCCGCTGCAGTCGCGGCTGCCGCGGGCGATGACCGAGTTCATCTCGGTCAGGGCCACGTCGGCCAGCGCGCCGGGCGACGGCCAGAGCACGGTGTTGCGGCAGTTGACCCCGCCCTTGGCTGCGAGACCCGGTCCGCCGCGCAGCGCCAGCGCGCCGATCACGCCGAGCTGCAGGTCCCGCGCTTCCAGCGCCTTGGCCAGCGCCGGCAGGGGCCGCAGGCTGAGGTGGCGCCAGTCGAGCAGCGGTCCGGGCATCTGGTGGGCCATGTCGGCGATCAGCCAGGGGCGTTTGTCGGCGTCTGCGATCAGCACCGCGGCGCCGTCGGCATCCAGACGCATCAAGGCCGGGTCCAGGCGCACTTCGCGGCCCTGTCGGGTGATCAGCAGGGCGGGCAGGCGATACCAGCCATCAGCGTCGGCCTTGTCGGCCTGCCAGCGCCAGCTGCGGTAATGCGGATAGTCCGTGTCGGAAAAAAAGGCCGCGGATTTTGCCTCGGCCGGCGCAAGACGCAGCTGCCACATCGCCAGCGCCTCGTCATTGATATGAAAGCGGACCTCGGGCGCTCGCTCCGCTGCGGCCAGCGCAGGCAGTGAGGCGAGAACGAGGAGAGCGACGCAGCGAAGGGCGCGTAGCAAGCGCAGGCGGGCCATGCGATTTTCCGATCTGGTGCAGGCAAGCACTCTAACGCGAACTGCCTGCCCGCCGGTCAGCGCAGAGCTGCCGATTGCCAGAATCCGGGGTCTTCGCTAATCTCGGCCGGCGCCATATATCGGGCGATCGATTATACGTGCCGGTTTCCTGGCACGCCCCGCAATCAGGCTTTCGAGGAAACACATGTCGATCAATCTGGAAAACTACAGCGCCAAAGAGTTGGAAGCGCTTATCTCGGCCGCCGCCGAGCAGAAAAAGAAGCTGCACAAGCAGCAGCTGTCCGACGTCCGCGCCAAGCTCACCGCGATTGCCCGCGATGAGGGATATACGATCGAAGAGCTGTTCGGCAGCTCGGCGGGCCGCGGCAAGACCGGGCGCACGGTGGCGCCGAAATACCGCAACCCGGCCGACCCGAGCCAGACCTGGACCGGCCGCGGCAAGCGCCCGCGCTGGGTGCAGGCCCAGCTGGATGCCGGCAAGACGATGGCCTCGCTGGAAATCTGAGCGGCGCAGCGCCGCTCCGGCTCAGAGATTGCGCCGGGGCGGCACCAGCAGGTTGCCGAACAGCAGTCCGGCGACCAGGGATATCAGCACGGTCAGCACGGTGACTGCGGCATCCAGGCCGTGGAAAACATCGCGTTCAAAAACGAAAGACAGGCTGCGAAAACCGGTGGACCCGGGAACCAGCAGGATGATTCCAGGCACCCGGATTACCGCGCCCGGGCGGTTGAAGAAAACCGCGTAAAGATTTGCCGCGGCGCTGATCAAAAGGCCGGCGAAGAAAATCCCCGCCTCGCTGCCAAAAGCGGCGCCGGCCATGCGGGTTGCCATGAACGAGCCGATCGCCGCCGCGATCACCAGCGGATAATCGCGCCATTCGGCCTTGAACAATACGGCGAAAGCGTAGGCGGCGACCACCAGGGCCACCCATAGCCCGACATCGCCCAGCGGCTGCGGCGAGCTGGTCAGCACCTCCCAGCCCAGCGCCCGGCCGATCTGCATCGCCGCCACTGCGCCGAAGGTCAGCTTGAGCAGGATCGCCACCGCGCCAGCAAAGCGGGCGGTGCCGGCAATCAGGTGCTGGCTGGACAGCTCCGAGACCGCATTGGTCAGGGTAAGGCCGGGCAGCAGGACGATGATCGCCGCGATCACCACCGAGTCCAGTGCCAGCGGGGTGATGAATTCGGAGATGGCGAAGGCGAGGAAGGTGGCGACGAAGGCCGACAGCGCGTCGACCGATTCGCCGAGCCGCGGACGGAACTCGGCGACCAGGCAGAGCAGGCCGATGACCAGGCCGATCAGCCCGGCGGCGACCAGCTCGGCCATGCCAGCGCCGAACAGCACCGCCACCGCGGCCGAGGTCAGGCCGAAGCAGAGCACGGTGAGCGCCCGCGACCAGCGCGTCGGCGGCTGGTCCAGCTCGCGCAGCGCGGCGCGCCCGGCGGCGACGTCCAGCTCGCCGACCAGCACCTTCTCGGCGATGGCGTCGGCAGCACACAGCCGGGCCAGATGGATGTCGCCCGGCGGCATGCGCAGCACGCGGGTGTTTTCCGGGCCGCCATTGGGGCCGATGCCGCCACCGAAACTGATGATGATGCCGGTCGGATTGGCCCAGATCTCGCAGGCCAGGCCCAGCCGCTTGGCGACCTTGCCTACCGCGGCCTCAAGCCGCTGCGAGGTGGTCCCGTAGGCATGCAGACGACGCGACAGCTCGATCACGAACTCGGTGCGGGCGCGGAAGGATTCGGCCTCGGTCATGGCGGCCCAAGCGGGGCAGGAAAACAAGGCCGCGTACTCTCGCATGTTTCCCGCCGCTGCCGGCTGAACCAGCGCTGCCATCCTGCACGGAGGGCAGGCCCCCGGCCCCGCCCGCGGTAAGCTGCGCACTTTCCGCTACGCCACAGGCCCGCTTGAACGACCCCCGCGCCCAGCTCGACGGTGAAACCGGTAGTTCAGGGCGGGTGCGACTGTCCGGCGACTGGACCCTGCGCCGGCTGTCCGCGGCGCAGCGCGCGTTGGCTGGCCTGCCGGGTGATCTGCGCAGCGCCGCGGTGGACGCCAGCGAGGTCGGCGCCTTGGACAGCGCCGGCGCCCTGCTCTGGCTGGAGCGTTTCAGCGCCGACGACGACGAAGACCCGACGCGCGGATTCAGCGGCCTGCGCGAGGAGTCCGCGGTCCTGCTGCGCCTGGTCGCCGGACAGGATCAGCGCCCGGGTGAGTCGCCACACATGGAGGGCGGCGTGCGCGAGCTGCTGGCGCGGATCGGCGCGGCGCTCGACGGCCAGTGGCGGCAGACCGTCGACCTGCTCGGCTTCGTCGGCCTGTCGCTGGCAACCCTGGGCCAGATAGTCACCGGCCGCCGCCGACTGCGGCTGACCGCGACGGTCTTCCACATGGAGCAGACCGGGCTCGATGCGGTGCCGATCGTCGCCCTGCTTTCCTTCCTGATCGGCTCGGTGGTGGCCTTCCTTGGCGCCACCGTGCTGCGCGATTTCGGCGCCCAACTGTTCACCGTTGAGTTGGTCAGCGTGTCCTTCCTGCGCGAGTTCGGCGTGCTGCTGACCGCGATCCTGCTCGCCGGGCGCTCGGGCAGCGCATTCACCGCGCAGATCGGCTCGATGAAGGCGCGCGAGGAGATCGACGCGATCCGCTCGCTGGGCATGGATCCGGTGGAACTGCTGGTGATTCCGCGGCTGCTCGCCCTGCTGCTGATGCTGCCCCTGCTGAGCTTCCTTGGCATGCTCTCGGGCATCGTTGGCGGCGCCCTGGTCGGCAGTTTCGCGCTCGATATCAGCCCGGCCATGTTCGTCGCCCGACTGCACGAGATGACCGACATCCGCCATCTCTGGGTGGGCCTGGTCAAGGCGCCGGTTTTCGCATTCCTGATCGCCGTGGTTGGCTGCCTTGAGGGCTTCAAGGTCGAAGGCAGTGCGGAATCGGTCGGCCGGCACACGACTTCGGCCGTGGTCCAGTCGATCTTCCTGGTGATCCTGTTCGACGCCCTGTTCGCCATCTTCTTCATGCAGATCGACGTATGAGCGAGCAGGCCCACGCCATCGAAGTTCGTGCACTGGTCAACCGTTTCGGCAGCCAGACCGTGCACGACCAGTTGGACCTGGACGTCCGTCGCGGCGAGATCCTCGGCGTGATCGGCGGCTCGGGCACCGGCAAGTCGGTCCTGCTGCGCAGCATCACCGGCCTGCGCGAACCGACCGCCGGCAGCGCCCGCGTGCTCGGGGTCGATCTCTCGCGCAGCAGCGACGCGGAGCGGCGCGAGGTCGGCAGCCGGATCGGCCTGCTGTTCCAGGAAGGCGCGCTGTTCTCCTCGCTGACCGTTGCCGAGAATGTCGCCGTTCCGCTCAAGGAGCGCCACGCCCTGCCGCGGGATCTGCTGAACAAGCTGGTCCTGCTGAAGATCCGCCTCGCCGGCCTGCCTGACGGCGCGGCGAACAAGTACCCGGCCCAGCTGTCCGGCGGCATGCGCAAGCGCGCCGGGCTTGCCCGCGCCCTGGCCCTGGATCCGGAGATCCTGTTTCTGGACGAGCCGACCGCCGGCCTTGACCCGATCGGCGCGACCCGCTTCGATGAGCTGCTGCGAACGCTGAGCCGCTCGCTCGGGTTGACCGTGTTCCTGGTCACCCACGACCTCGACACCCTGCATGCGGTCTGCGATCGGGTGGCGGTGCTGGCCGATGGCAAGGTGATCGCCAATGACCGGCTGGAGGTCGTCGCCGGCATGGATCACCCGTGGATCAAGGACTATTTCGGCGGGCCGCGCGGACGCGCCGCGCTGCGCGCCCCTGCCGAAGCAAACGGAGAACGCTGATGGAAACCCGCGCCCACCATGTTTTGATCGGCGCCTTTGCGGTGGCCGTGGTGGCCCTTGGCATGGGCTTTGCGATGTGGATCGGCAAGGCCGCGCTGGATCGCCAGTGGAACATCTACCGCGTGGTCTTCGAGGAGTCGGTCACCGGCCTGACCGTCGGTGGCGCGGTGCAGTACAACGGCATCCAGGTTGGCGAAGTGCGGCGGCTGCAGCTGGACCCGGATGATCCGTCGCGGGTCTGGGCCACCGTGCGCGTCGGCGCCGAGGTGCCGGTACGCGCCGACACCGTCGCCCGGCTCAGCTTCACCGGGGTCACCGGCGTCGCCATCATCCAGCTTAGCGGCGGGACGCCGGAATCCCAGCTCCTGCTTGGCAGCGAGGAGGACCCGGCGGTGATTCTTGCCCAGCCCTCGGCCATCGCCCAGCTGCTCAGCAGCAGCGAGGACATCGCCAGCACCACCAGCCAGGTCCTGGTGCGGATCAACCGCCTGCTCTCGCCCAAGAACGTGGATCGGGTATCGGCAACGCTTGAACACCTGGAAACCCTGAGCCGCGCCACCGCCGAGAGCGAAGCCGACATCCGCACCGTACTCAGCGAGGCGGCCAACGCCAGCCAACGATTGGCCGAGCTGCTCGACGGCGCTGAGTCGGCGATGAGCCGGCTGGACAGCAGCCTGGCGCGTGCCGATGACGCCTTCAGCGATGAGCTGCCCAAACTCAGCGCCAAGCTCAATGCCAGCCTCGACGCCATCCAGCGGCTCAGCGTCGACAGCGCCGAGCTGGTCGAGGAGAACCGCGCCGCGCTGACCGGCTTCAGCCAGCAGGGACTGGCCCAGGTCGGGCCGACGCTTGCCGAACTGCGCGCCTTGCTCGAGGACTGGCGACGGATCAGCCAGCGCCTGGAGCAGAATCCTCCCGGCTTCGTTCTCGGCCGTGACCAGCTTCCGGAGTATCAGCCCGAATGAACGCCAATCCCTCACCACATTCCGTTCCGGCATGGGCCCATGGCCAACGGCGCGCGCGAAACTTCGCGAGTACGGTGCTGCTGGGTGCCCTGCTGGGCGGCTGCAGTTTCGCCCCCAAGGCACCGCTCGGCGTGGTCGATCTGCCGATGCCGGCGTCGGCGATCAGCGCCAGCGAGCCGATCGCGCTGCAACTGGTGGTGATGGAGCCGCAGGCCACGGCCTTGGTCGACAGCCCGCGCATCGTGGTTCGCGATGCCTCGGGTCAGCTCGCCCAGCTGGCGGGCGTGGCCCTGCCGGACCGCGCGCCGCGCTGGCTGCAGAGCCAGCTGCTGCAGGGCCTGTCGGCGCATCCCTTCGCTGCGGTGGCGGCGCCCGGCGCCGGGCTGACGCCCGACCTGCACCTGCTGCTGCGTCTGGAGCGCTTCGAGCTCGACTACCGCGGTGTCGGGCAGGCGGACATCGCCTTGCACGCGCTGCTGCTCGATGCCAGGAGCGGCCGGGCGATCGCCAGCGCGCGCTTCGCGCAGCAGGCAGCGGTGGAAGGCAGCGGCAGCAGCGCCGGCGCGGAGGCACTGCAGGGTGCCAGCTTTGCCGCGCTCAGCGCGCTTGCCGAGTGGGCTGCGCAGCAGGCGCGAGGATCCGTCGAAAAGTCAGATTGATCCGTTCGCCGACCGCGCGTGCGGTCTTCGGCAGGCTGTGCTGAGTGAGCGATTGCGTGTCGCCGTCCATCACCAGCAGGGAGCCGTGGCTCAGCAGCAGCTCGGCGCGCCGGCTGCGATCGCGACTGCGCAGCAGGAAGCGCCGTGATGCGCCCAGGCTGAGCGAGGCGATCAGCGGCTGTGGTCCGAGTTCCGGCTCGTCGTCCGCATGCCAGCCCATGCCGTCAGCGCCCGATCGGTAACGATTGGCCAGCACGCTGTTGAACCCGGCGCCCAGCAGGTCGTTCAAGCGGTCACGCAGAACGCCGAGCGTCGGTGTCCAGCATCGCGGCTCGAAGCGCATCGCCGAATAGGTATAGGACGCCCCGGAGTCGCCGATCCAGCAGGACAGCCGCGGCGCCGGCAGCACGCGGCCGAACAAGCGCACGTGGTGCTGCTCCCAGGCAATCTCCTCCATCAGCCGGGCGAGCAGCGCGTCGGCCTCGGCGCAGGACAGGAAATCCGCCTGCCAGCGCAGGCTGGCGCCGGGCAGGGCCGATGGCGTAATGCTGCTGATCCGTGATGTATCCACCGCGCAAGCTTGGCATGGCGGATGTGGACGGCGCGGATGGTCGTGGTTGGTCGCGCCGCAGGCCAGGTGATGATGCCCGGCGGGCTAGCGCGTAAAGTGCTGACGCCGCTTCGGCTTGCGCAGGAGTCACTCCGCTGCCGTGATGCACGTGGATACCGAGCTGCCACAGCACTACCAGACGCTTCGCCGCATCGCCCGGCGGCTTCGCGCCAGCCTGCGCCCGGGCGACACGTTGTCGACCACGGTGGTCGTACACGAGGCCTACGCGCGGCTGGCCGAATCCGGACACGTGCGCGTCGACGGCGAATCGCACCTGCTGTCGCTGTGTGCCAGGGCGATGCGCTTCGTGATGATTGACCACATCCGCGCCGGCCAGGCGGCCAAGCGCGGCGACGGCGAGCCGGCACTGCGGATCGAGACCCTGCAGCTGGCATCGCTGGAGGATCCGGCGGCCCTGCTCGCCCTGCACCAGGCGCTGGAGCAGCTTGAACAGGTCGATCCGCGTGCCGTGCAGCTGATCGAGCTGCGCATGTTTGCCGGCCTTGATCCGCCGCAGGTGGCCGAGCAGCTCGGGGTCACCCTGCGCACCGTGCAGCGCGACTGGCAGCGCGCCTACGCCTGGCTGTCGACCTGCCTGCAGTGAACGGCGCGCCTTCGCTCTCCGCGTTCGCACGACTGGATGCCCTGCTTCAGGAGGCGCTCGAGCT
Organism: uncultured Lysobacter sp.; assembly: GCA_964350895.1. GTDB lineage: Bacteria > Pseudomonadota > Gammaproteobacteria > Xanthomonadales > Xanthomonadaceae > Pseudomarimonas. Next base: position 9,603 of record CAYGMG010000017.1, read on the forward strand.
GGCCCCGGGCGATCGCGCCGCCTTGCTGGCAGCGCGCACCACCGGGCCCGAAGAGCTGGCCCAGGCGCTGACCCTGCTGCGCGCGGCCGAATCCGCGCCCGGTCTGTGGCAGCTGCCCACGCTGGGCCCCAGCGATGCGTCCGACCTGCCCGGCACGATCGGCAGCTGGCACATCCTGGGTCAGCTGGGCGAGGGCGGCATGGCCCAGGTGCTGCTCGCAGAGCGCGAGCTTGACGGCGCCCGCCAGCGCAGCGCGGTCAAGCTGCTCAAGACGGTCTGGGATGACCCCAACTCGCGCCAGCGCTTCCAGCGTGAACGCGCCATCCTGGCCGGACTGGACGATGCGCGCATTGCTCGCCTGCTCGACGGCGGCGTGCTGGAAGACGATCGCCCGTGGCTCGCGCTGGAGTTCGTCGAAGGAGAGCACATCGATCGCTGGTGCGATGCGCGCAAGCTCGATGTTGGCGGCCGCGTCCGCCTGCTGCGCGAGGTCGCCGGCGCGGTGGCCAGCGCGCACGCCAACCTGGTGATCCATCGCGACATCAAGCCGGCAAACGTCCTGGTCAACGCGGCCGGTCAGGTCAAGCTGCTCGACTTCGGCATCGCCCGGGTGATCGCCGCTCCCAGCGAGGAGCCCGCGACCCAGCCGAACACGCGGCAGCTCGCCTTCACCCCCGAGTACGCCAGCCCCGAACAGCTCGCCGGGCGCCGGGTGACCACCGCGTCTGACGTCTATCAGCTCGGGCTGCTGCTCTACGTGCTGGTTGCCGGCAGCCGACCGTTCGCCGAACACGAGCGTGATCATGCTGCGCTGCTGCAGGCGATCAACCGGGGTGACCCGCCTGCACCGGCGCAGCGACTGCGGTCAGACCCGCATCGTTTGCCTGAGCTTGCCGCCGCACGCGACAGCAGCGCATCGCGCCTGCTGCGGACGGTGGGTGGCGACCTGCAGGCGATACTCGGCAAGGCGCTGGCCCTCGATCCGGCGCAGCGCTACCCCACCGCCACCGCCCTGGCCGAGGATCTCGAGCGCTGGCTGGAAGGCCAGCCGATCCGCGCCCGACGGCCCTCGTGGCACTACCGGCTGGGACGACTGGTGCAGCGGCATCGCGCTGCGAGCGCACTGCTGGTTGCCCTGCTGCTCTCGCTTGCCGCCTACGGTCTGAGTCTGCAGGCGCAATGGGCGCAGCTCACCCGCGAGTCCGAACTTAACCGAGAGCTTAGCGACGTACTGGCCAGCCTGCTGCTGCGCGCGGAACCGCGGCCATTGCATCAGGGCGACGAGAAGGCCATGGCCCTGCTTGAATCTTCCATCGAACAGGCGCGGCGCGGCCACCCCGACCAGCCGCGGCTGAGCGGTGAGCTGGGCCTGCTGATGGCCGACTCGCAGATGTCGCGCGGCGACTATCCGAGCGCGGCAGGCGAGTACCGCGCGGCGATACCGTTGCTGATCGCCGGGGGCAGTCAGGCATTCGACTCGCGGCAGCGCGCCCAGCGCGGGCTCGGCATCGCCGCGCACTATGCCGGCCAGTACGCCGCCGCAGATGCCAGCTTCCGCCAGCTGATCGAACTGCCTGTGGTGTCCGCCACCGACGACATCATCAATCGCACCGCCTTTGCCTGGCTCCTGCAATCCCGCGGCCGTTACGCCGAAGCGCAGGCGCAGGCCGAGCAGGGTTGGCAGCGGCTGCTGCGCACGACGTCCCCCGACCTGGGCGCCCGCCGCGAGCTGGCCCAGGTGTTTGCCGACGTGGCCCGCGACCGCGCCGAGTTCGATCAAGCCCTCAGCTGGCTGGACGAGGCAAGCGCCGCGCATCAGGCCTTTGACCCGGAGAACCAGGCACGCCATGCCTGGCTGCTCGGTGCCCGCGCGCACGTGCTGGCGCTGGCCGGCGAAACCGACCTCGCCCTGTCCACGGCAAGCCAGGCCTACGAGACCTTCACCCGCAGCCGCTACCCCAGCCACGGCGGCGCCACCGTGACCCGCTATCGACTCGGCCTGGCCCGCCTCGCTGCTGGCCATGCAGCGCAGGCAGGCGCCGACTTCGAGGCTGTCGCCGCAGCCCTGCCAGACTCAAACCTCTATGTCGGCTACGCCCGACTGGGGCTCGCCTGGCTCGACCTGTTCGCAGGTGCACCTGGCGACGCCCTGCGCCACGCCGACCTTGCCGAGCGCACCCTCTCCGCGGTGCACCAGTCCCACCCCGCCCTGGCCGAAGCCGCCTTGCTCCAGGCCCTGGCACACGCCGCCCAGACTGAGATCGCGCAAGCGCGCAACGCGTTGCAAAAGGCCCAGCGCCTGCGCGTCGAGCACTTTGGCCCGGAGCATGTGCTCGCACGTCTGGCGCAATCCCTGAGCATCGACCCTTTCGCTGAATGCACGCTCGATTGGCCCCAATCCGATCAGCGCTGGGAAGCAAGGCGTCTCCGCCGCGCGATCGCCGCGGCTGGACAACCGTCGTCGGTGGCGCGCGCAGGGACGCATCCCGACCCGTAGTGGGTCTTCGCGGATGCGTGCTTCGGGCGCAAATTTGCCGTTCGTCGATGCCCATCCATTGCGCCGGCTTTCTGTGGGAGCGGATCGTATCCGCGACCGCGACGCCTCGGTCTGGCCGCAGTCAGCCCCGTAGGGTGCGCCTTGGGCGCACCGATGCCGGCATTCGGACGGTACGCCCGGTGCGCCCAAGGCGCACCCTACGAAGGTCTGCTTTGCGGCCGAACTTAGCAGGCCGTAACGCTCACTCCTGGCCGCATGCGGTCTTCCGCCAAATGTCCGGCCGGCAAAGCCGATTTCGCGAGCGACGTCGCGCGTTGCCTGCGCATCGGGGTTGGAACGGGTGACTCGCTTTCGTCGCGGGTCCATGCGCAGGGCTCGCGCTTTGGTAGCAGTTCGATTGCTGAGGGGGAGGTGGTGCTTGGCCACCCCCCCCCCCAACCGATTGATCCAGCGCAGTCCGGAAGGTGGGGGTCAGGGCTCGAAGCCATCACTGAACAGCTGCAGGCCCAGTCCTCGAAGGGGTTCGCCGGCGATGCTCATTCGGTAGCGCAGGGAGTCGGTGCCGGCGTTGGCGTCGTGGGTCTGGACGACGATGTCGATGGGCTCGCCGGCGGTGACGAAGGCGTTGAGCGTTTGTGGGCGGCCGCGATTGCCGAGGCCGCTGGCGCCGATCAGGTTGTCCAGCGGTGCGTCGGGTTGGTGGCCGTCGGCGGCGTAGACCATGGCGCGCAGGCGGGTGAGGCTTTCGGCCTGGACTTCGATGCGCAGGCAGCCGGTGGTCGTGGGCACCATCCGGTAGCGGTGGAAGGCCTGCGGCGTATCGGCCGGGGTGCCAGCAGCGCCGGGATTGAGCGGGCCGACGCAACTGCCTGTTGGGCCCGCGCCGCCGGTGGATAGACGCGCGCTGGCCGCGCCCTGGCTGATCTGCCAGTCCGGATTGCGTCGCGCCTGACCCGAGCCGGGCGCGGTCCATAGGCGAACGGTCGGGGTGATGTCGGGGCCGTGCAGATGCAAGGAGTAGAAGCCGCCATCGGAGCTGCCGGGCAGGCGTTCGTGGATCACGATGTCGTAGGGCTCGCCGGCGACTACCGGAAAGCTCATCAGCCGCGGTGTTTCAGTGATCAGCTGGCCGGGCTGGGCGTGATAGTTGCGCCGCGGGTTGCTGGGCGAATAGCCGGATCCGCTGTGGATCGACATCTGCGCCTCGCCGGCGCCGCGGTAGTTGGCGAGCAGACGCAGGCAGCCTGACTGACCGGGACGGATGCGGTACACGTTGGCGATCCGGTCGCCGCTGGTGGCGGTCACCGCAGGCGTTGGGAACTGCAGGCCGCAGCCGCTGCCGGGGGCGGAGCTGTCCAGCCGTCCGGTCTGCTGGACGGCATAGCCTTCGAAGGCGTGGATGGGAATCGGATCGGTCAGCTGCAGGCGCTTGGTGGTGGAGAAATCGGCCGCGATGTCCACGCCGAGCAGGCTGATCGCCACGGACTCGTCCATGCCCGCTCCGCTGACCACTTCGTGCAGCACCACGGTCACCGGCTGGTTGGCCTGCACCAGGAAGGACATCTGCGAGACGTCGTTGTTCAGCCGGCTGCCGAAGCCGGCGACGAAGAAGGCATCCGGCGCGCTGCCGTCATAGCCGCCGATGTAGGCATTGAGGTCGAAGTTGTCGGAGGTTTGCGCGCGGACCGTCAGGCAGCCGGATTCCAAAGGCACGAAGCTGTAGTTGACCCGCCGCCGTGCCGACAGCGCGTTGCCGACGGCCGGCGCCGGTTTGCTGCCCTCGCTGCAGCGCGAACGCCGGTTGTCGTCCTCCAGCCGGCGAACCTGGATACCGGTTTCCACGCCGAGTAGATCGGTGGAGCCGACGGTATCGCCGAAGAAGTGGCCGTATCCGTAGAGCGGCTCGATGTTGCCGCCTTCGATCTCGATTTCGTAGTCGCCGCCGGTACCGGCGTCGACTTCGGCCACCACCAGGTAGTACAGGCCGCCGGGCAGTACGGCGGTGAAGTCGGTCGGCGCGCCGACGCCGGCGCTGTCGCCGCTGTCCGCGACGTAGTGGGCGGACAGATCGGCCGGGTCGAAGCCATCGGCGTGGTACAGGGTAGACGTCAGCAGCCCGCCGTCGCTGACCCGCAAAGTGAAGCGCAGGCAGGGCTCGGGGTCGAGCGATGTGGGTACAAGGCGCAGCCGATAGACATCGAAGCGTCGCGGGCCGGAGCCGGGCTGTACGCCGGGAAACAGCTTGCCGTTGCCGCAGGCCGCGCGCAGGCCGTTGCGCACCATGCGCCCCTGCTGCGTGCCGGTGCGTGCCTCGAAGGCGCGGGCGACCTGCGGTGCCACATCGTCCAGACGGCTGTGCAGCATCTGCGCCGTCGCTGGCTCGGGCAGCAGGCCCACGCAGAGCAGCAGGGCGTACACGCCAGCCGCCAAGACCTGGCAGCACGGATGACCAGGTCTGGGATCACGCAGGTTCGGGCGGGCAGCGCACATAGGGGTTCCTCGACAGGGCAGGCGAATGGGTGCTGCACTGGGTTTCGCAATCCGGCGCGCAAAACGACAGGCGCTGGGTCTGGGCACCCTCATCGATGGCCACCCGGCGGCCAACGGTTCATTCGAAGCCGTCGACGAAATCCAGCTGACCGGGATCCATTCCCTGCTCGCCCAGGTCCAGGGTCTGCCCGGGCGACAGCTGGACCCACAGCGTGCGCGGCGCCGCGTCATCGGCGGCGAGCTGCAGCCGATGACGGCCAGGCGGCAGATCGGTGAGGCGCGCCTGTCCCTGCGCGTCGGCGACCGACTGCGCCTCGTGCCTGGCGTCGGGCAGCCAGAGCAGGGCCCCGCGGGCTGCGCTGCCGCCAGCGCGGGTCACGCGTGCCTGCAGGTTGGCAAGGCTGGCCGCGGGATGCAGGACGATGCTGTCGGAGAACGGCGCCGAGCGCGCGCCTTCGGCATCGCTCAGCTGGGCGGTGACGCGCACGCGGCGCGTGCGGTCTGCGGCCGCTACTGCCAGCAGCGACTCGCCCACCAGGGGTTGCCAGGGGCCGAACTCGCCCTCGTCGACAGCCAGGCGCATCAGGCTGCCCGGCTGCAAGGAGATCCGGGAAGCCAGGGACACGCGCAGCAGGGCATCGTCGGTCCGCGGTCGACCCTGGTTGAGCTGCAGCGTGCCGGACGGCAGGCTCGCCCGCATTCGTGCCCGGGCCTCGATCTCGGCGCTGGGTGGCCCGCTCGCCCGTTCCGAGTAGGCGACAAGCTGGTAGCGGTAGCGCTGGCCAGCCTGAACATCATGATCCACCCAGACGCCGCGCTGCTGTAAAGGATCGATCTGCGCGTAGGGCAAGGGCATGCCCGAAGCACCCTCGGCGCGGCGCACTTCGATGCGCGTGTTGCGCGGGCAGGTCGTGAAGCGCAGGGCGATCAGCGGCCCCGCAGCGGACTGGATCCGGGTGTCGCCGTGGTCGGGGCTTGAGTCTTCGGCGTGCGCGAACTGCAGCGGACACAGCGCATCGTCATCCGGCCACAGCGGCTCGCGTCCTGCTGCGACCTCGGAGCCATCGGCTTCACCGCCCTCGTCGCTGTCGGCAAGGCAGGGATGCGTGCCCAAGGCGTACTCGCGGCGGCTGCTGAGTCCGTCCTCGTCCGGATCCAGCGCCGCGTCGGGCTGCGCCGGATCAAGGCAGCCGAAGGCGGCCTCATAGGCATCGGGCAGACCGTCGCCCTCAGCATCGGCTGGCGCGTCGCCGCGCAGCGCGAAGTCATGCCGCGCCAGCACCTGCCAGCTGGCGCCACTTGGCTGGGGAAAGCGGAAGCCGAGTTCGACGCGGTAGCTGCCGCGCTGGCCGCTGGTGGCGGGATCCTCGGCACGGCCGCTGGGCGCGCCGGCGGTCAGGCGTCGATAGTCGGCGGCCCAGACGCTGTCCTCGAACTGTCCGCTGCCGTCTTCCGCCGCCGGCTGCAGGGCCAGACGATCGATCCGGCCATCGGGATGACGCACCCGGCCGCCGGCCTCGCGCACCTTCTGCACCGCCGGAAGCAGCAAGCCCTTCTGGCGCGGCGAACCGGCAGGGCCTGCCTGCTGGATCGACGCGGCCTCGCGCACCTGCTGCACCGCCGGCAGCAGCAGCGCCACGGCGACCCGACCGCTGTCACCGATGCCGAGACTGTCGACCAGGGCAGCGCGGGAATGACGCTGGAAGTGCATGTTCAGGGCGCCCTGGCTGCCGCCGAACAGGCTGGCCACCAATCGATGCGTCGATGCCGGGGCCGCGCTGGACGCGTTGACCTGCAGGGTCCAGCGTCCACCCTGGTAGGGCGTGCTGATCGACCAGCGCGCCGCGTCCTGGTGGATCTGCGTGCCAGCGGATCCAGGCGCGCGCACCCGGCCCTCCGGATCGCGAAGGGCCACGCTCTGCACGCTCGCAGCGCGCGCATCCGCCGCAAACAGGCTGAGCTGCAGACCGGCGTCGGCAGGGGGGTCCAGCAACACCGGGACTTCCAGCGCATAGCTCAGGGTTTGGCCGGGCGTCGGGACCAGCTGGCCTTCGGCGGCGATGCGCAGACGCCGGCTGATCCGCTCGCCGATCTCCAGCAGGGTGTCGGCCAGCTCGCCATGGTCGACCCCCTGGGCACGTTCGACATAGCGATAGCTGCCGCGGCTTTCGCGGGCGATGCGATCGAGCAGGGGCTGGTCGGCGCGCGGCCCAAGGGCCAAGGCATGCACGGCGATGCCGGCGTCGAGCACCGCGTGGCGTACCTCCTCCCAGTCCGGCCCCGGGCCCTGGCTGCCGTCGACGATCAGCAGCACGTGGCGCGCCGGGACGGCCTGAGCATCCTGTTCGAAAGCGGCGATCGACTGGCGCAGCGCATCGCCAAGGGCTGCGCCTGCGCCGCGCCGTTCGGACAGCGACGCCAGCGCCAGCGCGAGGCGCCGGCGCTGCGCTTCCTGCAAGGGGGCCAGCGGCGCGTGCAGCGCGGCCTGCGGCGCGGCGCCTTCACCGTGATCGAGCAGGCCGACCCGGGCGCTGTCGGGCAGGCCGTCGATAAGGACCGGCAGGGCGGCCTTGAGTGCATCGAGGGCGTTGTCGCCGCTGCGCACCATCGAGGCCGAAGTGTCCACGGCAAGCAGCAGCTGCGGGGCCAGAGGCGCGTAGTGAACCGCATCCGGGACGGCCACTTCGCGCTCGCCATGGCGCAGCCGCAGCGGATACCGGCCGGCGGATTCCTGCCGCGGCAGGGCCACCTGCAGCCGATAGCCGTCGCCCTCGGGCAGGGCGGCAAGCACCTCGGCCGGCCGCTCGCCGACCTGCAGCAAGAAGTCATCGATCGACAGGCCGCCAGGGCGCGATGGCGGCGCGTGTGGGATGGGGTCGAGCGCCACCGGCACCTCGACCACGGACAGCCGATCAGGCGGCCCCGGCGTGAACGGGCGCAGCGGACTGGCCAGAGGCAGGGCGGGTGCGGAAGGGCTTGGCGTGCAGCTCAGACGCAGTTCGCCGCGCGTGCCTGCGCTCCAGCCGGCCACCACGCTGAGCAGCCGGTCGAAGGGCTGCGCCGGTTGCAGCAGGGACTTGGTCCAGCCGCGCGAGCGGTTCTTGTACAGCCGCACCGGACGGCCCGGCAGCTCGCCACGCACTGCCACCAGCCCGGTGAGGGTGTGGCTGGGCAGCGCCTGTCCCTGAGAATCGGGCCGGGTTTCCCAGCGCAGCAGGGCGCCGCTGGGACACTGCGAGACATCCCAGTCGACGTACTGGGCAGCAAAGGCGCGGGCGTCGAAGGCGAACAGCCCCGGCGCATCCGGCGCCACCACGCGCTGCGCGCGTGCGGGCAGCGGGTAGGGCTCGGGCGCGGGCGTGCCCGGCGCTGTCTCCTCATCGCGATAGCTGTAGCGCAGCCGGAAGGCATCGGCCGTACTGCCGAGGTCGAGGCCCTTGATCCGATTGGCCAGCAGGAAGTTCTGGAACACGCCCTGCGTGCTGGCCGTCGGCGCGGTCTGCTGAATGGTCTGGCGGGTCACCGTCAGCGGATCGGGCTGGGCTCCCGCAGCCTCGGCCAGGTCCAGCCAGCGGACGAAGAAGTCGACGCCGCGCTGCGGCTCTTCGGTCTCCTCGCCGAACTGCTCGGACAGGTAGTTCCACCACAGCGCCGAGGCGTAGCCGCTGTCCCACAGATTGCGGTTCGGATCATCGAGATAGCTGCCGACCTCCTCGTGGTAGCCGGCAAAGCAGCTGGCGTCAGGATCGCGATCAAGGTCCAGATAGAGCTTGTCCTGCATCGCCCGCGCCATGCCCTCGCAGGCGGTGGCACCGATCCAGTCGCAGCCTTCGCCACCGGCGCGCGCGGCATAGCCAAACTGTATGTGGTGGAACAGCTCGTGCGAGAGCACCATGCGCGTGCAGGACTCGGGAATGCTGCGGTACTCCGGCGCCGGCATCACGATGCGTTCGGGCAGGGCGAACCCCCCGCCGCAGCCCGCATTGGGCGCATCCGGGCGGTAGCAGTCGTAGAACTGCACGAGGCGCTCGCCGCCAAGAAACCAGGGCGCCCGGAAGCCCTGCAGCCAGTGCGCCTGGTGCACGCTGCCGGGGTCGCCGAAGACCGGCGCGCGCGTGGTGTCGAGGATCGCCGCCGCGCGTGCTGCCAGCAGGGGCGGAAAATAGTGCGGTGAGTCAGGCTGGCGCACCGCCTGGACCCGATAGCCGTTGGCCTGGGTCAGCCAGTTCAGGTCGAAGGCCGGGGCCGGCGGAAAGGCCGCGGCGGGGGCGGCATGGAAGGCGCCCAGCACAAGCAGGGCAGCGCGCAGGGAGAAGCGGGAAGCGGACGGGGACATGGCAATCGTCGTAGCGGACCTGATGACTGGGTTCGCAATCCGCTGGCGGAAACGACAGGGCCGGTTGCACCGCAAGGATTCGCGTCACGCAGCGAACGCCGTGCGGAAGCGCCGCCGCTGGCGCGGGAATCTGCCGCGCTGCGCCTGCGGAATGGGACCGCGCGCGCGCACAGAAGCTTGAGGCCTTGTCTGCATGGCCGGGCAGGCCCACGCTTTTTGCCGCCGTGGGGCGGCCCTGGGTCTTGGTCTAGTGTCCTGTCCCGGAAGTACATCGCAGAATTCGCTCGGTCTGCGCCGCCGATGCTGCGTTCCTCGTCGTCACCATAGCGCTGCTATGCCTGCTTCTCGCGCCTTGCCTCGACGACGCATCCGCGTCGCGACTTCAACAACATACTTCCGGGACAGGACACTGCAAGCAGGGGGGACGGACAGGGCCTGCCGAGAGCGCGGTGATGTAGGACGATCTACATGTTATGGGCGCAACGCCCGGTATCGGCACCCGAGGTGGCCCGGCTGGCTAGCCAGGCGTGTCGTCGCCGATCATCGCGCCGACCACCTCACCCAGTTCCAGCAGGCGCAGGTCGCTGCCGGGCGGGCCGACCAGGGACAGGCCGAGATGGCCGGGCAGGGGCAGGGTCAGGGCCGGACAGCCGGCGAGGCTGGCGAAGCTGCAGAAGTCGGCCAGGTGGGAGGGTTCCTCGGCGCCGAGCGGCGGCGGGCCCTGCGGCACGGTGGGCAGGATCAGCACGTCGATCTGCTCGAACAGCCGGCGGGTGGCGACGATCGCGGCGTCGAGAGCGCGGTCGGCCTGGGCATAGTGCACGGTGGTCTTGCAGCGGGCGAAGTCGAGCATCGACTGCAGGCGCGAGGACGCGCCTTCCAGTTCCCCCGCCGGCAGCCCGGCAAGTCCCGACTCCATCATCAGCAGGGCGGCACGTCGCAGGCGGGCCAGCTCGTAGCCGGCCAGCGGCAGGCGCAGCGGTGCGCCGAGCAGGGGCGCGGCGCGCTGCAGGGCGCTTTCGAAGACGCCAAGGCAGGCCTCATCGGCACCGAGATCGGCGGCATCATCGATCACGCCACAGCGCAGGCTGCCCGGTTCCCAGTCGGGCAGGGCCAGCGGCACGCGGCGCCGGCGCGAGCGTGGGTCAGCGCAGTCATAGCCGCTCATCACCTGCAGCAGCACGGTGAGATCGTCCAGCGAGCGCGCCAGTGGGCCAACGGTATCCAGCCGCGGCAGGGCCGGCAGCAGGCCGCTACAGGAAATCTCGCCGGGGGTCGGACGCAGGCCGTAGATGCCACAGAAGGCGGCCGGGATGCGGATCGAGCCGAGCGTGTCGGTGCCGATCGCCGCGCTGGCAAGCCCCGCGGCCACGGCTACCGCCGAGCCCGCCGAGGATCCGCCCGCGGCCAGCGAGGCGTCCTCGGGATGCGGCACGTGGCCGAAGGTCGGGTGGGCCCCGGTGGTGCCGAGCATGGCCTCATCGAGACTGGTCTTGCCAAGGATCACCGCGCCGGCGCCGCGCAGCCGGGCCACGCAGTGGGCGTCGCGCTCGGCGCTCATCTGCCGGCGCCCGACCAGGCCAGCGCTGGTCGGCAGGCCCTTGACGTCGAGGTTGTCCTTGATCGCCAGCGGAATGCCGTCCAGGCGGCCGAGCGGCTCGCCGCGCGCGCGGCGCAGGTCAGAGGCCTCGGCCGCGGCCAGTGCGCCTTCCTGGTCGATCATCCAGAACGCGTTGCGCTCCGGGTTCTCGGCCTCGATGGCGGCCAGATAGGTCTCGGTGAGTTGCCGTGCGCTGAGTTCGCCGCGAGCCAGCAGGCTGAGCTGGCGGCACAGTGAGGAATGTCGCAGGACGGTCTGGCTATCGCGCATCGGATCGGCTTTCCGGCGTGGAGTTCAGCGGGCATTATGCCCTCACCGCCAGCTGCCTATAATTCGTGGTGCCGGCGCGCAAGGCGGCTGCCGGCCCTGACCGGCGCCCAGCGTTGCCGCGCCACACCGCCCGGCAAGGCCGGCCCAAACCGACCGCCGCGCCCAGCGCGCATCACCCATTCCCGCCGCGAGGCTGCCGGCGGTCACGCAAAGGAAAGCCAGCAATGAGCGAGCGCGAGTTCATGGAATACGACGTGGTGGTGGTCGGTGCCGGCCCGGCGGGTCTGGCGCTGGCGATCCGCCTCAAGCAGCTCAAGGCCGAGATGTCGGTCTGCGTGATCGAGAAGTCCTCGACCATCGGCGCGCACATCCTGTCCGGCGCGGTGATCGAGCCGCAGCCGCTGGACGAGCTGCTTCCCGGCTGGCGTGATGCGCCGCCGCCGGTCTGCGTGGCTGCTGCCGAGGACGAGTTCTGGTACCTGAGCAAGACCGGCGGCTTCAAGTTTCCGATCGTCCCGCCGCAGATGAACAACCACGGCAACTTCATCGTCAGCCTCGGCGCGATGTGCGCCTGGATGGCGCCGCAGGCCGAGGCGCTGGGCGTGGAGATCTATCCCGGTTTTGCCGCCTCGGAGATCTACTACAACGAGGACGGCTCGGTCGGCGGCGTGCGCATTGGCGACATGGGCGTGGCCAAGGACGGATCGCACAAGTCCGGCTACACCCAGGGCATCGACATCCGCGCCAAGCTGACCGTGCTGGCCGAGGGCGCGCGCGGCCACTTGACCAAACAGCTGGTGACCAAGTTCGGCCTCGATGCGAACAGCGATCCGCAAAGCTATTCGATCGGCATCAAGGAGCTCTGGCAGGTCCCGGAGGGCCGGGTGAAGCCGGGCAAGATCGTCCACTCGCTGGGCTGGCCGGCGGACAGCCGTACCTACGGCGGCAGCTTTCTCTATCACCTGGACGAGGACCGGATCGCCCTGGGCTACGTGTCGGGCCTGGACTACCGCGATCCCAACTATCGGCCCTGGGAGGCCTTCCAGCAGTGGAAGCATCACCCGACCATCAAGCCCCTGCTCGAAGGCGGCAGCATTCTCTCCGCTGGCGCGCGGGCGATCGCCACCGGTGGCTGGCAATCGCTGCCCCGGCTGGAGATGCCCGGCGCAATCCTGATCGGCGACAGCGCCGGCCTGCTCAACGTGCCCAAGATCAAGGGCACCCACCAGGCGCTGCGCTCGGGCATGCTCGCCGCTGAACATATCGCTTCGTCGATAGAAAGCACCGGATGGGACGCCAAGCTGCGCGCCTCTGCGGTGATGAAGGAGCTGAAGAAGGTCCGCAACATCAAGCCCGGGTTCAAGAAGGGCCTCTGGTTCGGCCTGCTCAATTCAGCCTGGGAGACCGCTGTTGGCGGCGCCTCGCCGTGGACCATGAAGGTGAGTGCCGATCACGCCGCGCTGCACAAGCTGGCCGAGGGCGAGTCGCCCAAGCGCGACTATGTCGACCGCGATCTGGCGCCGCGCGACAGGCTGGCCGGGGTCTACTTCGCCGCCACCGAGCACGACGAGGACCAGCCGGTGCACCTCAAGGTCGCCGACACCAGCGTGTGCCTGACCACCTGCACCGAGGAATACGGCAATCCCTGCACGCGGTTCTGTCCCGCCGGCGTCTACGAGATGGTTGGCGAGGGCAAGGAACGCCGGCTGCAGATCAATGCCGCCAACTGCGTGCACTGCAAGACCTGCGACATCAAGGACCCCTACCAGATCATCAACTGGGTCACCCCGGAAGGCGGCGCCGGCCCCAACTACCAGAACCTGTAGCGCTGGCCGAGGGCGGGAAGATCCCGCTTGCGGTGTGAAGGGCGGTTGCGTCTACCATGCCGGATGCGCCTGTCGATCGCCGCCGCCCTTGTTGCCCTGTTCGTCCTGCTGGTCGATGTGGCCAGCGCGCTGGCGCCTGAAAAGCGCTTCCACGACTTTGTCCGCGACCGCTGGAGCATCGAGCAGGGCCTGCCGCAGATCAGTGCGCTGGCGCTTGCCCAGGATGCCGAAGGCTACCTGTGGGTCGGCACCCAGGCTGGCCTTGCGCGCTTCGACGGCAACCGTTTCACCGTCTACACCCCGGAGTCCGAGCCGGCCTTGCCCGGCGGCTGGATCAATGTGCTTGAGGCGGACCGCGACGGCACCTTGTGGATCGGTACCTACAAGGGCCTGGCGATGCGCCGCAACGGACGCTTCGTCGAGCTGCCGCCGGCCGATGCCGAAGCCGGCGAGCACCCGGAGATCAATGATCTTGTGCTGACTGCAAGCGGCCCCCTGGTGGCATCGGGGCGCGCGTTGTTCCGGGTGGTGGAGGAGCGCCTGGTCGAGCACAGCCGACTGTCCGGTCAGGCCCGCTCGGTTCACGTCGACCCCGACGGCACGCTCTGGGTGGGCAGCCTGGGCGGCGTGTTCCGCATCGACCAAGGCGCGTCGCCGGTCTTCCTCAAGCTGCCGACCCAGGCCGCGGCGGCCAATGTCGATCACCTGATCCGGGCCCAGGGCCGCCTGTGGGCGGGTAGCTCGGCCGGCCTGTTCTGGCTCGACGGCAGCAACTGGCAGCCCTATCTTGATGTGCCCGAGCTTGCCAGCGTGACCATCGAAGGTCTGCTCGAGGACCAGGAGGGCAACCTGTGGGTGGCCGAGCTCTCGCACCTGACCCGGCTGCGCGATGGCAAGCTGGTCGAGCGGGTGATCGATGGCGACGCCGGGCTCGGCGTCCGCGCTCTGTTCGAAGACCGCGAGGGCAACCTCTGGCTGGGCAGCCAATGGTCCGGTCTTACTCGCCTGCGCGACGGCTGGACCCGGCGCTTCGGCCGCCGCGATGGTCTCGATACGCCCCTGCTCTGGTCGATCACCCCGGCCAGCGATGGCGGCTTCTGGGTGGGATCGGATGACGGCGTCTGGCGGCTGCGCGATGGCCGCTTCAGCGACGTGCTTCCGGGCTCCGCACTGCCCCACCCGAATGCCTACACCTTGCTTGAGGAGGGGGCGACGCTGTGGATCGGAACGCGTAGCGGACTGGCCCAGTGGCGCGATGGCAAGGTGAGCGAGCCGATGCGCTTTGCCGCCCTGCGCGGCGCCCAGGTCAACGGTCTGCTGCGCGATCGCGATGGCCTGCTCTGGGTGGCGACCAGCCAGGGCCTGTACCGCGATGATGGCGAGCAGCTGCGCCGCTATGGCGAGGCCGACGGCCTGCTCGATGCGCGGGTCAGGCATCTTCTGGAAACCCGCGACGGCAGGCTGCTGGCCGGCAGCCAGTCCGGTCCGCACGAACTCCGCGGCGAGCGCTTCGTACCGCTGGGCCTGGAACAGGGACTGCCGCCCGGGCAGGACATCACCGTGCAGCACGAACTGGCCGACGGCCGGCTGGTGATCGGTAGTCTCAGTGAAGCGCTCTACTACTTCGATGGCCAGCGCTGGACCACCTTCGGTACTGAACAGGGCGTTCCACGCAGCGCGCCGTTCTTCATCGCCGAGGCCGATGGCATGCTCTGGGTCGGCGGCATCCGTGGCATCTATCGCGTACCGCTCGACGAGCTCGCCGCCCACGCGGCAGGCAAGCTGGCGCAGGTGCGCGGCCAGATGCTGCTCAACGAACGTGGCGACCGCCGCGGCGGACAGAAGGGCTTTTGCTGCAACGGCGCCGGCCTTGCCAAGGGCCTGCTTCGCGATGGCACGATCTGGGCCCCCAGCCGCGATGGCGTGGTGGCCCTGGACACCGCCGACGTGCGTTTCCCGAGCCGGCCCACCACAACCCTGGTCGAACGCTGGCGGGTCGGTGACAGCTGGGATGAGGTTCCCGATTCAGCCGCCACCCTGCCGCTGGGTCAGCGCGATATCGCCTTCGAGTTCACCGCTATCAGTTTCCTCGATCCGCGCAGCCTCGGCTTCCGCTATCGCCTGCTCGGCTACCGAGACGAGTGGCAGGAGCCCGCCGAGCTGGGATCGCGGATAGCCAGCTACACCAACCTGGGTCCCGGCGAGTACCGCTTCGAGGTGCAGGGCTCGGTGGCAGACAACGATTGGGGGGAGAGCGCGTCGCTGGAGTTCCGGGTGCCGCCTCAGTTCAATGAGACCCTGGCCTTCCGGGTGCTGATCGGCCTGCTGATCGCCCTGGCAGTCGGCCTGGTCGGCCTGGTCCTGTACCTGCGCCAGAAGCGCCGCTTCGCCCATCGCGCGGCGGAGCTGGAGAGCCTGGTCCAGGAGCGCACCGCCGATCTTGCCGAGGCGAACCGGCAGCTCAGCGAGGCCAGCCTCACCGATCCGCTGACTGGCTTGCGCAACCGCCGCTACCTGGCCCAGCAGATACCCAAGGATCTGGCTTTCTACGGGCGCGAGCTCAAGCGCAACCCGGGACTTGGCCAGGTCATCGTCTTCGCCCTGATCGATATCGACCACTTCAAGCGGGTCAACGATGAGTTCGGCCACGCTGCCGGCGATCGGGTTCTCGAGCAGTTCGCGGCCATCCTGCAGGCCCAGGTGCGCACCGGCGACTACGTCGCGCGCTGGGGCGGCGAGGAATTCATGGTGGTGTTCCGGCCAACGCCGGCGGAGTACGTCCCCCTGCTCGGCGAGCGCCTGTGCGGCTCCTGCGCCGAGCGCGATTTCGACCTCGGCAACGAGCGCAGCGCCTCGGTGACCTGCTCGCTGGGCCTGGTCGAGTACCCGCTGTTCTCCGACGCACAGACCAGCCTGGACTGGGAGCAGCTGGTCGAGCTGGCCGATCGCGCCCTGTACCGGGTCAAGCGCTCAGGCCGCAACGGCTGGGGCGCCTATCGACCACAGCCCGGCGTGGCGATGGCCGGCATCGTCGAAGCGCTCAAACTCGATGATCAGGCCTTC
Organism: uncultured Lysobacter sp.; assembly: GCA_964350895.1. Lineage (GTDB taxonomy): Bacteria > Pseudomonadota > Gammaproteobacteria > Xanthomonadales > Xanthomonadaceae > Pseudomarimonas. The sequence goes on from CAYGMG010000017.1 coordinate 25,685, forward strand.
GCCGAGTTGGCAACCCTGCGCTTTGTCGGCACCTACGGAGATGATCCGGGCAGCTGACCCGCCGAGCGGCGGCGACAGCTGGTTCGCCTGCGCGAATGTCCCCGCAAGCGCAACGAACTGCATCGGCCGTGGCGCGCCGGAGTCCTGCAGTGACGGATTGGCAAACAGGCCCGTTCCTGCATTTCGATGGTGGTTCTGGGCGCATAGCTGCCGTTCGCAAGGCAGTCCGGCGAGCTGTTGTGGGAGCGGATCGTATCCGCGACCGCGGCGCCTCAGTCTGGCCGCAGTCAGTGGCAAGCCTGTCGCGCTGCAGTCGCGGATACGATCCGCTCCCACACAAGGCCGGCGCTGTTGATGAACCTCGACGAACGGCAACATTGCGCAAACCGGACATCCATAGGGTGCGCCTTGGGCGCACCGGGCGTACCGTCCGAACGCCCGTATCGATCGTTGGGGCGCCCATACCGCGGGTCCAAGACCCGCCCTACGCCAACGGCAAATTTGCACCCGGAGCACTCCTTCACCCGCCGCGACCGCGGCCTCCCGGCCGACCAAGGCCGCTGCGCAGCGGCTGCGCCAGCCGGTCCCCGCGCGGACTGTGCTCCGAGCGGGATTGATCTCGTGCAGACCGCCTGCGGTTATGATAAGGCATGCTTCGCCGACTGCTCTCCCTGCTGCTGATCACTGGCCTGCTGCTTGGCGGCGGGCCGGCCTGCTGCGTGCCGGGGGTGGCCGTGGCCGCGGGCGATGATGCTTCGGCTGCGAGCAATGCCGACGCGCCGTCGAGCGGCGGCTGCCACGAGGCGCCGCTAGTAGCTACGGATACGCCGACGCCGGACTCCGCCGAGGGGTCGCCTGACGGCAGCGCAGGCGAATGCCAGCGCTGCAGCCATTGCCTTGCCAGTGCGTCGCCGGCGGTGAGCCCGCGGCTGGCGATCTTCGCGGCGCCGGCAGCCGATGCAGGCCTGCTGATCCTTCCCGATGGGCTGCCGCCCCTCGCGCCGGCGCTTCGTCCACCGATTTCCCCGGTCCTCGTGCACGCCACCTGATCTGCCGGGTACGCCCGGCACTCTGCCGGGAGCCCCCCATGAACATGCTGTTTACGCGGCGCACTGCCGTCTTCCTGCTGCTGGCCCTTGCCTGCAGCATCCTGCTGTTTCGCCCCGACGCGCTGGCGCGCCAGGACCCGGGCGCGGCCGACCACGAGCATGCCTCGCACCAGTCGGATGCGCAGCAAGCCGGATCGAGTACGGATCACGCTCACCACGGGCAGGTTCTGGCCGCTGCCCAGGCAACGCCCGCAGCGACCGCGACGCTGGCCCTGCCGGACGCGCCGGCGGCGCTGTACGTCTGCCCGATGCACCCGCAGATCCGCAGCGCCGAGCCCGGCCGTTGCCCGATCTGCGGGATGCAGCTGGTCGCTCGCGGGAAGCAGTCCACCGCCGAGGATGCGCCCGAGATCGTGGTCGACGGCAGCCTGCGGCAGTCGCTTGGCCTGCGCAGCGAAGCAGTGGAACGCCGGGTGTTGGAGCCGCTGGTCGAGGCGCCGGCCCAGGTGATGATCGATCAGGACCGCATCGTCCATCTGCACGCGCGGGTCGCCGGCTGGATCGAGGTCCTGCATGTGCATGCGCTGGGCGAGACGGTGAACGCCGGGCAGGTGCTGATGGAGCTCTACGCACCGGACCTGGTCGCCGCCCAGGAGGACTATCTGATCGCCCTGCGCACCGGCGGCAGCGGCTCGCGGGCGCAGCGCGCGGCGGCCACCCGGCTGCGCGTGCTGGGCGTCGACGACGCCTTCATCGACGCCCTGGCCAAGCGCGGCAGCTCGCTGCAGCGGGTGCCGGTGCGCGCGCCCGGCGCCGGCGTGGTTACCCAGCTCGACGTGCGACACGGGATGTATGTCACACCCTCGACCACCATGCTGGAGATCGCCGATCTGTCCAGCGTCTGGGTGATGGCCGAGATCTTTCCCGAAGAGCGCGAGCGGCTCGGCACAGGCGAAATCTTTGCCACGCTGCGTCTTGAGGGCGTGCCCGACCGACTGTGGCGCGGCGAAGTGGGCTACGTCTATCCCACCCTCGACGAGACCACCCGCACCCTGCGCCTGCGGATTCCGGTGCCGAACCGCCGCGGCCTGCTCAAGCTCGGCCACCTGATGCGCGCCAGCCTGCGGGGCGAAGCCGGCGAGCCGGTGCTGACGGTGCCCAGCGAAGCGGTGATCCGCAGCGCCGATGGCGAGCGCGTGGTGCTGGATCTTGGCGATGGTCGCTATCGCCCGGTAGCGGTGGGCACTGGCCTGCGCGCTGCCGGCTATACCGAGATCGTCGAAGGTCTGGACGCCGGGCAGCAGGTCGTGGTCTCGGCGCAGTTCCTGCTCGACTCCGAAGCCAGCCTGCGCGCAGGCCTTGGGCGGCTGGAGGCCGGCGTCCATGAACACTGAGTTGCGCTTTCCTGCCGACGCGGGCGCTCAGCCATGATCGCCGCCCTGATCCGCGCCTCGCTGGCGCATCGCGGCCTGGTCCTGCTGCTCTCCCTGCTGCTTGCGCTGGCGGCGATCCAGGCCACCCGCAGCCTGCCGGTGGACGCGATCCCCGACCTCTCCGACGTGCAGGTCACCGTACGCACCCAGTGGCCGGGCCAGTCGCCGCAGCTGGTCGAGGACCAGCTGACCTATCCGCTGGCCTCGCGCCTGCTTGCGGTACCCGGCGCGCGCCACGTGCGCGGCTTTTCGATGACCGGCGACTCCTTCGTCTACGTGCTGTTCGAGGACGGCACCGATCCCTACTGGGCGCGCTCGCGAGTGCTCGAGTACCTCAGCCAAGCGCGCGGCGAGCTGCCGGCCGGGGTCGAGCCGGCCCTGGGGCCGGACGCCACCGGCGTCGGCTGGGTCTACCAGTACGCCCTGGTTGATCGCAGCGGCGGCCATGACATCTCCCAGCTGCGCGCACTGCAGGACTGGTTCCTGCGGCTTGAACTGCAGGCCCTGCCCGGGGTGTCCGAAGTGGCCACGGTGGGCGGAATGGAGCGCCAGTACCAGGCGATCATCGACCCGCTGGCCTTGCGCCAGTTCGGGGTGACGCTGGACGTGGTTGCGGCGCGCATCCGCGCTGCCGGCGCTGAACGTGGCGGATCACTGATGGAGATTGCCGAGGGCGAGCTCAGCCTGCGCGGCATCGGCTTCCTGCGCGAGCTGGAAGACCTTGCCCAGGTCCCGCTGGGCGTGCTCCGCGACGGCGTGCCGGTGTTGCTCGGGGACGTCGCCGAGATCCGCTACGGCGCCGGGCCGCGGCAGGGCATCGCGGAGCTGGACGGCGAGGGTGAGGTGGTCGGCGGCATCGTGGTCATGCGCGACGGCGGCAATGCGCGCTCGGTGATCGCCGCGGTGCAGGCCCGGCTTGATGCGCTGGCCGGCAGCCTGCCGGAGGGCGTGGAGATCGTCACCGTCTACGACCGCTCGCAGCTTATCGATCGCGCGGTCTCCCACCTGTCGGGCAAGCTGGTCGAGGAGATCGCCGTCGTTGGCCTGGTCTGCCTGCTCTTCCTTGGCCATTTCCGCTCGGCCCTGGTGCCGGCCCTGCTGCTGCCACTGGGCGTGCTGCTGGCGCTGGCGATCATGCGCATGCAAGGGATCAATGCGCACATCATGTCGCTCGGCGGCATCGCCATTGCCATCGGCGCGATGGTCGACGCGGCCATCGTCCTGGTCGAGAACGCGCACAAGCAGATCGAGCATTTCCGCGAGCGCCACGGCCGCGCGCCCAGCGAGCCGGAGCGCCGCGGCCTGATCGCGGCGGCCGCGGTCGAGGTCGGTCCGGCGGTCTTCGTCTCCCTGCTGATCATTGCGCTGAGCTTCCTGCCGGTGTTCCTGCTGGAGTCCCAGGAGGGCCGGATGTTCGCCCCGCTGGCCTTTACCAAGACCTGGGCCATGCTGGCTGCGGCCCTGCTCGCGGTCACTCTTGGCCCGGTGCTGATGGAACTGCTGGTTCGCGGGCGGATTCGCAGCGAGAACGAGCAGCCGCTGTCGCGCGCCCTGATCGCCGCCTACCGGCCGGTGCTGCGAGCTGTGCTGCGCTGGCCGAAGGCGACCATGCTGCTGACCATCCTGCTTGCCGCCAGCGCGCTGTGGCCGCTGCGCCAGCTTGGCAGTGAGTTCATGCCCGAGCTGGAAGAGGGCGATCTGATGTACATGCCAACGACCTTGCCCGAGCTGTCCCCGGGCAAGGCCCAGCAGCTGCTGCAGCAGACCAGCCGGCTGATCCGGCAGAGCCCCGAGGTGGCCCATGTGTTCGGCAAGATCGGCCGCGCCGACAGCGCCACCGACCCGGCACCGCTGTCGATGATCGAGACCACCATCCAGCTGCGGCCGCGCAGTGAGTGGCGTGCAGGGATGACGCTTGATGCGCTGATTGCCGAACTCGATGCGCGTCTGCAGATACCCGGGCTGACCAATGCCTGGGTACAGCCGATCCGCACCCGCATCGACATGCAGGCCACCGGCCTGCGCACCCCGCTGGGCGTGCGCCTGGCCGGCGACGACCTGGACCAGCTGACCCGGCTTGCCACCGAGGTCGAACAGGCGCTGTCCGGGGTGCCTGGCATCCGCTCGGCGTTTGCCGACCGCGGCGCTGTAGCGCGCAGCCTGGAGATCCGTCCGCGACGCGAGGATCTGGCCCGCTATGGCGTCGAGATGGTCGATTTCATGGACTGGCTCGGCGAGGCGGTCGGCGGCGCGCCGATCGCCACCGCCTACGAAGGGCGGCAGCGCTTTCCGGTCGCCATGCGTCTGCCCCAGCATGTCCGCGACAGTCCCGAGGCGCTGGCGGAACTGGGTGTGGTGACAGCTTCGGGCGTGCAGCTTCCGCTGGGCCGGCTGGCTGACATCGAGCTGGTCAGCGCGCCGGCGATGATCCGCAGCGAGAACGCTCGGCTCACCGCCTGGGTATTCGTCGACACCGACACCCGCGATCTGCTCGGGACCCTGCGCGCCGCCGATGCCGCCCTGCGTGAGCGGGTCAGTCTGCCGCCGGGAGTGAGCCTGGGCTGGGCTGGCCAGTACGAGTACCTGACCCGCGCCGCCGAGCGACTGGCATTGGCGGTACCCGCCACCCTGGCGATCATCCTCGTCCTGCTGTACATGGTGTTTCGCCGTTGGCCCGATGCGCTGATCGTCCTGCTCACCGCGCCGCTGTCGGTGGTTGGCGGAATCTGGCTGTTGTGGGCGCTGGACTACGCGCTGTCGGTGGCGGTGGCGGTGGGCTTTCTCGCCCTGTTCGGAGTCGCCGCGGAGTTCGGCGTGGTGATGCTGATCTACCTGGCCCAGGCGGTGCGCCGGGCGCGCGAGGAGGATCGCCTCGGCACCCCCGAGCAGCTCGATGCCGCGCTGGAGGAGGGCGCCGTGCTGCGCGTGCGGCCCAAGGCAATGACCGTGCTCACCCTGCTGGCCGGGCTGACCCCGATCCTGCTCAGCGAGGGAACCGGCGCGGCGACCATGCAGCGCATCGCCGCACCGATGCTCGGCGGCATGCTCTCGGCACCGCTGCTGTCACTGCTGCTGATTCCGGCGATCTACCGCTGGTGGCTGGGCCGTGACCTGCCTCGGACCGGCTGAATGACGCGGCTCAGCTGCCCTCGGCCGTCGGCGCGGCAGCCTGGCGCTGCGCGCGCTGGGCCTTGATCAGCCGGGTGAATTCGGCGCCGAACACGCTGGCCATGGCGCGCACGGCTGCGTACTTCGGGTTGTCCATCAGCTGTCCGCTATCCCCGGCGTCGGCCCACCAGAAACCCATCGGCGCCTCGTTGACCTGGACCGTGGCCAGGGCAAAGCCGCCGGCGGGCGGCCAGCCGGAGAGCGCGGCAGGCAGCTTGCCGCGTGCTGCCATCAGCTGCTGGGGCTGGATGCACAGGGCGCCATGCGCATCGCCGAGCAGGCGCGCCAGCAGGCCGAGCTGGGTCGGCGCAAAGCTGATCCGGCGCACCGCCGCGGCGTCGCCAAAGCCGTAGGAAACATAGTTTGCCCAGCGTTCTGGCTGCTTCATGCGCAGGAACAGCGCGCAGCGCGGCATTCCGCGCGAGGCCAGCAGACCCGCCGTGGCAGCGAGAAACTCGGCCAGCGTAGCGAAGCCGCCGGTGCGACAGCGGCTGAGATAGTCGCTGCCTGCGGCCGGCTGCGGAGCGGGCCGGGCGACTGCCGCGACCTGCGCAGGAGCGGACGCCGGAGCCGTCTGCGCCTTGCTCGCCCGCGGCGCTTCTACGACCGGGTCGGCGCGCAGAGCATGGCGCGGCTGGCCGATGCGGATCAGCCGCGCCGCCGGCGCCAGCAGCCCACGCGTGTACAGGCGCTCGCCGCTGGCCTGGAGCGCTGCCCGGTGCATGTCCTGGATCACCTTGGTCAGCGGCCGGTTGAGACAGGTCGCGGTGGCCCGTACCAGGTGCAGCAAGCGCGGCGAATGCCAGTCGAGCTGGGCCTCCAGGGCCAGCGCATAGGCCAGCGCGCAGACCACATGCGGCTCGCGCAGCGGCCTTGCCAGCTCAGCTGGCAGGGTATCGGGCACATCGTTGTCGCGGGCGCGGCGCGCGGCGTTGCCGATCAGCCGCGGGCTCAAGCGCAGGCGCGAGGCGAGCGCCGCGGCGTCGGCGAACCCGAGGTCCTGCAGATGAAGCGCGTTGAGATCCTCGACCGCGCAGCCGAGCAGCGCCTGCTCGACGCGCTGGCGGCGCTCGCCCTGCGCTATGCGGCGCTCGATCTCCTGCGCCAGCGGCAGATCCAGCAGCGGCAGTTTCCAGCGCGCGACCCCCAGCAGGCTGGTGACCCACAGCCGATACTCCGCGTCCGCGACCAGGCCATGGCTCATGAAGCGCGCCAGGAACAGGCTTGCCAGCCGGCTGTTGGCCATCGCCTGCAGGCACAGCCGATGCGCGGGCTGCGCCGGATCGAGCCGGCCATCGCCCCAGGCCTTGAGTCGCTGTTGCACGCGCTGGCTGCCGAACATCCTGAGCACGTGCTGCAGCCCGCTGAGGTTGGCCGCGATCCGCGGCGAACGGTTGCCTTCGACCAGCAAGGACAGCCCCAGCGGCGGGTCGCCGGCAACTGCCGTCGCGGTCAGCTCCGGATCATCGGCGTTGTGCAGCAGGGCCTGCCAAGCTGCCTCGTCACCCAGCGCCGGCAGGACCACCTCGCGCAGCCGGCCACGCCAGTCGTCAAGAGCCACGGCGGCCTGCGCGGGGGAAGCATGCGGCATCGGTTCTACCTGGGCGGCGAAGGGGCGTATCGAACCAGTCTAGTGGACTGCAAGGGACAAATCGAAAGCCCGCCGTGCACGCCCGACTCCCCGCTCCGCGGTGGCCGTCAAGGTAGGGCGGCGGCTCGTGGAAAGCGCTAGGCTTGCCCCATGGGCACCGGCCACCAGCATTCCCACTCAGCGCACGCCCACGATCCGGCAGCGCCCGGGCCCGGTGCCGGCGACGCCGGCCGGCGTGCCCACGCGCTGGGTATCGCCATTGCGATCACCTTCGTATTTGCCGCGGTCGAGGCGATCGGCGGCTGGTGGGCCGGGTCGCTGGCCCTGCTCGGCGATGCCGGGCACATGGTCACCGACTCCGCCGCCCTGCTGCTGTCCTTTCTTGCCGCGCGACTGGCACAGCGCCCGCCCAGCGCGGCGATGAGCTATGGCTGGCGACGTGCCGAAGTCATGGCCGCCCTGCTCAATGCGCTGTTCATGCTGGCAGTGGTCGCCGTGCTGGTAATCACCGCGATCGACCGCCTGCGCTCGCCGGTGCCGGTGCAGGGCGGGCTGGTGATGCTGATCGCCGCGCTCGGCCTGTTGGTGAATCTTTTGGTGTTGTGGCAGCTGCACGGCGCGCACAGTCACGCGCTGAACATGCGCGGCGCGGTGCTGCACGTCATCGGCGACCTGCTCGGCTCGGTCGCCGCGCTGGCCTCCGGACTGGTGGTCTGGCTGACCGGCTGGGTGCGCATCGATCCGCTGCTGACCCTGCTGATCTGCGCCCTGATCCTGCTATCCGCGCTGCGCCTGCTGCGCGACGTGTTGGCGGTGCTGATGGAGGCGACACCCGCCGAGGTTGACCTCAACGCGATCCGCGAGCGCTTGCGCGCTCTCGACGGCCTGGAAGCGGTCCATGACCTGCACGTCTGGACCCTCGCCGGCGATCGCCTGCTGCTCACCGCGCAACGTCTGCTGCGCGATGAGTTCGGCATCGCCCACGCCACCCTGCAGCCCGAGTCGCCCGCCTATCTGCGCGCCGCCGAGGCCGCGGGTGAGGCAGATATCGATGATCACTGCCACTGAGGCCGGCGCAGCTCAGCGTTGACTTGCGTCCTGCGCTGACAGGGCGATCTCGCGCATCAGACTGCCGGCCGCGGCCTGGCCACTGAGCCAGGCGGCCTCGATCCGTCCGCCAAGGCAGTAGTCGCCCGCGACCCGTAGACCGAGCTGGCTGTCGATCAGGCAGTCGACGCCCAGCGCCCGCTCGACCAGGGCGAAGCGCCAGCGATGTGCGGCGTGCAATCGCGCGCGTACACCCAGAATTTCGCCGAGCACGCTGGCGAGGGTCTGGCCGGCGGTTGCTGGATCGGTCTCCAGGTGCGCCCGGCTCCAGTCCGCCGTCGCATGGATGGTCCAGCGCCGGCCCGGCGGGCGGCCCGGGCGGCTGGCGTCGGCGGTGGCCCAGGCGAGCGGACCGCTGTCGCGAAGCAGATCGAGATCCGCCTCTGCATCGAGTTCCACCATGGCGGCCCAGCACGGCGCATAGACCGCATCGCGGACCCGCGCTGCCAGCGCCGCGGCGGGCGACTCCAGCAGGCTTGCGGCCTGCGGCGCCGGCGCACTGAGGATGATCTGCTCGGCCTCGACCACGATTGCTCCTGAGCCGTCCAGCAGGCGCCAGACACCGCCTTCGCGGACGATCCGTGCAACCGCCGTGCCGAGCAGCTGGTTGGCGCCGTCCAGCAGGGGCTTGACCAGCGCATTCATCGCCGGGGTGGCAACCAAGGCGTCGCCGAGCGCGGGCGCGGCACCGCAGCGCGGCTGCCAGCGGGCGAGCATCCCGGCATCGACCCAGCGCTCGGCCTGGCGCCGGAAGCGCGGATCTCGGACGCGAAGGAACTGGGCGCCGTGGTCGAAGGGGCCGATCTCGCTGCGCCGCGTACTCAGCCGGCCGCCGACGCCGCGTGACTTGTCGACCACGGTGACCGCATAGCCCTGGTCCAGCAGGGCTTGCGCGGCCGCGGCCCCGGCCATCCCGGCGCCGATGATCGCCACCCGCGGCAGGGCCGAACTGCCGCGCTGCACGCGGGCGGCATAGCGCGGCAGGTCAAGGCGGGCGGCGTGCGAGTCCAGCGAGCGGCCGCGCAGGCGGCCAAGGACCGGCTGCGGCGGATCGAACGGCCGGTCGAACAGGCCAAGGCACCACCACAGCCCGCCATAGGAGGCCGGGTCATTGCCATCAAGCGCAAACCTGTGGTTAAGGTCGCGCAGCCGATGCATGGCCTGATCGAGGTTGCTGGACCAGCCGACCAGGGCCTTGCCCCAGGTCATGCGCAGGTTGTTGTGCAGCTCCCCGTGGCGCAGCAGGCTGGTCTGGGCCAGGTCCCACAGGGCCTCGCCGCTGCGCGCGCGGTGCAGGGCTTCATCGGCGTAGCGCGGACGCGGATCGCCGGCCCGCGCGCTGAAGCTTTCGGCGGCCCAGTCCGGCAGGACGGAGGGGCTATCGACATCGGCCGTATGCCAGCACCATTGCCAGGCCAGCTCGCGCCAGACCCACAGCTCGTCAAGAAACTTCTCCGCGCCCGGACCGCCCAGCGCCGCGGCCTCTCGCGCCAGTCGCCAGGGACTGACCATGCCGTAGTGCAGGTAGGGCGACATCCGCGACACGCCAAGCGGTGGGCCGACCGCGGCATCATTGCGCAGAGCGTGGTAGCGATGCAGGCCGCGCAACTTGAACGCCTCCCAGCGCGCATAACCGGCCTGACTGCCGCCCGGGCTGTCGGCCACCGGCGGCAGGGCGTGGTCGATCGGGCAGGCTGCGAGCGCTGCGCCCAGATCAAAGTCGCCCCAATCGATGCCTTGCACAGGCAAGTCCAGCCGGTCAGGCCACATCCGTGGCGCGGATGGCTCGGTCGTGCCTGCCGCCAGCTCCTCGTGGAAGCGTTTCTGCATGGCGCCGCGATAAGCGAAGGCCCGCTCGTAGCGCTTGCCGACAGCGCTCATCGGCACGATGCAGGCGGCGTCGACCGCCACACAGGCGACAGCGCAGCGCGATGCCCAGCGCTGGGTCCAGCGCGGAAATGGCGGTGCGGGATAGTCCTCGCAGATCAGAGCCGCGGCGCGCGGCAGCAGATCGGCGAGCCCGGCGCCATGGGTGATCCCGGGCAGATGGGTGAGATGGCGGATGCCGCGACGCGCCAGGGCATCGTGGTAGTCGCGGGCGCCCTGCAGGATGAAGGCGTGATGGCGATCGGCATCGAAACGATGGCCGCCGCCCAGGCCCTGGTAGACCAGCACCGGCAGATCAAGCTCAGCGCCCAGGCACAGGGCCAGGTCCAGCGCCGGATTGTCATGCTCGCGCAGCGCATGATGGGCCCAGAGCAGCACGTAGTCGGCGTCGCTGCCGAGCGGCCGCGAATTGAGCGCCCGAACGCGCTCGTGCAGGCGCGCTGGAAGGCAGGAAGGCAGGATCTGTTGCATCCGCAAAGCCTAGTCTCCCGACCGTGAATCCGCGGTGCGCTGGCGGGCTACCATGGCTGGTGTCCCCGGCTGGAGCCCATAGATGAGCGACGACCTGCTGCAGATCGCCTGCCCACACTGCCATGTGGCAAACCGCGTGCCGCAGGCGCGCCTCGATGAGCAGCCGCAGTGCGGGCGTTGCAAGAACCCGCTGTTCTGCGGCGCACCGTTTGCGCTGGACGCGGCGAGTTTCGATGCCCACGCGCTGCGTGCCGACCTGCCCCTGCTGGTGGATTTCTGGGCGCCCTGGTGCGGACCCTGCCGCAGCATGGCGCCGGCCTTCGCGCAGGCTACGGCGCAGCTGGAACCCTGGATGCATCTGGCCAAGGTCGACACCGAGGCGCAGCCGCAGCTCGGCGCCCAGTTCGGCATCCGCAGCATCCCGACCATGGTCCTGATCCAGCGCGGCGAAGAGATCGCCCGGCAGTCCGGCGCCTTGCCTGCCCAAGCGATCATCCAGTTCGCCCGCAACGCCCTGATCCAGCACCTTAACCAGGAGTAGCCCCGATGAGCGAAGCCGGCTTCAGCATCACCGTCGAGCAGGAAAGCGACTACGTGTTCCGGGTCATCTTCGATGACACCGACGCCCCTGACCTGCTCACCGACGAGCCCGAACCGCTGGGTGGCGGCAGCGGCCCCAATCCGTCGCGCATGCTGGTTGCTGCGGTGGCCAACTGCATGAGCGCGAGCCTGCTGTTCGCCCTGCGCAAGTTCAAGAACGCCCCCGGCAAGCTGGTCACCTGCGCCACCGCGACGCTGGGCCGGAACGCCGACAAGCGCCTTCGCGTCGAGCGCATCGATGCCACCATCAGCCTGCCCGGTGACCCGGCCGACTATCAGAATCTGGACCGCATCCTCGCCCAGTTCGAGCAGTTCTGCGTGGTGACCGAGAGCGTGCGGCACGGGGTCGAGGTGGCGGTCAGCGTGGCCGATGCGCAGGGGCGCGTGCTGCACCCGCAGCCGGGCTGAGCGTGTGCGCCGGCGCTGCGCGCTGCGGGCGTGGCTTGAACTGAAGGCGCCGACATGCAGGGACCGCTGCGTCGGGCCGCACGGTCTGGCGGGGCGCCACGCGCGTTGACGGCAACGCGGCGGGCGATCAACCTCGTGGGGTTCGCACACGGAAGCCTGCAGCCATGCCCACGCCCAACGACCAGCTTCGACTTGCCGTCCTGATCGACGCCGACAACGCCCAGCCCTCGATCATCGAAGGCCTGCTGCAGGAAGTCGCCCGGCTCGGCGCGGCGACCGTGCGGCGCATCTATGGTGACTGGACGCGCACCGCGCATGGCGGCTGGAAGCGCCACCTGCTCGCGCATTCGGTGCAGCCGGTGCAGCAGTTCGCCTACACCAGCGGCAAGAACGCCACCGACAGCGCAATGATCATCGACGCCATGGACCTGCTCTATACCCGGCGTTTCGACGGTTTCTGCCTGGTCTCCAGCGATAGCGACTTCACCCGCCTTGCGGTGCGTATTCGCGAGGAGGGCCTGCAGGTGTTCGGTTTTGGCGAGCGCAAGACACCGCAACCCTTCGTCGCCGCCTGCAATCGTTTCATCTACACCGAGCTGCTGCGTGCCAATGCCAATGCTGAAGGTGGCGCCGATGACGACACCGAAGCGGAGGATGAGCCCGGCAGCCGGGGCGGAACCTCGCGGCAGGCGAAACCGCCGCGGCGCAACGAACCCAAGACCGCGGAGCCCGGCGATGTCGATCCGGCAACCCTGCTGCGCACCGCGGTGGACGAGGTCGATGGCGACGGCGACTGGGTGCCGCTGGCGGTGGTCGGCAACTACCTCAACAAGCTGCGCCCCGACTTCGACCCGCGTCTGTTCGGCCACCGCAAGCTCAGCGACCTGTTCGCCGCCTATCCGAAACACTTCGAACTGCGCGCCGAGCCGGTGCCCGGCAGCAGCAGCAAGGTGATCTACGTGCGGCTGCCGGGCTGATCGTCCTTGTTGGCGGGCATCGTCCGCCGCGCAACCCGCGACCAGTCCGGTCGCTGATGCTGGCAGAATCGCCGTCCTGGCGCGCCGCCCGCAGCCCATCGAAGGATTTCCGCTGATGCCCCAGGCCGCCGCCGTGCCGGCCATCGATCGCTCGCTCTCGATCTGGCTCGATGCCTTTCGCGTGCTGGCGGCGTTGTTTGTCTACCTGGGCCACGCGGTCTATCTCGGCGTCGCCCCGCGAGCGCTGTCCCTGACCTGGCATCGCAGCGCCGACGATGCGGTGACCGTGTTCTTCGTCCTCTCCGGGCTGGTGATCGCGCACTCGACCCTCGGCCGAGCCCGCGATGCGGGTTACTACGCACTCGCGCGGCTCTCGCGGGTGTACTCGGTGGTGCTGCCAGCGCTGGCTTGCGTGTTGCTCCTTGACGGCATCGGCATGCATATCGACCCGGCGCTGTACACGCCGGACTGGCAATACCCGAAGCTCGAACTGTACTTGCCGTTCCACCTGCTGTTCCTCGGCGAAACCTGGCTGGGACCGATCCAGCCATTCACCGCGCTGCCGTACTGGTCGCTGGCCTACGAGGCCTGGTATTACCTGCTGTTCGGCTGGCTGGTGTTCGCGCCAGGCCGCTGGCGCTGGCCGGGGGCGCTGGTGATCACACTGGTCATGGGCCCGGCGATCCTCGTGCTGCTGCCGCTGTGGATGCTCGGCGTGCTGCTGTACTACCGGCTGGCCGCCATGCGTTTGTCGCCACGAAGCGCCTGCTTGCTGCTGGGCGCCATGCCGCTGTGCTACGCGGCGTATCTGCTGCTCGGGCTGCGCGACGCGCTTGACGGCGCGTCGCGCGAACTCTACTCATGGCTCGACGCGCTGTTGCCTTTCGCATTCGATGCCGGCTCCAGCGGTCACGTTCTTTCCGATATTCCGGTGGCCCTGATGTTCGCCGCCGCCCTGGTCGGGTGCCGTCAGGCCGGCCTGTCCTGGCCGCCCTTGCTAGCCAGTTCGATCCGCTGGCTGGCAGGTCGCAGTTTCACCTTCTACCTGCTTCACTTCAGCGCCCTGGTCCTGATCAAGACCTGCGGATTGGGTGACGGAAGCGCAGGAGAGTTCCTGCTCGCCACCGCGCTGGTGCTGCTGGCGACCGCCCTGCTTGCCGAGATCGGCGAGAACCGGCGGCTTGCCTATCGAAACGCACTGGTCTGGCTATGGACCCGCAGCCTGGGCCGGCTGCGCGCGCTTCGCTAGATCGAACCGCCGCGCCAGCGGGGCGCGGGTTGTGAGGGTCTTTGACGGGCGCACTGTTGTCGTTCGCAGGGGATGCCGGCGAGCTGTTGTGGGAGCGGATCGTATCCGCGACCGCAGCGCTACAGGCTT
>CAYGMG010000018.1:0-39591 GCA_964350895.1 uncultured Lysobacter sp.
TGTGACCGCTGCGCGCGCAGAAAGTTCATAGCTAATTGCTGCCGGCTCTATAGTGTCCTGTCCCGGAAGTACATCGCAGAATTCGCTCGGTCTGCGCCGTCGATGCTGCGTTGCTCGTGGTCGCCATAGCGCTGCTATTCCTTCTCTTGCCTCGACGACGCATCCGCGTCGCGACTTCAGCAACCTACTTCCGGGACAGGACACTACGCCGGCCCCTCGCCCATCACCACTTGGCAACCTGTCGCGAGCAGCGCCTTTCTGGCCTCGGCCGTGGCGAAGCTGCTCCGTTGGCGGCGTTCTCGGCGCCCGCTGCTGGCGCATTCGTGATCCCGACAGGCATTCCTGCCGGGGAGTGGAAAATATTGACGTTGTCCAAGAGAGGCATTCGGATCGGGTCGCTATTGATGATCTTTTGCGCGGAGTGTTCGTAACGCTGGCTAAGTGATCGGCTCAGCACGTTGCCCGGCCGCGCGAGGCCTGTCTGGGTCTGCAGCGCATAGCGGTTGAACGGCATGTGGTAGAGGTGTCGTCGTCGATGGCGCCTGGAAGAGCGAGTCAGGCGCTGCGGGTCCCGGCAGCGCTCGTCCGCGCCGGGGCGAACCAAGCGTTTTTCCCGGTTGACCTTTTGTTGCCCCTTGTTCATGTTTGCCGCGGACAGGAACAGGGAGTCTCCGCTGCACGGCGGAGACGTGGGGGGCGAGGCCGCACGCATTGCGGGCCAAGAATCGCCAGATCGAGCAAGCGTCGGGCCCATGCCCAGCGCTTAGGGCTCGCTCGCCCCGATGTTTCCAAGGCTTCCTGTCAGTAAGCGGGCGTGTGTATCTGCATGCGACTCGTCGGACTTCCAAGCAGAGAGGCGCTTCAAAGATGAAACAGGCATCGAGCAAGTCACATCAGGCTGGCTTCACGCTGATCGAGATGGCCGTCGTGCTGGTCGTGATCGGGCTGATTCTGGGCGCGGTGATGATCGGCAAGGACGTCCAGCGCAACGCTGAATACACCAAGATCAAGCAGAAGTTCTTTGATCAGTGGGTGGTCGCCTACAACACCTATACCCAGCGCACCGGCGTGGTCATCGGCGACAGCCAGACCCAGCCGCGGCTGATGATCAATGGCGAGAACTTCACCGCCGCGGGTGGTCAGCCGATCTCCGGCGGCAACATGGCCGGGGCCACCGCGCCACTGGCGATCTGCCGCGGCAATGCCGGGCAGAACATGGCCCGCGCGCGGGAGACCGGGGCCAACTTCGACCTGCGTGACCAGATGCAGCGCGTTGGCGTGCGCATGCCACCCGGCCGCGCCGAGGGCTCGGAGGATCGCTACGTCTACCTCGACAGCAATGGCAATCCGCAGGAACTGCAGATCTGCTTCCAGTGGAACAACCCGGGCACTGCCTCGGGATCGGGCAACGTGATGGTCATCACCGGCCTGACTCCCGATCTGGCCCGCGCGCTGGACCAGATGATCGACGGCAAGCCGGACGCCCGCGAGGGCCTGTTCCGCCAGGAGGGCATCACCAATGCCACCAATGGCGCGCCGGGTACGCAGTGGACCACGAACAACACCTACGAGTTCACCCAGACCGGCGCCACCTCGGTGACGACCGGCGCCAACCTGGATGAAGACCAGGTGGCGGTCGTGATCGCCCACTACAAGATGAACCAGTAACCAGAGCAGGAGCGAGAACCCACATGAGCGGAATCGGAAAGCGTCAGGCGCATGGCTTCACTCTGGTCGAGATGGCCGTGGTGCTGGTGATCATCGCGCTGATCCTCGGCGCGCTGTCGGTCGGCAAGGACATCGTCCGCAACGCGGAGTACCAGAAGATCTCCACCAAGTTCATCGGTGCCTGGAAGAAGGGCTACGACGAGTACTACCAGCGCACCGGAGTGGTGCTGGGTGACAGCCAGACCTCGCCGACCTACATGGTCAATGGTGAGGAATCGCTGATCGCCGGCTCGACCATGAGCGACGGCGGCAACCTCGACGGCGCCCTGCCAGGCGTGCCGTCCAGCTTCACCAATACCGGCCTGCGGATCTGCCACGGGCAGGGCTATGACGCGGACTCGGTGGGCATCGGCGATCCGTCGCTGGCGATCGTCGACCTGCATGACCTGATGGACCGCATCGGCCTGCGCATGCCGCCGGGCCGCGGTGAAGGTCGTGAGGACCGTTTCCTTTACAGCGACAGCAATGGCAACCCGGCCGAGCTGCAGATCTGCTTCCAGTGGAATCCCGATTCCACGGTCAGCGGCGCCGGCAACGTGATGGTGATTCGCGGTCTTACTCCGGATCTGGCGCGCTTCATCGACCAGCAGGTCGACGGCAAGCCGGATGCGCTGGAAGGTCGCTTCCGCCAGCAGAACGCCGGTCTCAACGACTCGGCTGGTGCCGAGCCCTCCTCGCAGCGTCCCGGCGTGCAGTGGGCCTCGAACAACACCCACGAGTTCGGCGACGGTGCCGATGACGCCCTGACCAAGGGCGACAACCGCGACGAGGACCGGGTGTCCCTGGTGACCGCTCACTGGGTCATGGATCAATGACCGAGGTCGCTACCAAGCGCGTCCGCCTGCCCTCGGCAGGCGGACTGGCCGGTGGACGCAGGCTGGCGGTGAGCGGCTTTGCCGTCGCCTTCATCGCCCTGGTCGCCAGCGCCGCCTGGTACGTGTCCGCGGCACGCGCCGAGCAGTCCAGCCGCGATGCGCTGGCCCGGGCCGAAGCCGAAGCCGCCGAAGCCGCAGATCGCTTCGCGCTGCGCGGCAAGCAGCGCGCCCTGCACGACGCCCTGGGTGCTCTGGCAAGGGCGGCCGAGCTTCGCGGGATGGCGCCGCAGCAGTGGTCGGAGCGGCGCATCACGCTCAACGAAATGCGCTTTGACCGCACCAGTGCCAATGACCTGATTGTCTCGACCGCCAACGGCCGCGGCCGGGTCTTCGACACCGAGGCCTTCGAGCTGTCGGTCATGGATGTCAACGAGTCCCTGTTCGAGCTGCCGTCTGGTGATGGCCAGCCGCTCAGGGTCAGCATTCGCGGAAATGCGATGTTCAGCACACGGGAACTCGACTGAATGCACGCAGCACACGTCTTGCATCTGGCTGGCCGCTGGTGGGCGATCGAGGGCGACGAGATGGTCGCGCTCGATGCCTTTCCCGAGGTCGAGGGACCGGTCGCCCTGCTCAGCGATCTGGGTGATGCCCAGAACGGGATCATCTCGCTGCAGGGCGATGCTTCGGCCGCGGTGCCACTGATCGAGCAGCGCCTGCGTCGCGAAGGCGTCACCGAAGGCGAAAGCCATATCGAAGTCGTCCGCAAGACCGTGCTCGGCGGAAGCTTCCAGGCCCTGTTCTCGGCTGTGCCGATGGCGCAGTGGCAGCGGCTGATGGCGTGGAGCGAGCAGGGCGGTGATCACCGTCTGCTGTTCCCGCTGCTGCAGGCCGTGCATTCCCGGCTTGGCGTCGGCGAGGCCGCCGTGGTGCGCTACGCACGCAAGGTGTTGTTCCTGTCGGCGGCCGGCAAGTCGAGCGCCTACGCCGATGCACTGGCCTTCGATGACGACCAGGACAGCCTGGCAACCACGATCAGGGCGCTGGGCGACCGGGTGCGCGCAGCCCTCGCCGCTGGCGAGAAGCCGCAGCGCATCCATTGGTTCGCGCTGGACGCCCAGGACGAAGCGTCCGAGGCGAGCTTGGTCGAAGCGTTTGCCGAGACGGTTGGCCAGTCGCCGCGAATGGCGACGATGAAGCGCCTGCGCGATGCCGAGGGCAACAGCCTGCATAGCGCGGCGCCGGAGCTATTCAAGAATCTGCGGATCGGGTTGTCGGCCAATCCCAGGCTGGCCGCCGCAGCTTATGTCGGAGAGCGTGCCCTGCCGTGGATGGCCGCGGTCGCCGCCCTGGTCGCCCTGGTCGTCGGCTATCTGGCCTTCGATCTGGATGCGGCCAATGACAGCCGTGAGCAGGCCGCAGCCGAGTACCGCGCGGAAAGCGAGCGGATCCAGGCCGCGCTGGCCGGACAGCCGGC
Source organism: uncultured Lysobacter sp. (assembly GCA_964350895.1). Classification (GTDB taxonomy): domain Bacteria; phylum Pseudomonadota; class Gammaproteobacteria; order Xanthomonadales; family Xanthomonadaceae; genus Pseudomarimonas. Next base: position 4,021 of record CAYGMG010000018.1, read on the forward strand.
GCCGGTGATCGGTGATGACCTGCTGATGACGCGAGGCTTTGTCGAACGGCTGGCCCGCGCCGACCGCAACGGTGACCTGGTCGCCGATCTGACCCGCATTCGCAGCTTCGCCGACCAGCTCGTGCAGATCCTCAGAGTGCGTCTGGATCCGGCCTCCGGCAGCCTGGTGATCGAAGGCGTGATGGTGCCGGGCAATGGCTCGGAGGCGCGCCTGTCGCGCTTCGTTGACCGGCTGCGCGTTGAAGGCCTTGCGCCCACCACGGTTCCGCCCCCGCCCGGCAATCAGATCGCCGGATTCTTTTCCTACGCGATCCGCAGAGCGCCGCTGGTCGGCAAGGAGGCCGGCGCATGAAGTACCTGGGATTGCTGGCCGCAGGCCTGCTGCTGATCGTGCTGGCGCTGAGCTGGAAGCTGGCCGAGGCGCCTGCACGCATGCCGGCCTCGACCGCCGATCGCGGCGCCCTGCAAGCGCAGCTGCGCGAGGCCGATGCTCAGGTCGAACGGACCCGGGCGCTGGCCGACCAGCTTGATGCGTTGGCGGTCGGCGTCTACGCCGAGGGCAGCGGTGCCGAGGTTATCGCCTTTGTCCGGCCGAAGCCGGCGATCGATCCGGCCCTGGCCGCCATACCGAATTTTCCCGAGCGAACCGTATCACTGGTCTACGAGGCACACGGTTTCCAGCGCGCCGTGATCGACGGCGTGTACGCCGGTGAGGGCGACCGCCTTCCCGGCGGTGGTCGGGTCCACACCATCGCCCAGGATCGGGTAGTGATCATGGAGCGCGAGGGCACCCAGGTGATCCGCCTCGACCCGCGCGCTTCGATCAGCCCGGCACGGGGCGGTCGATGAAATCGGCGAAGCTGCTGACCCTGGTGCTCGCGCCTGTGGTGCTGGCCGCCGGCGCCTATTGGTTGCTGGCATCGTCCAGCGACCAGGCAGCGGTGCAGCCCATCGGCACACAAGCGCCGGCTCCGGTCGAGGCAGCGCCCGCGATCGAGGCCGACCCCACCGCGGCGGTGCCGATGCCCTCGCCGCCGCCGTGGATGACCAGCGGCATGGCAATCGATGCCCGTCCGGCTCCGGACGCTGCCAGCGCCGAACGCGCGGCCAAGGCCGAGAGCTACCAGAAGGTGCAGGCAGAGCTGGTCGCGCTGACCGCCAACGGCCGCCAGCCGAGTCTTGCCGAGGTCGACCGCGTTCTCGGCCGTATCGTCGAGGTCGAAGGCCGTGAGCAGGTTGCCGGTGTCGATCTCGGCGCGGTGCGTCGGCACATGGCGATTGCCGCCGAGATGCAGCAGATCGCCGAAGAGATGAGCACCCTCAGCCAGCAGGACGCGCAGGGCAATGCCGCGCGCCTGCAGAAGCTGGTCGAGCGCATGGGTGAGCTGCGCGACGAGTTGGTCGCCAGCCCCGCGGTCCAGCCCGGGCAGCCATGACCCGCGGTGCTCTCGCTGCCGGGCAAGAATTCGCGCCAGCCAACCAGGCGGGATACTCATTTCTTGAGCTGGCCGTGGCCGTGGTCGTGATCGGCATCCTCGCAGGGGCGGCGTATACCGCCTACTCGCCGCGCGCGGGAGGTCGTGAGGCAGTGTCGGCGCTGGCTCGCGGCGAAGTGGTCAGCGAGGCCATCCGCAGCTTTGCCCTGCACAACCACCGCCTGCCTTGCCCGGACACCGATGGCGATGGCCGCGAAGGCGATGCCAGCGGTAGCTGCGCGGCCGGTGTGGAGCTTGGCTGGGTGCCCTATGAATCGATCGGGATGCAGCGGCCGACGCCCAGCGCGCGCGAGGTCTATGCGGTGTTCCGGCGCGCGGCAGCCTCGGCGGATCTGGTGGCGCCGGCGACCACGCCGACGCGCAACGATCTGATCAGGAGCCTGTCCGCGGCGGCGGCGATCGCGCCGAGCAGCGCTCACGTGTACCTGACCGGCGACGGACAGCGCACCGGCAGCGAGAGCTGCAGCAGCAACGCGGTCATGCATCCGGCCTTCGCCGTGGTCGTCCCGAACGGCGATGCCGATGGCGACGGCAGCTTCTTCGATGGCGTCAATTCCGGCCTGCCCGGCAGCGGACGTTGTCTTGCTTCACCCAGCACGCCAGCGCGCAACGGCTACGACGACGCGGTCGTGATGACCGGCATTTCGACCTTGATCGGCCTGTCGCTCGATGACGTTCCCTGATTCCACTTTCCTCTTGGCACGCACAAGGCTCCCTCACATGCTCAATGACGCTCGTCCGAATTCGCTCCCGCGCCCGCCGGTAGTCCGTCGTGCCCTGGCCGTTGCCGTGGCGACCATGCTGCTCGCGGGATGTTCGGGCCTGCCGCACAAGAGCGCCAACTCGATGGCGCCGGTGAATGGCGACACCCTGCACCAGATGGCCGAACACAGCATCGCCGAGTCGGCCAAGCTGGCCGAGGTGCAGCAGCGCCTGTTCGAGGAGCTGCAGCAGATCCAGGCAGCTCAGCCGGTACAGCCGGTGGTGCCGCAGTACGATCCGCTGGAGGACCAGCTGGTCTCGATCCGCATGTACGAGGCCGACGTTGGCCAGCTGCTCTGGGCGATGTCCGAGCAGCTGGGCATGAATCTGCTGCTCGACCCGAGGGTGGTGCAGACTGGTCGCAAGTCGAGCCTCAACCTCAGCAATGTCACCGCGCGCGAGGTCTTTGACCACATCCTGCGCGCCTTCGATCTGCACGGCGAAGTGCAGGGCAAGACCTTGATCGTCAACCTGATGGAGGAGCGGGTCTACGACCTCGACTTCCTCAACACTGCTCTGTCGGTGGATATCTCCTCGGGCGGCAACGTGTTCGGCGCCAACCAGTCGACCGGTGGCGGCGGCAGCGGCGGTGGTGGGTCGGGCGGCGGCGGTTCCAATGCGCTGCGCAGCGACTTCGCGCTGTCCGGTGGTCTTGGCGAACAGACCAGCGTGCACGCCGAGCTGGAAGAGGCGCTGGGCCACATCATCGGCGAGTCGGGCGCGCGTCGCGCCCAGGCCGATAGCGATGAGATCGATCCGATCCCGGTCGCTGCCTACACCCTGAACTCGGTCACCGGCACCCTGTTCATCCGCGCCCGGCCGTCCCAGGTGCGCGCTATCGAAAGCCTGATCAATCGCTACAAGGCGGTGCTCGGTCGGCAGGTGCAGATCGAAGCCCAGCTGATCGACGTCGAGCTCAAGGACGGCTTCCAGTGGGGCGTCGACTGGAACGTGCTGCGCAACCATGTCGCTGGCGTGATCGGCCGCGCGCCAATCGCCGTCGATCCGGCGACCGCCTTGCTGCCGGCCGGGCAGGGCGCCGACCTGCCGGTGCGCTCGCTGACCTTGCCTGCGCAGACCATCGGCTCGCCCTCGGGCAACTCGCTGGGCCTGGGCTATCAGCGCAATTCGTTCTCGGTGGCGATCGACGCGCTGCGCAACTTCGGCAACGTCAAGGTGCTTTCCAACCCGAGTATCCGCGCTCGCAACGGTTCACCCGCACTGCTTTCCGTGGGTACCAATATCCGCTACCTGTCGAGTTCCTCGGTGACGGTGACCAATCCGGGCGGTGGCGCCACCACCACTTCGGCCGACGCGCAGACCGACTCGTTGTTCTCCGGCATCGTGGTCGGCGTCGTGCCTTTCATCCGCGCCGACAACCATGTCGAGATCCTGATTCACCCGATGCAGACCGACGTTGATCCGAACAGCCTGCAGCTGGTCGATGCCGGCGGCGGTACCCGGGTGACCCTGCCGGTGATCAACTTCAAGGGCATGACCACCACCCTGAGTTTGCGCGATGGCGACACCGTGCTGATCGGCGGCCTGATCGACCAGAAGCTCGGCTCGACCAATTCCGGCGTGCCCGGCCTGTCCGACGTTCCGGGACTTGGCAAGTTCTTTGACCGCACCGCCGACTCGCACGCCAGCCGTGAGCTGGTGATGGTGCTCAAGGTGCGCGTGCTGTGAGCCTGATGTACTCGGCCCTTTCCGCGATGGAAGCCGAGGGCGGTGCTGCCGCCCGAGGCGGCCGCGCGCAGGGGTCGGGTACGCCTGCGCGGCGCTTGCGCGCATCCTTCGTTGTGCTCGTGGTGCTGGTCCTGATCGCTGCGCTGGCTGCGCTTGCCTGGTACGCGCTGGGTGAGCGCAGGGCAGCGGACGTCGTGCCGCTGGCAGCTGTCGGGTCGGAGTCGCTGCCGACCGCGATCGGCGCAGCCCCGTCGCCGGCAGACGGGCAGTCAGTCGCGTCTGCAGCTGCCGCTGTCGCTACCGAACCCACGGTCGGCACGCCCGCGCCTGCGCTGCCGTCGGCGTCGGCGTCGGAACCGACTGTGGCGGAAGACTTGGTCGCCGCAGCTCCGGTGCTTGCGGAGGATGTCGCAATGACCTCCACGCAGCTTGTCGACAACCCGCAGGCCAGCAAGCTCGAATCGCCCAGGGTCAGCACTGCGGTGCCGGCAAGCGCCGCGCCGCTGCCGCCGAGCGCAGCGCCGTTGCCGAGCGTGGCGGCGCCCGCGCAAACGGCGCCTTCCGACGGCGTGGGGGCAGAACAGGTTCCGCCTGCAAGCGAGCCGCAAACGCCGCTCGCACAGGCAGCACAGGCATCCCAGACTCCGCAGATCAGCATCCAGGTGCATCAGCGCGGCGAGCCTTCCACGCTGCGCCAGGCGCCCGCCCGCGAGGCAGCAAGCGCAGCGGATCCGCTGCAGGTGCGCCAGCAGGTCGCAGCGCTGGAAAGCGCGATCGCCAGCCAGAACCGCGAGGCCGGGCAAGCCGCCATTCGCGGTCTGCAGTCCCTGCTCGCCGCGGAGAGCATCACCCTGCAGCGCTATCAGGCCTGGTGGGCCATGTCCCAGGGTGACGACGCGGTGGCCTATCAGCACTACGCGGGAATCGCCGATCGCCTGCCGGGTGACCAGAATGCCGGGCTCAATCTTGCGCTGCTCGATTGGCGAGCCGGTCGCAAGGACGCTGCCCGACAGCGCATGGGTCTGCTGCGCCTGCGCGAGCCCGACTCCGCCCTGATCGAGCGCCAATGGCGGGCGATGAACGAGCGGGAGCGCTGATGGCTGCTCCGCTTCCCGCGCACATGCTGCAACTCGGGCTCGCCCGTAGTCCGTTTCCGAGCACTCCGGATGCGATCCACTACTTCGAGGGCAACGGGCTGCGCGAGCGGCTGGCCGAGCTGCTGCACTGCGTGCTGGCGCGCAAGGGCTTCGTGCTGATCAGCGGCGAAGTCGGTCTGGGCAAGAGCACCCTGCTGCGTCGTCTGGTCTCCCAGCTCAGTGCGCAAAGTTGCCGGGTCGCCCTGGTCATGAACACCCACCTGCGCGGCGATGCCCTGCTGCGCGCAATCCTGCGCGATCTCGGCCTGAATGCCGGGTCCAGTTTCGACGACGATCTGGCGGTGTTCAACGCCTTTCTCATAGAGCGTCACCACCAGGGCGAGACGGTGGCGATCGTCATCGACGATGCGCAGAACCTGTGTCCGGAATCGCTGGAGCTGATACGTCTGCTCAGCAATCTTGAGACCTCCCAGGACAAGCTGGTGCAGATCGTCCTCTGCGGACAGCCCGAGCTGCTCGACGCGCTGGGCAACCCTGCGGTGCGCCAGCTGGCCAGCCGGATCAGCAAACACGTCGAGATCACCCCACTGTCACTCGCTGAAACCGCGAGCTATGTGCGCTTTCGCCTGGACAGCGCCAGCGCCGAACAGATCCGCATCGCGCCGGCGGCGATTCGCGTCCTGCACCGCTGCAGCGCCGGCAATCCGCGGCGCATGCATCTGATCCTCGATACCTGCCTGTACGGACTGGTGGCCAGCCGCGCCCGGCAGATCGATGCGGCGATGGTCCGCCAGGCCGCCGCGGAGGCGGGAATACGACGAGCCGCTCGGGCGCAGCCTCCAGTCATCAAGAATCTGGCGATCGCTGCGGGATTGCTGCTCGGCGTCATTGGCCTGGCCTTGGCCGGCGCGCTGCTGCTGCCGCAGGAGCAGGTCAATGCGAGCATCTCTGAGGCGCGCCCGGCAGCAGCGGTAGCGCCGGATCGGGCGCCGCGCGAGACAGCACAGGCAAGCGAAGTCGACCACTTTGTCGACTGCCTGGCCCCCCTGGCCGGTGCTTCGCCCGACGAGCTTGCGCTGTGGGCTGCCGATCCGGATCTGCTGGCGACTCGATTGATGCAGGCAGCCCCGGATCTGGTGCTGACCCGCTTCAGCGCCGAACGGATCAGCGTGCAGCCCGCCGAGAGTTGTCTTCTGCGACAGGCTAGCGCCGACCTGCTGGTCTGGCGCTCGGCGCATGTTGCGCAGGATTTTGCGCTAGGCAGCAGCGGAGGCGGCGTGCGTGCACTGCAGCAGGCGCTGGCCGACGTCGGTCTTTACCAGGCAGCGCTGGACGGCCGGATGGGACCGCGGACGGTCGCCGCGGTCGCCCACTTCCAGCGTCTGCAGGGCCTGCCGGCCAGTGGCTACCCCGACAACCTGACCCGACTACTGCTCGAGCAACCGACGATGTCGAGCGACATCGCCCGCGAGGATTCCTGATATGCCAAGCCCTGTTTCCCGACTTCCGTTGCAGTCATCGGCTAGCGAAGCCGAACGGCAGCGGCTTGGCAGCATGCTTGAGCGGCAGGGGCTGATCACGCCGATCCAGCTCGAGTACGCGCTGCAGAAACAGGAGGTCGAGAAGGGCCGGCTCGGTGGGATCCTGGTCGACAACGGCCTGGTCCTGGAGCATGACGTCGCCAAGGCAATCGCCGACCAGCGTGGCATCGATTTCGTGCCCGCCGCGGATCTGCCCCAGCCCGAAGGCGGCGTGCTTGCCCTGTTCAACCGCGAGCTGTGTCTGGCCAACCGCTTCCTGCCCTGGCGCAAGACCGATCGCGGCCTGCAGGTGCTGCTCGGGGACTCCGACCCGGACGACATCGCGCGCCTGGTGCAGCAGCGCTGCGACCTGCCAACGCAGTTCGTGCAGACCGAGAATTCGCGGCTGATCCAGCAGATTCGCCAGTGCTACTACTTCGCCCAGAACCCGGTCGAGAAGCTGGTTCGCCGCGAGATCGACGTGCTGGCCGCCGATGTCGACAATGTCGCCACGCCGGCGCGGCTTCTCGATCACCTGCTGCATCTGGCGATCCGCGAGCGCGCCACCGACATCCATCTGGCCCCGGCCGCCAAGAGCTGGCATGTGCTGTTCCGCATCGACGGCATCCTGCGCCCGATGCTGGCCTTCCCGCCGGCCCTGGGTCGGCTGCTGACCTTCATCAAGATCAACTCGCAGATGGACAGCTCCGAGCAGCGCAAGCCGCAGGACGGCAGCTTCCATACGGTGATCCTGGACAAGCCCTATACGGTGCGTATCTCGACCCTGGTCAGCGAGGCTGGCGAGCGCATGGTGCTGCGCCTGCTACCCGAGCGCGGCGACATGTCCGGCCTGCTCCAGCTCGGCTACCGACAGCAGGACGTGAACCTGCTGCAGCGAATCTTCGAACGGCCCTCGGGTCTGGTGCTGATCACCGGCCCCACCGGCTCGGGCAAGAGCACCACCCTGCACGCGGCCCTGCGCATGCAGTCGCTGATCGAGCGCAACGTGCTCACCGTCGAGGACCCGGTCGAGTACCGCGTGCCCGGCGCCTGCCAGACCGAAGTGAACCGTCGTGCCGGCTACGATTTCGGCTCCGCGCTGCGCAACTTCCTGCGCCACGATCCCGACGTCATGCTGATCGGCGAAATCCGTGATGGCGAGACCGCGCGCGCGGCCGTGGAGTCCGCGGCCACCGGTCATCTGGTGCTCTCGACCCTGCACGTGGCCAATGTGTTCGGTGTGCTGCCGCGGCTGCGCCCCTTCGGGCTCAGCGCGCAGGAGATCGCCGACAACCTGGTGGCGATCATCAGTCAGCGGCTGGTGCGTCGGGTATGTCCGCACTGCGCGCAGTCGCAGATCTTCGACCAGGCTGCCAAGGACTGGTTGGGCGAACATCACAAGGGGCCGGGGAAGCTCGGCGCCGGCTGCGATACCTGTCGCGGAACCGGCTATCTCGGTCGCGTGCCGCTCTACGAAATCCTCCAGCTCAACGAGGCCATCGTCACTGCCATCGTCGATGACCGCGGGCGCGAGGCGCTGCAGCGGACGGCGCGCGAGAACGGCTTCCAGCCGATGCAGGAGATGGCCCGGATGCTGGTCGCCGAAGGGCAGACCACGATCGAGGAGATCCTTCGCGTGCTTGGTGACGCGCCCCGGGAAGGCGCTGCATGAAGGCCTTCTACTACCGCCTGATGAGCCAGGGGGGCAGGGTGCGCAGCGGTGTGCTGCAGCTGGCCGTTGAGCGCGAGTTCTCGGCGCGCCTGTGGCTGGAGAAGAACCACGACGGCGTGGTGCTCAACCTGATCTATATCCCCGGCTGGCTGGCAGCCCTGATCAATGCGCTGGGCGGGATGTTCATCCCGCGGGTCAGCGCGCAGGAGCTTGGTGGTCTGCTGCGCGACCTCGGCGTGATGCTCGGTGCCGGTGTGCCGATGCTGAGCGCGCTGGATTCGCTGATCGAGGAGAACCGGGATACCGGCCAGCGCCGCGTCGCCCGCGTCGCCCAGTCGCTGGCCGACGAGCTGGGCGGCGGGGCAACGGTGAGCGAGGCCTTCGCCAAGCACCCTGACCTGTTTCCCGAAACCGTACTCAACCTGGTCAACATCGGCCAGGAAACCGGCTCGGTCGATCGCATGCTGATCGAAGCCGCCGAACACATCGAGCGGATCAACAAGATGGGTCGCGACGCCCGGCGCGCGCTGATCTACCCGGCCTTCGTGGTCGCCGCGCTGCTGCTGGTCTCCTGCGTCTGGGTCTTCTACGTGATTCCCAACCTGGCCGACCTGTACCGGCAGATGAACATCGAGTTGCCGCGAATCACCGCGGCCCTGCTGGACTTCTCCGAGGTCGCCTCGGCGCATATCGAACTCAGTCTGCTGCTGCTGTTCCTGCTGATCGCCGTGCCGATCGTGCTGTTCCGGATCAGCTGGCGGTTCCGTTCGCGGCTGCATGGCTTGGGACATCGTCTGCCGATATCGCGGGTGATCATGCGCGCCTCGGGCATGGCCTTCATCACCGAGCATCTGGCCCTGCTGGTTGCCGCTGGCCTTGACATGTCGCGCAGCCTCGACGTGCTGACCCGCTCGGTCAATGACGAGTACTACCGGGCGCGGATCATCGACGCGCACCGCTACGTGCAGCGCGGCGAGCGCCTGGCCGCGGCGATGAAGCAGGTCGGCGGCTTCCCGGCCATGGCCGTGCGGATGATCGCGGTCGGCGAGGAAACCGGCACCACGACGACCCAATTGCGCTTCCTGGCCGCCGAGTACCGGCAGCGCTTCGACCACATCATCGAGTCGCTGGCCGAGGTGCTCAAGCCGGCCATCATCATCACCCTGGGGCTGATGTTCGTGCTGTTCGTCGTGGCCATGTACCTGCCTATCTATGACCTGATCCGTCAGGCCATGGCGCCACCCAGCTACTAAGCGGAGCATGCCGATGCGCGAGCAAGCCAGTTTCCCTGCAGCCCAGCCCAGCCGTCAGCGCGGCATCGCGCTGTGGGACACGCTGCTGCTGGTCACCCTGCTGGCCGGCTTCATGCTCGTCTCGTTCATCCTGCTGCAGGCGCGTACGCCGCAGCAGCTCGCGGCCGACCGCAGCGCGATGGTCGCCTGGGCCAACAGCAAGGTGTTCGGATTCGCCTCGGCCAATGCACGGCTGCCGTGCCCGGACGTCAACAACGACGGTCTCGAAGACTGCGCGGCGGCCAACACCAGCGGCCTTTTGCCGCTGCGCACGCTGGGCCTGGATGCCGACGCGCCGATGCGCGGACCGACCCGGATCAACTTCGTCGTCCATCGGCCTGGCGGCAATGATCTTGCCCTGGCCCAGTCGGTGTTCGAGCCGGCACACTGGGACGGCAGCCTTGAGTCCTATGGCGCGATCAACGATCTCGATTTCTGCGCCAAGCTCGAAAGCCTGATCGCCGCCTCGGCGACCGCACCGGCGTTCAGCGTCGGCCTGACCGCCGAGCTGACCCAGCCGTCGGTGAATGCCGCGGCGACGTTGCAGGCGCTGTCCGACCACCTGAGCTGCCGCACCACGCTCAGTTCGCTGAATGCCGTCGCACTCTCGGTCGACGCGGTGATCGAAGTGCAGGAGGTGTTCGAGGACATCAAGGACTCGGCGATCCAGTCGATCGTCTTCAATGCCATCACCGGTGCGCTGACCCTGGTCGGCGTCGGCGTTTCGGCCACCACTCTGGCAGCGTCGATCACCACCCTGACTGCCTCATCGGCCGCGCTGGCTGGCGCGGTGGCCTCCTGCGTGGTTCTGGTCGGTTGCGCGCTGATCCCCGTGTACAGCGCCGCGGTCGCCGCATCCAGCGTGGCTATCGGCCTGTCGGCGGCGGCGGTGGCGGCCAATGCCCTGTCGCTGATTCCGCTGGCCATTGCCATCGGTCTGGCGGCCGATGTCGCCTCGCGGGCCCAGGTCAGCGGCGGCGGCCCGCCTCCCGACCAGAGTGCGCAGCTGGCCAGCCTGCTGACTGCCGCGCAGAACCTGGAAGCCGAGGCGGTGAACCTTCGCGCCGCCGCCACCAGCGCACGTGCCCAGGCCACCACCTCCAGGGCCGCCGCGACCGCAGCGCGGCAGCAGGCCCACACCCAGGCCGATGTGTGGGACCCGTCGAACACCCATGATGCGGCGCTGAACCAGGCGCTGGATGCAGCCGAGAACCTCACCGCTGCCGAGATTGCCCAGGGCGCGGCGCAGGGTGCCTATGATCTCGCCGTCAGCCAGGTCAATACGCTGACCACCGAGCTCAGTTCGGCGGTCGCGGCGCAGGCTGCAAATCCGGGGCAGACCTGGCGTGCCACGGTGGTCGCGGACCTGACCGCCCAGCGCAACGCGGCGATCGTCGAGCGCGACGCGGCGCTGGTCGTGCGCAACGCCGCCAACACGGCGCTGAGTACCGCGCAGAGCAACTACACCACCGCCCGCGACAACGCGGCCGCGCTTTACGCCGGCGGACCTTTCGGCGGCAATTCGGCACAGATGATCGCCCTGATCGACGACTACCGGACCAAGCATCTGCGGGCGCAGCGCGACGAGGACGGTGCGCTGCAGGCCGAGCAGACCGCCACCAATGCCGAGGCTGACGCCATCGAGGCGCGTGCTTCGTACGTCGGTCTTAACTGCCAGGTCAATCCGCCGCCGGCGCCGACCGCGCAGTGCCCCGATCTGCCGACCGGCGCACCGGCGCCGGGCGCGGGGCTGACCGTCTGGGCTGGCGCCGCAGCGGTTTTGCAACAAGCCGACAGCCGCGGAGCGGTGCGATGAGAAATACGATGACGATGGGCGCGCGGCAGCGCGGGTTCAGCCTGATCGAGCTGGCAATGGTCATGGTGATCCTCGCCGCGGTCGGGGCCCTGCTGTGGTCCCTGCTGCCGCGACTGAGCCAGATCGCTACCCCGGAACTCCGCGAAGTCAGCGAACTTCGCGAGGCTGAGCGCGCGGTGATGGGCTTTGCCATCGCCCGCTCGCGACTGCCCTGTCCGGATCAGGACAACGACGGCCTTGAGGACTGTGGCACGGCCGGCGCGGCCGGCTTGCTGCCGCAGCGAACCCTGGGTCAGGTGTTTCCTGCGCCGATCCGCTACGCGGTGGGCCGCGGCGTACTGAACGACCTGACTACGCTGACCGATCGCTACATCCCGCCCATTCCGCCCGGCCCGGTGCCGGTCGCGGTTCCGGTGCAGTTGAACGGCTTCGACCTGTGCATCCGTTTGCGTGACGCCCAGGCCAGCAGCGCCGGCAATGCCCTGGTCGCCGGTGGCATACCGGTCGCCTTTGCCCTGGCTCATCCGGGTCGCCTCGACCAGGATGGTGACGGCAGCCCGTTCGACGGTGCCAGCCTGACCCAGACCTTCGGCCTGCCCGGCACGGCGCCAGGCATCGGCTACGACGACCGCTCGCGGGCGCTGGGGCTGGGGCAGATGGCGAGCAGGCTGGGCTGCCTGAAGCTGCTCTCGCTGATGAATGGCGCGGCACGCAGCGCTGGTGCTGCCCGCGATCTGTATGACTTCGTTTCGCTGTACCGCGACTTCCGCGAGTTCAACCGCGACCAGGCCGAGTCGGCACTGGACGCGGCCGAATTCGAAGTCGCCATGGCTGCGGCCGGTCTTGCCCTCGCGATTGCCTCGGAGGCGGTGTCGATTGCAGGTTCAGCGGAATCACTCGGCGCTGCGGCTTTTGCCATCGTCATCGCCGCAGCGAACATCGGCGTCGCGACCGCCCAGGTGGTGCTCGCTGCGCAGGCTCTGGTCGACGCACAGGCGGGCATTGTCACCGCGCAGGCCCAGCTCGTTGCGGCCGATGTGTCGTTGGCCACCTACCTCAACTACTTCAATGCCGCCGATGCCCGCGCCCGCGCCATCGACGCCAGAGGGCTTGTGCAATGAGGCGTCAACAAGGCTATAGCCTGCTTGAGCTGGCCATTGCGCTGGCCGTGCTATCGCTGGTGGTAGGCGTGCTGTTCCGCTTCAGCGGACTGTCCGTGCAGTACACCGCCAGCGAGCTTGAACGCGATCTTCTGCGCGCTGCAGACTCGGCGCTGATCGGTTTCGTGCTGTCCAATCACCGCCTGCCTTGCCCGGACAACAATGCCGACGGCAACGAGGACTGTACGCCCGCAGCTGGCGTCGGCGGGCTGCCGTATCGCACCCTCGGCCTGCCCGACGCGCGCGCTGCAACCATGCGTTATGGGGTGTATCGGAACCGTAATGCCAGCAGTGCGGCCGCGGACGCTGACCTCGGCATCGTTCTTGACCGGATGCCCTTGCTTGAGGTGTCGGGAGTGCCGCTGGGTGCGCGGCAGAGTTTCGCCGGCAATCGCAATGGCATCGATTTCTGCGCCGCCCTTCGGGTGGGCTCGCTGTCGACCTTTTCCAGTTCCTACGTTCACGCCACCGGCAGCGGAGGCAATCGCAACGTGGCCTTCGCCGTGGCCCTGCCGGGAACCGCGGATGCCGCAAACAGCGGGCAGCTGCTGGACGGTGTGCACAATGGCGCCTCGACCGCCTTCGAGACCGCCAGCCGGGTTGGCAGCCGTACCTACGATGATCGCGTGGTCGCCTCCAGCTTCGATCGCCTTTGGGGCGAGCTGAGCTGCGGCGAGATGCTGGCGGCGGTCAATCACGCGCATGCCAACGCAGCGAGTTCCGCCGAAGTGCTGGAACAGGCTATTGCCGACTACAAGGAGCAGCTGGACCTTGCCAAGCGGCTGGCCGACTCCTCCCTTGCCGGAGCTGTCGCCAGCGAGGCCGCAGCGATCGGCGGAGTGGCGCTGGCCGCTGCCGAGGCAGCCCTGGGCGTGGCCCAGACCATCCTCACCACTGGTGCCGCCGCTGCGGTGGTCGGCCTGGCTGCTGCCGCTGTGGCCCTGTCCGCGGTCGGACTCGGGCTTTCCACGGTGGCTTTGGCGATGGCGGTGATATCGCAGCAGAGTGCCACCGCTGACGTGGCCCAGTTCCTCAGCGATGGCTTTGTGGTGCGCTCGGTCGCCCTGGCCACCCGGCTGCGCGCCAACGCCGAAGCGGCCGACGCCGCCGGCCTGTACTGATCGCGGCGAGATACCCCCAGGACATGAAGCCCATGCAGCTACGCCACACATCCCACCCCGCACGGTCGCAGGCCGGCTTCTCCCTGCTGGAACTATCAGTGGTGCTGGTCGTCATCGCGGTGATCATCGGCGCCATCGGCGTTGGCGGCGACATCCAGCGCAACGCCAACTACCAGCGCATCGCCAGCCAGCATGTGCAGGCCTGGGCGATCGTCTTCGACACCTATGCCAGCGCCAACAACATTGTCATCGGCGACAGCGCTACCAGTCCGACCGGCAAGGTCAACGGTGCCGACAACACGCCGATCTGCGGCACGAACCTGCGTAGCGCGGTGCAGGCCGCGGGAATCCGCCTGCCGCCAGGCCGCGCCGAGGGCAGCGAGACGCTTGGCCTGTACCTCGACGCCAGTGGCACCCCGCAGGAAGTCGAAGTGTGTTTTTCCAGCGTCGACTGGCATGAGCCGGGCGCCACCGCGGGCACCTATGTGGTGCGCAAGCGCAATGTGATGACCCTCAGCCGCCTGTCGCCGGCGCTGGCGCGCCTGCTGGACAGCTATTTCGACAACCATCCGGATGCCAGCTTCGGCCGCTTCCGCGAGCAGTCCCGCGCCGCCCAGGCGACGCCGACCTCGTCGACCTGGAGCGCCAACGAGTCTGCCCTGGACGAAGCGCAGTCGCCGGTGCTGAGTGCCTACGTGCTGATGAATCGCTGATTCCCGGCGGCGGCAGCCTGCCGCCCTCAAGGCCGGAAGGTCGGCCGCTCAGGCCTCAAGGGTCGCCAGATCGCCCTTGTTTTCCAGCCACGCCTTGCGGTCAGAGGCGCGCTTCTTGGACAGCAGCATGTCGATCAGGGCGCTGGTCTCGTTGCCGTCCTCGACAGTCAGCTGGCACAGCCGGCGGGTGTCGGGGTGGATCGCCGATTCGCGCAGCTGGGAGGGATTCATCTCGCCCAGGCCCTTGAAGCGGGTCACGTTGACCTGACCCTTGATCTTCTCGCGTTCGATGCGGTCGAGCAGGATGCGTTTCTCTTCTTCGTCGAGGGCGTAGAACACCTGCTTGCCCACATCGACACGGAACAGCGGCGGCATGGCCACGAACACGTGTCCTGCCTGGACCAGGGCCGGAAAGTGCTTGAGGAACAAGGCCGAGAGCAGGGTGGCAATATGCAGACCGTCGGAGTCGGCGTCAGCCAGCACGATGATCTTGCCGTAGCGCAGTCCGGAGATGTCTTCCGAGCCCGGGTCGCAGCCGATCGCAACGGCGAGGTCATGCACTTCCTGCGAGGCGAGCACGGCGCCGCTCTCGACCTCCCAGGTGTTCAGGATCTTGCCGCGCAGCGGCAGGATGGCCTGGAAGTCCTTGTCGCGCGCCTGCTTGGCGCTGCCGCCGGCGGAGTCGCCCTCAACCAGGAACAGCTCGGTCCGACCAAGGTCCTGGGAGATGCAGTCAGCCAGCTTTCCGGGCAGGGCAGGGCCCTGGGTGATCTTCTTGCGCACCACCTGCTTCTCGGTCTTCAGCCGAGCCTGGGCGCGCTCGATAGCCATCTGGGCGATGGCCATGCCGACCTCGTGATGCTGGTTCAGGTACAGCGAGAAGGCGTCGTGCACCGCGTTCTCGACGAAGGCCGCGGCCTGCCGCGAGGACAGCCGCTCCTTGGTCTGGCCGCTGAACTGCGGATCGGTCATCTTCATGCTTAGCACATAGCTGACCCGGTCCCAGACGTCCTCGGGCGCCAGCTTCACGCCGCGCGGCAGCAGGTTGCGGAAGTCGCAGAACTCGCGCAGCGCGTCGGTGATGCCGGTGCGCAGGCCGTTGACGTGGGTGCCGCCCTGGGCGGTGGGAATCAGGTTGACGTAGCTCTCCTGCACCAGCTCGCCGTCGCCGACCCAGGCGACCGCCCAGTCGGCGGCCTCGGTGTCCTTGGCAAGGCTGGCCATGAACAGCTCGGCAGGGACGATCTCGCGGTCGGCCAGCATGCCGGCGAGGTAGTCCTTGAGCCCGTTCTCGTAGTACCAGGTCTGCTGCTCGCCGCTGGCTTCCTCGAACAGCTTGACGGTCAGGCCGGGGCAGAGCACGGCCTTGGCGCGCAGCAGGTGGCGTAGGGCGCGAATGTTGAACTTTGGGGTGTCGAAGTACTTCGGGTCGGCCCAGAAACGCAGGCGCGTCCCGGTATTGCGCTTGCCTACCGTGCCGACAACGGCCAGGGTCGAGGCCGGGAAACCATCGCCGTACTCCTGCCGATACTCGTTGCCGTCGCGCTTGATGTACACCTCGAGTTTGGTCGACAGCGCATTCACCACGCTGACGCCCACGCCGTGCAGGCCGCCGGAGAAGGTGTAGTTCTTGCCGCTGAACTTGCCGCCGGCATGCAGCCGGGTCAGGATCAGCTCGACGCCCGGCAAGCCCTCCTCGGGATGGATGTCGACCGGCATGCCGCGGCCGTCGTCGCTGACCTCGCAGCTGCCGTCGGCATGCAGGGTGATCTCGATGGTCTTGGCGTGTCCGGCCAGCGCCTCGTCGACCGAGTTGTCGATCACCTCCTGGGCGAGGTGGTTCGGCCGCGTGGTGTCGGTGTACATGCCGGGCCGGCGTTTGACCGGATCAAGGCCGGAAAGGACTTCGATATCGGCGGCGTTGTAGCGACTGCTCATGCGGGGCGGGGCCTGCGTCTAAACCAGCCGTGCATGGTTGCCGGTCCGCTGGCCGAACGCAACCGGGCGGGCTGATCTCGGCCGGGCAGGGAGTGTGGCCCTCCAGCCGGGCGACGGCCAAGTGGGTGCGCGCGCTGCGTGCCGGATGAACGTCCGGGCTGCCGCACGCCCGCCGGGTCCGGTAGAATGCCGCTTTCACGCAGTCTTCCCGCTATGACTCCCCTGATTTTCGTGACCGGTGGCGTGGTGTCCTCGCTTGGCAAGGGCATTGCTGCGGCCTCCTTGGCGGCCATCCTCGAAGCGCGCGGCCTGCGCGTGGCGATGATGAAGCTCGACCCGTACATCAATGTCGACCCGGGCACCATGAGCCCGTTCCAGCACGGCGAGGTCTACGTCACCGACGATGGCGCCGAGACCGACCTCGACCTTGGCCACTACGAGCGCTTTGTCCGGGTCCATCTGACCCGCAATCATTCGATCACCACCGGACGCATCTACGAGAACGTGATCCGCCGTGAGCGTCGCGGCGACTATCTCGGCGCGACGGTTCAGGTGATCCCGCACATCACCGACGAGATCAAGCGCTGCGTGACCGAGGCCACCGAGGGCTATGACGTGGCCCTGGTAGAGATCGGCGGCACGGTGGGCGATATCGAGTCGCTGCCCTTCCTCGAGGCGATCCGCCAGATCCGCACCGAGCGCGGCCCGCACAAGGCGATCTTCATGCACCTGACCCTGGTGCCGTGGATTGCCGCCGCCGGCGAGCTCAAGACCAAGCCGACCCAGCACTCGGTCAAGGAGCTGCGCTCGATCGGCATCCAGCCGGACATCCTGGTCTGCCGCAGCGAACAGCCGCTGCCGGAGTCCGAGCGGCGCAAGATCGCGCTGTTCACCAATGTGCCGGAAAAGGCGGTCATCTCCGCGGTTGATCTCGACAACATCTACAAGATCCCCCTTTGGCTGCATGACCAGGGTCTTGACCAGATCGTCGTCGATGATCTCAAGCTCGAGGTCAAGGACGGCGCTGATCTGTCCGAGTGGCGCGGCGTCGTCGATGCCATGGAGCACCCGGTCGACGAGGTCACCGTGGCGGTGGTCGGCAAGTATGTCGACCATGCCGATGCCTACAAGTCGCTGGCCGAGGCGCTCAAGCACGGCGGCCTGCGCCAGCGCACCCGGGTCAAGCTGCTCTGGCTGGAGTCCGAACAGGTCGAGCGCGATGGCGTCGAGGTGCTCAAGGCTGCCGATGCGATCCTCGTGCCTGGCGGCTTCGGTGATCGCGGCTTCGAAGGCAAGGTGATGACCTCGCGCTACGCGCGTGAGAACGGCGTGCCGTACTTTGGTATCTGCTACGGCATGCAGGCGGCGGTGGTCGACTTCGCCCGGAACGTTGCCGGCCTTGCCGGTTCCAACAGCACCGAGAACAACAAATCCAGCCCGCATCCGGTAATCGGTCTGATCACCGAGTGGCGGACCTCGGGCGGCGAGACCGAGCGCCGCGGCGAGGACGACGACAAGGGCGGCACCATGCGTCTCGGGCTGCAGGAGTGCCGGCTCAAACCGGGGACCAAAGCGCGCGCGCTTTACGGCAAGGACGTGGTCGCCGAACGCCATCGTCACCGCTACGAGTTCAACAACCGCTACCGCAGCCAGCTCGAGGATGCCGGTCTGGTGATCAGCGCCAAGTCGATGGATGACCTGCTGGTCGAAATGATCGAGCTGCCCGACCATCCGTGGTTCGTGGCCTGCCAGGCGCACCCGGAATTTCTTTCCACGCCGCGCGATGGCCACCCGCTGTTCATCGGCTTCGTTCGCGCCGCGCGTGAGCACAAGGCCGGCGGCAAACTGCTCAAGGAGGCCAACGCTTGAAGCTTTGTGGATTCGAGGTCGGCCTAGACCAGCCGTTCTTTCTGATTGCTGGCCCCTGCGTGATCGAATCGCAGCAGCTGCAGCTGGATACCGCCGGAGCGCTGCTGGAGATCACCAGCGAGCTGGGCATCCCCTTCATCTTCAAGTCGAGCTTCGACAAGGCCAACCGTACCTCGGCCGGCAGCTTCCGCGGCCCGGGCATGGAAGAGGGCCTGAAGGTGCTGGCCGAGGTGAAGTCGCAGCTCGGCGTGCCGGTGCTGACCGATGTTCACGAGTACACGCCGATGGACGAGGTCGCTTCGGTGGTCGACGTGCTGCAGACCCCGGCCTTCCTGTGCCGGCAGACCGATTTCATCCAGAACGTCGCCCGCGCCGGCAAGCCGGTGAACATCAAGAAGGGCCAGTTCCTGTCCCCTTGGGAGATGAAGCACGTCGCCGCCAAGGCGCGCGCGACCGGCAACGAGCAGATCATGGTCTGCGAGCGCGGCGCCAGCTTCGGCTACAACAATCTGGTCTCGGACATGCGCTCGTTGTCGGTGATGCGCGACACCGGCTGCCCGGTGGTGTTCGACGCCACCCACTCGGTGCAGCTGCCCGGCGGCGCCGATGGCAAGTCCGGTGGGCAGCGCGAGTTCGTCCCGGTGCTCTCGCGCGCTGCGGTCGCGGCCGGAGTAGCGGGTCTGTTCATGGAAACCCATCCGGAACCGGACAAGGCGCTCTCCGACGGGCCCAACGCCTGGCCGTTGCCGAAGATGCGCGCCCTGCTTGAGACGCTGCTCGAGCTGGATCGCGCGGTGAAGCGCTCGGGCTTCCTGGAGTCGGCCGGGTGATGATCGCCGGCGGCCGCGACGGCGTGGTAGAGGCCTCGACGTGAGCGCCGTGCTGTTGTCGACGCTGGCCCTGCTCGCCGTGTTCGTCTTCTGGAGTTTCCTGCTGGCCCGGAGTCGCGCCGCGCGGGTCACGCCGATCCGGAGCGATGATCCCTGGCTGCTTTCAGCCGTGGAACGCGCCCGCTCCAGCTTTCCCGAGATGCAGCAGTTGCTGGCCGCAGGAGAGCAGGTCACGGTCAAGTTGCCGCTGACCAATCAGGCCGGCGAGGTAGAGCACGTCTGGGGTGGTATCGACGCCGCCGACGATGAAGGCGTCCAGGTGGTGATCCTCACGCCCTTGCTGGTCGGGCCGACGCCCGATGGACCGCTGCGCATTCCGCGTGCCGAGCTGGAAGACTGGCAGGTGTTCCTCGCTGACGGCGCGATTCGCGGCGGCTTCACCACCCAGGCTCAGCTCGCCGTCTGCCGGCGCGAAAAGCTTTCCATTCCTCGAGCGTTGCGCGATCAGGAGACGCGTTTCCTCGACCCGATCGAATTTCCGCTACCCGAAAAGGCCCCATGACTACCATCACCGCTGTCCACGCCCGCGAAATCCTCGATTCCCGTGGCAATCCGACCCTCGAAGCCGAGGTCACCCTGTCTTCCGGCCACATCGGCCGCGCCGCGGTGCCCTCGGGTGCGTCGACCGGCACCAAGGAGGCGGTGGAACTGCGTGATGGGGACAGGACCCGCTACCTCGGCAAGGGCGTGAAGAAGGCCGTGGCCAACGTCAACGGAGTCATCGCCGAGGCGCTGAAGGACTTTGACGGCGCTGACCAGCAGGGCCTCGATGCCAAGCTGATCGATCTTGACGGCAGTGACAACAAGGGCCAGCTGGGTGCCAACGCGCTGCTCGGCGTGTCGCTGGCCAACGCCCATGCGGTGGCCGCTGCGCGCCAGCTGCCGCTGTGGCGGCACCTGGCCGGTGAGCGCGAGGTGGCGCTGCCGGTGCCGATGATGAACATCATCAATGGCGGTGCGCACGCCGACAACAACGTCGACCTGCAGGAGTTCATGATCCTGCCGCTGGGCCTGCCGAGCTTCAGCGAAGCACTGCGCGCCGGCACCGAGGTGTTCCATGCGCTGAAATCGGTGCTCAAGGGCCGTGGTCTGTCGACCGCGGTGGGCGACGAGGGCGGCTTCGCGCCGGACCTGAAGTCCAACGAGGAAGCGTTGGAAACCATTCTCGAGGCGATCAACAAGGCCGGCTACAAGGTGGGCGAGGACATCGCGCTCGGCCTCGATGTCGCCAGCTCGGAGTTCTACGAGAACGGCAAGTACAACCTGGTAGGCGAGGGCAAGCGTCTGTCCTCGGAGCAGTTTGTCGAGTTCATGGCCGACTGGTGCCGGCGCTATCCGATCGTCACCATCGAGGACGGCATGGCCGAGGACGACTGGTCCGGCTGGAAGGCGCTGACCAGCGCGCTGGGCAGCAGGATCCAGCTGGTCGGTGATGACCTGTTCGTGACCAATCCGAAGATTTTCCGCGAGGGCATTGACCAGCAGGTGGCCAACGCCATCCTGATCAAGGTCAACCAGATCGGCACCCTGTCGGAGACCCTCGAAGCGATCAGCATGGCCGAGGCGGCGAACTACGCGGCGGTGGTCTCGCATCGCTCCGGCGAGACCGAGGACACCACCATCGCCGACATCGCAGTGGCGACCAGCGCGACCCAGATCAAGACCGGTTCGCTGTGCCGCAGTGACCGCGTGGCCAAGTACAACCAGCTGCTGCGCATCGAGGAGGCACTCGGCGGCGCCGCACGCTACGCCGGTCGCGCCGCCCTGCTTGGTCGGGCTGGCTGAGCGTGCCGATGTGCGCCGACTGATCGCGCTTGCCCTGCTGCTGATGCTCGCTGGCCTGCAGGCCAAGCTGTGGCTGGGCGATGGCGGACGCGGCGAGGTGCGGACGCTGGAGCGCTCGGTGGCCCAGCAGCGCGCCGAGAACCAGCGTCTGATCCAGCGCAATGCGGCGCTGGCAGCCGAAGTTGAAGACCTGAAAACCGGCACCGCGGCGGTCGAAGAGCGCGCCCGCGGTGAGCTGGGCATGATCAAGCCCGGCGAGACCTTCTATCGGGTGGTCGAGCCCGCCGCCGCCGCGACGCCGCCGTGACCTGGGTAGTGGTGCCGGCAGCTGGGCGCGGCAGCCGCATGGGTGGACCGCTGCCCAAGCAGTACCTGCCGCTGTTCGGCCGCAGCGTCATCCAGCACACGCTCGACCGCCTGGCCCGGCATCCCGAGGTCTGCGGGCTGGTCGTGGCGCTGGCCGCTGACGATGCGCACTGGCCGGGGTGGCGCGAAATGCATGGCAAGCCGCTGCTGCGCTGCGCCGGCGGCGGGCAGCGCGCCGATTCGGTGCTCGCCGGCCTGCGCGCCCTGCCAGAGAGCGTGCGCGAACGTGACTGGGTGTTGGTGCACGATGCGGCGCGGCCCTGCCTGCGTCAGGACGATCTCAGCCGGCTGCTGGATCATGGCTGTGCGCACGGTGTTGGCGCGATCCTCGCCGCGCCGGTGCGCGACACCCTGAAGCGGGCGACGGCGCGCGGCGAAGTCGCCAGCAGTGAGCCGCGCGAACAGCTGTGGCGCGCGCTGACGCCGCAGCTGTTTCGCCGCGCTACCCTGACCCGCGCCCTGGAATCAGCGCTGGCCGCGGGGGCCGCGATCACCGACGAGTCGATGGCGATCGAGCGCCTGGGCCTTGCGCCGCTGCTGGTCGAGGGCGCCGACGACAATCTGAAGATCACCACCGCCGCCGACCTGCCGGTTGCCGAGTTCCTGCTCGGCAGGCTCGGCAGCCAGGACTGAGTAGGGCACAGGAGTTCCCGCATGCGAATCGGAATCGGCTACGACGTGCACGCCTTCGGCGACGGTGACCACGTGATGCTTGGCGGGGTCCGCGTCGCGCATTCGCGCGGGCTTGAGGCGCACTCGGACGGCGATGTGCTGCTGCATGCGCTGTGCGACGCCCTGCTCGGCGCCCTGGCCCTGGGCGATATCGGCAAGCACTTTCCGCCCAGCGATCCGCAATGGAAGGGTGTCGACAGCCGCATGCTGCTGCGCGCGGTGCAGGCCCTGCTGCAGGAGCGCGGCTGGCGGGTCAACAATGTCGACAGCGTGGTGGTTTGCGAGCGACCCAAGCTGGCTTTGCATATCGATGCGATGCGCGCGGCCATAGCCGAGGATCTGCGAGTGGAACTCGATGCTGTGGCGGTCAAGGCGACCACCAGCGAGCGTCTTGGCTTCACCGGCCGCGAGGAGGGCATTGCCGCCCAGGCCGTAGTGACCGTGATGCGGCGGACATGAGCGACGCAGTGCCTGGCGGGCTGGGCGCGCCGGTCCTGGAGGCCCGCTTTCGCGAGCAGCCGGAGGATTTCGAGGTCGACGAAGAGCTCGGCTTCGAGCCGGACGGGGAGGGTGAGCACCTGTTCCTGCGGGTCGAGAAGCGCGGTGCGAACACCGCCTGGGTGGCCGGGGAACTGGCCCGCTGGGCAGGCGTTGCCCCGGTGGCGGTCGGTTACGCCGGTCTCAAGGACCGCCATGCAGTGACCCGGCAGACCTTTTCCGTCCAGCTGCCCGGCCGCGAGCCGCCCGCAGAGTGGCCCGAGCATCCCGAGTACCGCGTCCTGTCGGCGGCGCGGCACCGGCGCAAGCTGCCGCGCGGCGCCTTGGCCGGCAACCGGTTCGCGCTGCGCCTGCGCTCGCTGCGCGGCGAGCCTGCCGCGATCGAGCAGCGGCTGGCGCAGATTGCCCTGCGCGGCGTGCCAAACGGCTTCGGCGAACAGCGTTTCGGCCGCGATGGTGACAATCTGGAGCGCGCCCGCGCCCTGTTCGCGGGCCGTCGCATGCGTCGCGAGCAGGCTTCGATCCTGATCTCGGCGGCGCGCTCGGCCTTGTTCAATGCGGTGCTGGCCAGTCGCGTTGCTGACGGCTGCTGGGATCAGCCGGTGGACGGTGAGGTGTTCATGCTGGCCGGCAACCGCAGCGTGTTCGGACCGCAGCCGCTGGACGAGGGCCTGTTGGCGCGCTGCCGCGAGGGCGACATCTCCCCCACCGGCCCGCTCTGGGGCCGCGGTGAACTGCGCAGCAGCGAACGCAGCCGCGAGTACGACCTCGGTGCGCAGGCCTTGGGTGCCGACCTGCTGGAAGGCCTGGAGAAGGCCGGCCTGCGCCAGGAGCGGCGCGCCTTGCGCGTACTGCCGGGTGAGCTTGCCTGGCAGTGGCTTGGCGATGCCGGCGGCGACCTGCTGTTGCGCTTTTCCCTTCCGCCGGGCAGCTATGCCACCGCCCTGCTTGCCGGGTTGGGACGATGCGAGGATGCGGCGCGCGGAGTCGCTGGTCGCACCAGCGAGCCGCAGCAGGAGTAATCTTCAGGTGTCCCGGTGCATTTCCGGGACCTGCCAACCCTGAACTGTCCGGGAGGCCATGATGAAGATCATGCTGAAGTTCGCCGCGGCAATCGCCGCCCTCGTCCTGCTGGCGGGATGTGCCAGTAGCGGTAGCGCCCGCCTGGAACATGGCGCGAGGATCAACAAGGTCGACAGCACCTATGTGGCCCGGGTCGAAGCCATCGCCCGGCGCCGCGGCGTGGATGTCGAGTGGGTCAATCCACCGCGCGAGATCGACCGCCGCTAGGGGCCCTGACTGACCGGCGCGCCTGACCGCGGTTCAGCCCGCGGCGGGCTCGCCGAGCAGGACCAGCAGGGCCCCGGTGCCGCCTTGATTGGCCGGCGCCGAACTGTAGGCCAGCACATCGTTGCGCTGGCGCAGGTGGCTTTCGACCCAAGGACGCAGCACGGCGCGGCCGCCGGCGCTGCGCAGCCCCTTGCCGTGGACGATGCGCACGCAGCGCAGGTCCTGATCGAGTGCCTCGCGAAGAAAGGCGCGAAGCAGTTCGCCTGCCAGCTCGACGCCGGCGTGGTGCAGGTCGACTTCGTCCTGCACGGCATACAGACCCCGCCGCAGGCGCTTGAAGGCCCGCAGCGGCAGCTCGGGCCGGCGATACAGACTGACGTCGCCGGCGGCGACGTCGTCAAGCTGCGCTTGACGCGATGACTGCAGGGCTGCCTGCTCGTCGGCGTCGAATTGCCGTGGACGCGGCCGGGGCTGAGGCCCGCGCGGCGGGGCGCTCGCCGCGTGCTTGAGTCGACGCACTGGCCCGACGGCCTGCGCCAGCAGGGCAGGGTCGTCGTCGTCGAGCGCATTCCAGTCGTCGTCAGGGGGGTCTGCGGGGCTCATGCGTCCGAGCATACCGCTTGCCCCTACCAGCCCATGTAGTGACCGCCGTTGATCGACAGGTTGGCGCCGGTGACCCAGGCCGCCTCGTCCGGGATGAAGAAGCCGACCGCGTAGGCGATCTCGTCCGGCGATCCCAGCCGACCAACGGGAATCTGTGCGGCGATCTTGGCGCGCACTTCCTCGGGCACGGCCATCACCATGTCGGTGGCGACATAGCCGGGCGAGATGGTGTTGACGGTGATCCCGAACTTCGCGTTCTCCTGCGCCAGCGAGATGGTGAAGCCGTGCATGCCGGCCTTCGAGGCGGCGTAGTTGGCTTGTCCGTACTGGCCCTTCTGGCCATTGATCGAGCTGATCTGCAGGATCCGCCCCCACTTGCGGTCGCGCATCCCGTTGATCACGGCGCGGGTCGCGTTGTAGCAGGAGTTGAGGTTGCTGTTGATCACCTCCATCCAGTCGTCCGGGCTCATCTTGTGGAAGGTGCCGTCGCGGGTGATGCCGGCATTGTTGACCAGGATGTCCACCGGTCCGAGCGCTGCTTCCACCGCGGCCACCATTGCTGCCGAGGATTGGGCATCGCCGACGTCGCCGGGGACGATGGTCACCTCGGTGCCCTCGGCCTTGAGCTTGGCCTGCCACGCCTTGGCTTTTTCCTCATTGCGGTAGTTGGTGGCAACCGAGTGCCCCATGGCCGCCAGCTTGCGGCAAATGGCAGTGCCGATGCCGCCGGTGCCTCCGGTGACCAATGCGATGCGCGACTTGCTCATGGATCCCTCCCCGTGGATTGCGCGCGAGACGCCGCGCGTCAGCGCAGTTTACACAGCGTTGCCGTCGTTCTGTGCCGCATCGGGCGCGGGTTTTGCTTGAATACGACCGCAGTCCCAGCGTTGCTGCGCTGCAACATGCAGTTTCGCCAAGCTGCCGCCGCGGGGCAGCTGTGCGGGGTCCTGTCCGAGGTGCAGCCAGGCCGCTCGCAGCACCGCTGCCGGCTCTTCGGCATCTATCGCCAGGGCGCCTTCGGACTTGCCGAGCTTGCGCCCTTGCCGGTCGAGCACCAAGGGAAGGTGCAGGGTGCGTGGGTGGGGCAGGTTGAGTGCGCGCTGCAGCAGGCGCTGGCGTGGCGTCGACCAGAGCAGATCGGCGCCGCGGACGACGTCGGTGATCCCTTGCAGGGCATCGTCGACCACGACCGCCAGCTGATAGGCGTACAGGCCATCCGCGCGACGCAGCACGAAATCACCACAGCGCGTTCCGACCGGCTCGCAGCAGCGGCCGTAGACGCGATCATCAAAACAGACCGTTTCATCCAACACGCGCAGCCGGATCGCCTGGCGCGCTGCGTCGACGGGCGCCACGCAGCGACGATGGATGCCGTCCAGCTCTTCCAGCTGGCGCCGCGAACAGCTGCAGGCGAAGCTGAGCCCGGACTGCGCCAGCTTCGCCAGCGCCGCTTCGAAGTGCGCGGCGCGCTCGCTTTGTCGGATCACCGGCTCGTCGGAGACCAATCCGTAGCGCGCCAGGGTCTGCAGCTGGGCGGCGCTGGCGCCGGCGAGTTCACGCGGCGGATCGAGGTCCTCGATCCTGACCAGCCAGCTGCCGCCTTGGCTTCGCGCATCCAGCCAGCTGGCCCAGGCCGCGACCAGGGAACCGAAGTGCAGTGGGCCGGTGGGCGAGGGCGCGAAGCGGCCGCGGTAGGCCGGACTCATCCAGGCTTGGGGGTCTGCGCCAGCCGTTCGTGGACGAACAGGGTCATGCCACAGACAGCCGCCGGCAGCAGAACCAGGTTCAGCCCCGGCACCAGCAAGGCGCCCATTGAGGCAAAGCCGAAACCGAGCACCGGAATTCGGTTCAGGCGCAGGAAGCGCAGCTGCTCAGACAGCGGCAGGCGGCGCAGGCCCAGCGGGTGCGCGGCGTGCTCCATCGCCAGCAGCCAGGCGGTCAGCAGCAGGCCGAGCGGCGCCGCCACCAGATTGACGACCGGCACCAGACCGAGCAGCAGCACCCCGGCGCTGCACAGCAGGATATAGCCGAGGCGGCGCAGTTCCATGCCGACATCGCGCAGCAGATCAGGCAAGAACCCATTGCCCGGCTGCGGCGCATCGCCGCCCAGTCGCTCGTTCACCTTGGCCGCCAAGGGGCCGAGGAAGGGCCCGAGCAGCAGGTTGGCCAGCACGGTGAAGACAAACAGGCTACCGATCAGCAGGCCGATCACCAGCAGCGGAAACAGCAGCCAGCGCAGCCAGCCGACCTGCTCGGGCAGCCAGGCCGCGAGCAGGGCTTCGAGGCCCCACAGCGCGAGACCCGCCGCGAGTGCAAAGAGCACGATATTGCCCAGCGCCGGAAGCAGGACATAGCGGCGCAGCCCCGGCTGGGTGAGCATACGGAAGCCCTCGATCAGGCAGGCAGGGCCGGAGCGGAGCGACTGGCTGGGCGGAGCGTGCATCGCGATGCTGGCCGGTGCCTCAGCCAAACTCGTAGTTCATTTCCGGTCCGGCCGGAGCCAGGAAATTGCCGGAAACGTAGTTGACCGAGCTGGTGAACAGAACAGTCATGCTGGCGGCGTCCTGGACGAACTCGGCGATGGTCTTCTTGCCAAGGTCCCGGCCGCGGTCGGCGATCTCGCGGATCTTCTTCTGGTGCTCGGCGTTCTTGGCCAGGTCAACCATGAACGAGCGGTCGATGCGCAGGTACCTGGCGTCGATATGGTTCAGCACCTGGAACGAATTGACCCCGGAGCCGAACTGCTCCAGCGACAGCGCAACGTTGAACTTGCCGAGCGCCTGCTGGAACATCTGCGCCGGACGCAGGTTGGTGAATACCTTGGATTCGGGTATTTCCAGCACGAGCTTTGAGCCGTCGATGCCGTACTTGGCGATCTGCTTGCCGATCAGACCCGGCAATTGTTCGTCGAGCAAACTGCTGGTGGTGATGTTGACGAACAGGGTGGTGTCCCGTCCCGCCTTGTGCCGTTCGGAGATCAGCGCCAGAGAGCGACCGATCACCCAGCGATCAATCCGTCCGGTCAGGCCGTGTTCCTCGGCTTCCGGAAGGAAGGAGAGCGGCGGCACCAGTTCGCCGCTGGGCAGCTTCATGCGGATCAGCACTTCGTAGGCTTCGCCAGGATCGCCGTGCAGGGAAACCACCGGCTGGAAATGCAGGATGAAGCTGTTCTGCTCGAGCGCGAGTTCGACTTCGCGGACCCGCTCCATGACCCGCTGTTCCTCGGCGCGGTCGCCGGCTGCAGGATCGAACAGCTCGACGCGGTTTCCGCCCATCGAGATGGCGGTGTTGACGATCTGCGCTGCCTTGCCCAGTACCTGTTGGGTGGTGGCGATCTTCTCGCCGATCTGTACCGCGCCGACGCTGACCGAAACGCTCATCGACTTCTCGCCGATTTCGAGGATCTTGCCGTCGAATGCGCTGCGCGTCTTCTCCGCCAGCTCGCTGGTCCGCTTGTGGTTACTTTTCTGCAGCCTTGCCGCGAAGGTGTGCTCGCCGAAGCGTGCCAGCGCCTCATCGTCGCCAAGCACCTTGCTCAGCCGCCCGGCACAGGCCTCCAGCAGCACATCCGTATTGCCAAGGCCGATCTCGGCCAGCACCGAGGCGTAATTGTCGATCTCGATCAGCAGCAGGGCGAGATCCTTCTCGCCTTCGGCGACGCGGGCTACGGTCTGGTCGACCTCGATGAGGAAATGCTGGCGGTTGAACAGACCGGTGACCTGGTCGCGCTGGCGCAGTTCATCGAGCTCGCGCACCACTTCCGCGTCGATAGAACGCTGGCGGAAGATCACCTGCAGGCAGGGTTCGGCCTCATAGCTTGCCTGGGCAAACTCCATGATCGCTTCGAAGTTGGAGCCGTCGCCGCGCTGCGCGGTGAGCTGCATGGTCTTCGGCGGCGGCTCGCCCTTGGACAGCTTCTTGAGCAGCTGGCGGAAGCCGTCGGCATGCGCCGGTGCCACCAGGTCGAGCAGGGACAGGCCCTCGACCTCCTCGAACTCCTCGAAGCCGAACATTTCGAGGTAGGCCTGGTTGGCCCGGATATGCATGCCTTCGTGGATGTAGGCGATCGGATCTCGCGAGGATTCGATCAGCGCATCGCAGCGCCGTTCGGTTTCGCGCAGGGCGGCCTGCAAGCGGCGCACCGAGCGCCTGCTCTCGACCGCGGCGAATGCGTTGGCGATGGCGAACTGCAGGATCTCGGGATGGGCGCGCGGCGCGACCCGCGGGACCCCGGCCTCGAAAGCGCGCAGGATCTGCGCGTCGCCAAGCTCATTGAGCACCGCGATCACGGGAATGTCCTTGCCGCTGGCTTCCACCAGCTCTACCGCCCGTTCCATCGAGACGAGGCTGGCGTCCAGGCCGATGACCACCAGATCGAAGCTCTGCTGGCCGATGACGGTTTCGAAATGCTCCTCGGACTCGGCACGGGTCGGTCTGACGGCCATGCCGCCATTGCGCAGGATGCTGGAAATGCGTTCTGCATCCTCGACCCGGTCCTCGACCAGCAGAAGGCGTACGACGGATTCGCGCGGGGTCATGAGAACACGGGCAGCGGAGACGTGAGGAGTCTCACATGATTGCGCCCAGCCGCCAAGCCATTCAGGGGCATGATTGCGCCGCTCCGGGTCACATCGGGCTCTTGTAGGGCTCCCCGGCCACTTCGCGAACCAGTCTGGGCAGGAGGTATCCCGGTAGCCGGCGGCGCAGGGCTTCGTGGATCCGCAGCGCGCTGGCATCCTCGACCTCGAAATGGGCAGCGCCGGCGACGCGGTCCAGCTGGTGCAGGTAGTAGGGAAGTACTCCGATCTCGAACAGCCGCTCGGACAGCCTGGCCTGCGCCTCGACGCTGTCGTTGACGCCGCGCAGCAGCACCGCTTGGTTGAGCAGCTGGGCACCGCTGTCGCGCAACGCGCGGCAGGCCGCGGCCACGCTGGCGTCCAGCTCCTGGGCGTGATTGGCGTGGATCACCACGGCTACGGGCCAGGGCAGTGAGCCGATCCAGGCCACAAGCTCGGCGTCTACCCTCTCCGGCAGAACCACCGGCAGCCGGGTATGCAGGCGCAGCCGGCGCAGCTGCGGGATATCCGCCAGCTGCTCGCTGAGCTGGGCCAGCTTGGCCGTGGCCAGGGACAGCGGGTCGCCGCCGCTGAGCAGGACTTCCTCGATGCCCGGATCGGCGCGCAGCGCGGACAGTGCTGGCGCCCAGCTGTCGCGGGCCGCCAGCTCTTCGCCGTAGGGGAAGTGCCGACGGAAGCAGTAGCGGCAGTGGATCGCGCAGCTGCCGGTTGCGATCAGCAGGGCGCGCCCCTGGTACTTGTGCAGGACGCCGGGTGCCTCGCGACTGGCCAGGTCACCCACCGCGTCGAGGTCGAATCCGGGCTGCGGCCGGAACTCCGCGTCCAGCGGCAGCACCTGGCGCAACAGGGGGTCGTCCGGATCGCCGTGGCGCATCCGCGCTGCGAAGCCTCGCGGAACGCGCAGGGGGAACGCGTGGCCGGCCGCAGGCAAACGCTCAACCAGCGCTCCAAGACCCAGCAGATCGAGCAATTCCAGTGGGTCGGTCAGCACTTCTTGAAAGCCCCGGCGCCAGTCGCTTGGCTGGGCGCGGGGCAGGCTTGCAGGTATCATTGCGGGTTTTATCGGGCGCGCGCCCGCCTTTAACGATTCGATCATCGTCAGCAAAGTGTAGCCGTCCGGCGCGCGCCGGCGCTGCCCCTAGGAGCAAGAGCATGGCCAGCTATGGCATGAACGACGTCAAGAACGGGATGAAGATCCTGGTCGACGGCTACCCCTGCGTCATCGTCGACACCGACTACATCAAGCCGGGCAAGGGTCAGGCCTTCACTCGGGTCAAGTATCGCAACATCAAGACCGGCCGGGTGGTCGAGCTGACCATGAAGTCGACCGACTCGGTCGAAGCCGCCGACGTGGTCGACACCGACATGCAGTACCTCTACAGCGACGGCGATTTCTGGCACTTCATGCAGCCGGACAGCTTCGAGCAGCATACCGCCGACAAGAACGCCGTGGGCGACGCTGCGCAGTGGCTGAAGGGCGAAGAAATGTGCGTGGTGACCCTGTTCAACGGCGCACCGCTGGCCATCGCGCCGCCGAACTTCGTCGAGCTGCAGATCGTCGAGACCGATCCCGGCGTGCGCGGCGACACCTCGGGCGGCGGTGGCAAGCCGGCCAAGCTGGAAACCGGCGCCGTCGTGCGCGTGCCGCTGTTCGTTGCCCAGGACGAGCTGATCCGGGTCGACACCCGCACCGGGGAATACGTATCCCGGGTCAAGTAAGCCAGCGCACGGCGAACAGCCGGACGCAGTCCTGCGGGCCTCGCCCGGCCCGCATCAAGCTGTTGAGGATTCCCCGATGAACGCAGCCGAATCCTGTGACTGGCTGATCAGCGCGGGCTGGGTGATTCCGGTGGAACCACATGGCGTGGTGCTGGAAGACCATGCCGTGGCGGTGCGCGACGGCATCATCGTGGCGATTGGCCCGCGCGAGGAGCTGGCTGCGCGATTCGCCGCGGCCGAGCACCTGGCGCGCCCCGAGGCGATCCTTCTGCCGGGCCTGATCAACGCGCACACCCACAATCCGATGACCCTGATGCGCGGTGTGGCCGACGACCTGCCGTTGCAGGAGTGGCTGAGCGGACATGTCTGGCCGATCGAGGCCGCGGTGATGGGGCCGGCCTTCGTTGCCGACGGGGTCGAGCTGGCGGTGGCCGAGATGCTCCGCGGCGGCACCACCTGCTGCAACGAGAGCTACTTCTTTCCCGATGTGCAGGCGGCGACCTATGCGCGGCTCGGCTTTCGCGCCGTGGTCGGGCTGCCCTTCATCGACTTTCCGACCGCCTGGGCGAGCAGCGCCGACGAGTATTTCGACAAGGCGCTGGAGGTGCACGACAACTATCGCCAGCATCCACTGGTTCGCACCGCCTTCGCGCCGCATGCGCCATACACGGTGGCCGACGCCGCTTTCGAACGCATCCGCATGCTTGCCGACCAGCTCGACATCCCGGTCCACTGTCATGTCCACGAAACCGCCCGCGAGGTCGAAGAAGGCCAGCAGCAGTACGGCGTGCGGCCGCTGGCCCGGCTGGACCGGCTGGGCCTGGTCAACCGCCAGCTGATTGCGGTGCACATGACCCAGCTCACCGATGCCGAGATTGCGCTGTGCGCGCAGCGCGGCGTCAGTGTGGTGCACTGTCCTGAGTCCAATCTCAAGCTTGCCTCGGGCTTCTGCCCGGTCGAGAAGCTGCGCCGGGCCGGAGTCAATCTGGCGCTTGGTACCGACGGCTGTGCCAGCAACAACGACCTCGACATGATCGGCGAAATCCGTACCGCGGCGCTGTTGGCCAAGGGCGTGGCCGGAGACGCAGCTGCGCTGGGCGCGCCGAGTGCGCTGCACATGGCCACCCTGGGCGCTGCCCGCGCGCTCGGACTGGATGCCGAGATCGGTTCGCTTGCGCTTGGCAAGCAGGCTGACCTCTGCCTGCTTCGACAAGACCAGATCGAGGCAGCGCCCTGTTATGAGGCGATTTCCCAGCTGGTCTACGCTGGCGCGCGCAGCCAGGTGCAGGACGTCTTCGTTGCCGGACGCCGACGGGTCGCCGACGGCGAGCTGGTCGACGTCGATAGCGCGGCGCTCAGGGCCCGTGCCCGCGAATGGCAGCAGCGGATTGCCGGCGTGCCGCGTGGGGTGGCCGTATGAGCGTTACCAATGCCCACGCCGGTGAGCTTGCCAAGTTCGACCGCCTCGCGGCGCGCTGGTGGGATCCGCGCGGCGAGTCACGGCCCCTGCATGAGCTCAATCCGGCACGGCTCGGCTATGTCAGCGAGCGCTGTGCCCTGCGCGGCAAGCGGGTGCTGGATATCGGCTGCGGCGGCGGACTGCTATCCGAGGCGCTGGCCCGCGAGGGCGCTGAGGTCGTTGCCATCGACCTCGCTCCGGAAGTGCTCGAAGTCGCCCGCCTGCACCTGCTGGAAAGCGGCCTGCAGGTTGACTATCGGGAGTGCGCTGCCGAGGCCCTGGCCGAGGCTGAGCCGGGCAGCTTCGACGTTGTGACCTGCATGGAGATGCTCGAACACGTTCCGGACCCGGGTTCGGTAATCGCTGCCATCGGACGCTTGCTCAAGCCTGGCGGACATGCCTTCCTGTCCACCCTCAATCGCACGCCGGCTTCGTTTGCGGCGGCCATCGTCGGCGCCGAATACCTGTTGCGTCTGCTGCCGCGCGGCACCCACAGCCACGCAAGCTTCATCCGCCCGGCCGAGCTTGCTGGCGCGCTGCGCGCCGAGGGTCTGCAGCTGCGTGATGTGAGCGGCCTGCATTACCTGCCTTTCCTGGGCAAGGCCTGGGTCGGCCGCGGCACCGCAGTCAACTATCTTTGCTGGGCGAGCAAGCCGTGAATCAGACTCTGCCCTGCTGGACCGATCGCGCCGCGGTGCTGTTCGATTTCGACGGCACGCTTGCCGATACCGCCGCCGACCTATGCGCCGCGGCCAATCTGATGCGCGTGGAACAGGGCTTGGCGGCCCTGCCGCTGGCTGATTTCCGCCCCTGGGTGTCGCGCGGCGGAAAGGCGATGCTGGACATAGCCTTTGCCGACCGCGACGAGACCTGGCGGGCGTCGATGCTGCCCGAGTTCCTGCGCCGCTATGCTGCCGACAGCGCGCGCCATACACGCCTGTTTCCGGGCATGGCGAGGCTGCTTGAGGCGCTGGAAGAACGCGCGATTCCTTGGGGAATCGTCACCAACAAGCCGTTCCACCTTGCCGTGCCGGTAGTTGCCGCGCTGGGCCTTTCCGAGCGCTGCTCGGTCCTGCTCGGCGGTGACAGCCTGCCGCGCAAGAAGCCGGATCCACTGCAGCTGACTACCGCCTGCGAGCAGCTGGGCGTTGCGCCATCGATGGCGATCTACGTCGGCGACGACCTGCGCGACGTCGAGGCTGCCCAGGCCTGCGGCATGCCCTGTATCGCTGCTGCCTGGGGCTACATTCCGCCCGGCCAGGATGTCCACGACTGGGGCGCCGAGCTGGTGCTCGATGATCCGCAGGCCCTGCTCGGAGCGCTTGGCATGGAGCCCGTCGCAGCGGCATGAGCGGCGCGGCAGGCAGTTTCATCGACAAGCAGCTGGGCCGAGAGCCGGCCTGGCGCCTGCTGCCGCTGTTCGCGAACGGCCTTGCACAACCGTGGTTGCCTGCGTGGGTGGCCTTGCTCGGCGAGCTGGATCAAGCTATCTTCGAGCGTTCGGATGCGCGTGTCGCGCAAACCAAGCTTGCCTGGTGGGGCAAGGACCTGGCGGCAGGGCAGTCGGCCCAGCACCCGCTAAGCCGGGCGCTTCTGGCGGCGCCCCGTAGTGCGTCGATCGGCACCGATGCCTGGCAGGCGCTGGCCCACGATGCACTGCGCCTGTCTCTGGTCGAGCATGCGCCACGAGATTGGCAAGAGGCGCGGGTGCTATGCCAGCCTCTGGCCGAGAGCGTGGCACGGGTCGAGGGCGCCTTGATCGGCCATCCGGTATGCGCGCAGAGCGTCGCCCTGCAATGGCGTCGCCAGCGGCTATGGTGGTCCCTGCTGCAGGAGGCGCCGGCTCAGAGCCTGATGCCACTCGGCGCGCAGGCGGCGCTCGCTCGCGGCGAGCCGAGCGCCGATCTTTGGCGGGATTTCTCCGCGGCGCAGGCCGACGACCTGGCCGTCGAGGCGACAGCTGATCTGTCTCTGCATCGCGCCTTGTTGCGCCAGCATTGGCAGTGGCGACTGCCGCGGCTGCGCGAGGGGCTGCAGCCGGCCAAGACCCAGGCGCCCGGCGCGGTCGGGCTGCTCTGGCGCAGCTGGCGTGCCGCCGTGAAGGTGGCGCGCAGCTGAACGCACCGCCTTTTCACATATGCGAAGCTAGCCTGCGTAGGCCAGCATCGCTGGATTCCCAAGCATCCTATTTCCTCGCGGCGCCCGGCGCCGCGCCGTCCAAGGAGTGCCGCGTGGCCCCACGTCAGCTCGACAACACCGTTCGCCAGATGCCCGACATCGCCGCTGAAGCCCGCCCGGCGGTCGCTGGCGCGCTCGACTGGGTAGGCATGGGCGAGATCGAAGTCCCGGTGCGCCTGCCCGCAGAAGAAGGTGCCGTCTGTGGCCCGGCGCGGGTCACGGCCTATGTGAATCTCAACCGGCCCGAGGTTCGCGGCATCCACATGTCGCGGCTCTATCTGCACGTGGACAAGCTGCTCTCCAGCGAAGCGGTAAGCCCGTGTACCGTGCGCCGGGTACTCAAGGAGTTCCTCGACTCGCACTCCGACCTGTCCGACCGCGCGATGCTGAAGCTGCGCTTCGAGCACATGGTCCGCCGCCCGGCGCTGGAGAGTGACAACAGTGGCTGGCGCTCCTATCCGATCGAGATCACCGGGATCATGGAACGCAACCAGTTCTCGCTGGAACTGGGCGTTGAGGTGGTCTACTCCAGCACCTGCCCGTGTTCGGCAGCGCTGGCGAGGCAGCTGATCCAGGAGCGATTTCGCCAGGACTTTGACAGTGCTGCGCCGCTGGATCCGGCCCAGGTGCTGGCGTGGCTTGGCAGCGAGCAGGGGATCTGCGCGACGCCGCACAGCCAGCGCTCGACCGCCGAGG
Source organism: uncultured Lysobacter sp. (assembly GCA_964350895.1). Lineage (GTDB taxonomy): Bacteria > Pseudomonadota > Gammaproteobacteria > Xanthomonadales > Xanthomonadaceae > Pseudomarimonas. Next base: position 38,899 of record CAYGMG010000018.1, read on the forward strand.
TACGTACCCGTCTGGTGCCGAGCTTCCAAAGCTTCCCCATCGTGGAGCTGATTGATCGCCTCGAAGGGGCGCTGAAGACGCCGGTGCAAACGGCGGTCAAGCGCGCCGACGAACAGGCCTTCGCGCGGCTCAATGGCCAGAACCTGATGTTTTGCGAGGACGCGGCGCGTCGGCTGCAGTCCGCGTTGAACGAGGACGAGCGCATTGCCGACTTCTGGCTCCGCGCCACCCACTACGAAAGCCTGCATCCGCACAATGCTGTGGCGGTCGCTTCCAAGGGCGTTCCGGGCGGCTATGGCCCGGATGGAGTTGCCGGCCGCTAAGGAGGGTGCCTAAGGCGGATCTCCCTAACCCGGCATCGGATCAAGGCCGCGCTCTGACGCGGCCTTTTTCTTGGCGTATCGGCGCTCAGTTTCTGAGCCGAGATTGACCGTCGGTCGAACGAGCCGAAGTTCTGCTGTTGGATTCAGTGCCGCGGCTCCCGCGCACGCTTGGGCCGGGCGGGATTGGCGGTGTTGCAGGTCCAGACTCGGCTTGAGGCAAGGATCGGCCGGAGGAGAGTGCTTGTAGACGACCGGTTCGGGCGCATAGCTGCCGTTCGCAGGGCACGCCGGCGAGCTGTTGTGGGAGCGGATCGAATCCGCGACCGCGGAGCTTCGATCTAACCGCAGTCAGTGGCAAGCCTGTCGCGCT
>CAYGMG010000019.1:0-39273 GCA_964350895.1 uncultured Lysobacter sp.
TGATCTCCTAGCTCACGCTGCGCGCGGAAGGTAGGTGGCGTGGGCGGACGCTTACCGCGGAGCTCCGATCTGACCGCAGTCAGTGGCAAGCCTGTCGCGCTGCGGTCGCGGATACGATCCGCTCCCACAACAGCTCGCCGGATTGCCCTGCGAACGGCAGCATTGCTCCCGAAACCGCTGCGGCGACGCGCGCTTCGTACTGGGAAGCCGCTCACCGACCTGCCTGTTCACGCCTTGGCCTGTCCTTTGACCGGCGCTTGCGGAACGGGTGCCCGCGGGCATTCGAATGCGAAGGCCATCGACCCGCGATTGCTTGGTGGCCACGTCGGGCACCCTGAGCCTTGTCGGAGCACCAAGCGAACCCGAGCCGCGCTTCCCCTTGCCTGCAGCAGACCCGCAAGACCTTGGCGATGCGCCGCCCTGCGTCCCTCGCCACGTCGTCTTGCCAGCGCAAGATTCAGCGGGTGGGTTTGGCCTTGAGCAGATCGCCCAGCCCGGCGAAGGGATTGGATTTGGCCGGCTCGATGGTGTCATCAAGCCCCATGCTGTTGCCGAACTCGATCTGCCGCTGGTGCTCATTGTCGTGGCAGTACAGGCAGAGCAGCTCCCAGTTCGACCCGTCAGGCGGGTTGTCCTGATGATTGTGGTTGCGGTGGTGCACGGTCAGCTCGCGCAGGTTGCTGTGGGTAAACTCCCGGCTGCAACGGCCGCAGATCCACGGGTACATCTTCAGCGCGCGCTCGCGGTAGCCGAGGCCGCGCTCGCGCGCGCTGCGGTGCGCAGCGGCGACAATCGCGTCCAGTTTGGCAGGGTCGATCGGTTTCATCTGCACCTCCTTGAGGTCAGACTACCGGCCTCCGCGACAGAGCGCGAGGCCTCCGCCACAGGCGCCGCGATGGGCGCCCGGTCAGTCGGCCTTCCGCGCTCCCCGCCGCGGCTGGCCTGTCCGGTCAGGCGATGGCCCGGGTGTGCTGCGCTGGGTCCGCTGGGTAGGCAACTCTGACCCCATTCCAGCACCGTTCCAGTCCGTTCCAGCAGCACAAGGCGAGCATCCATGGACACACCCACCGACCCTGACATGCAGCGAAACCCCCTGTTCAAGCGCATCGCCACGGTGGCGATCGTTGTCGGGTTGCTGGCCATCGCGCTTCTGAGCCTGCCCAAGGGCTTCGATACCGACCTTGGCAAGGTTGGCGCAGGTAAACCCGCCCTGGTATTCGTCTACGACCCCAACCTCGTGGTCAGCAATCAGCAGACCCGCGCCATCGACGAGGTGCGGAAGGTCCGCGGCGATGCGCTGCACTATCTAATCGCCGACATCGGCAAGCCCGACGCGCAAGGCTTCATGGCACAACACAAGGCAAGCCGCACCCAGCTCCTGCTGTTCAACGCCGAGGGCCGGGAGCTGGGCAGGATGCAGGGACTGGTCGCCGCGGAAGATCTGCTTGCGGCTCTCGATTCGGCAGGAATCAAGGACTGATCCACGCCAAACGAGTCGGGCTTGTCCTGCAAAGGGCCAACACTCGCGCCGTGCGTCGCTCTCGGCACTGCGCGGTGCGCACTGCATCCTCAGTCCATGGGGCCTGCCTGGCTTGCGACGACACCATCGTCCTCCGACAGCGTCCCGCGGCTTGAGGGGTGGCTGCGCACGAACGGCCGGAGTTCGATCACCTTGACCCGCGGCGCTCGCATATCGCCGTAAAGCGCGTCCTGCCACGCCCAGTAGGCATCAGGCTCCCAGTACCTCGGATCCTGCCTGCTGGGGTGGTTGAGGCCGAATCCGCCGCTCATGCCCGAGCCTGGCACGCCGCTGTTGAACGGCTTGGCGAAGAAGCTCGTGCGGGACCCTCGGCCAGCGCGGCGCGCCTTAACACCTCGCATCGCTTCCTCCAGCCGTGGCTTGGCGACGGTGTCGCCATAAAGTTCGAGCATCTGCGCTAGACGAGGCAACGCGGCGGCGCGTTGCGCTTCCGCCAGCTCGTCCCAGTAACTGTCGCGCAGCGCCTGGTAACGCGGATAGCCACGCTCAGCGGCAAGGGCCATGAATACGTACCCTTCCATGCGGTCGGTTTCGGTCCCCCTGCCGCTCCAGTAAAGCTCGCCGAGCAGCGCTTGAGCAGCCTTGTCGGCGTGCTGCGCGGCGCGCAGGAAGTGCTCGATGGCCTTGGCCGACTCGCCGTCGCGCCAGCTGGCAAGGCCGCGGATGCGCCAGCGATAGTCGGGATGGGTGGCGAGATAGCCGGGCGTTTCCATCAGCTCGAGATCCGCGTCGGCATAGCGCGGCAGCAACAGCGACGAGGCCATCGCCGATGGACAAAGGAGCAGCAGCATCAGAAGCAGCGGTGCTCGCGCCATCAGCAGGCCGCCTTGCCGTGGTGGAGAGAACCCGTGGATGGGTGCATGAATGCCTCCTTCTATCGGTTGATGCGCCGGCTCGCGCCGCCTTCGCGCCTGCTCTGCATCGCAGCAATGCGGGCGCCTGGCATGCAGGACGACCCAACACGCCGAATCGTCGCGCGCTGATCCATTCCTGCCGCAGCGCACCCGGCGCCGACCGCCCGGTGCGCCGCCTTCGTCGCGGCGAGCAGTGTGACCAGCGTCGGGTAGGACATCGACACGCTTGCGCGGCACAAGCGGCGTCAATGCGGCTTGCGTCGCAAACGCGTCAGCATGGCCTTCGACGGGCAGCCCATCCGGTGTGTCGAGTGGTCCAAGCTTGGATACGCCGGAACACGTCCCACGCAAGGTGAACGCCGAGCGCGGTCGGCATGCCCGCCTGCGCGCAAGCGGCAGGCGGTCTGCTCGGCTACTCAATGCATGTGATCGCTCGCGCCCTCGAATCCCGCCGAGAAGATGTGGTCAGGGTCGTGCATGGCGCCGCGGCCCTCGTTGATGATCGGCTGCGCCAGCTGGCTGCCGGGCGCAGTGCCGGAGAGGCGGAAGCCATTGGCAAGGTTGCCGTCGTGGCAGTCCTTGGCCCCTTTGATGCAGTGGTCGATCAGCGCCTGCATCGCCTCGATGTGCCAGCCGTTGATCCAGTCGCCGTGCAAGGAATACCCGCCCGGATTCTGGTCGCCGACCGTGTAAGCGTCGGCCGCCAGGCGCCAGCCGCGGCTGCTGCGGCTGAGCGGATCGTAATTATCCGGCCGCACCCCGAAGGCATAGTGGTAGCTGACCCGCGGCAAGGCCACCGGATGGCTGCCCGGGCAGCGGGTCACCCCGGCGACGGTCTCTGGATAGGCCATGTGCGACTGATGGTCGTGGGAGTCGAGATCGACGCCGTTCCAGCAGCTGGGGAAAAACAGGTCGAAGCGCAGCCGGTCCGGCGCCGTGCACTCGGGGATGAAGCCGCGGAAGTCGGGATTGCTGGCGTCGTTGGCGTTCCAGGACTGGCAGTGCCAGCGGGCCACCGTGGTCGGCTGCGGCGCGCCGGGCGGCGTGCTGGCGGTGCCGGCAATGATCGACAGGCCGGGCGGCGGCGGCTGGATGCTCTGCAGGTCATCCACGCCCGCCGAGTAGTAGAAGACTTCGTGGGCAACATCGTCGTTGCCGACCACCGCGTCGACCACTTGCCACGCTGGCTCGCCATCGCCGTCCAGCTGCCGCACGCCCTGGCTGTCGTAGAGCGGCGCAAGCAGCGCCGGCACCCAGTAGGCGCTGCGGTTGAGCTGGTTGCCCTGGCAGCTCGACACCCGCTGGCCAGACGGCAGGCTGACATAGAGGTCTTCCACCCGGGTGTGGGCATCGGCGTCGAAGAAGCCGTAGAAGTTGTGGTAGTGCGCGCGGTCCGGCTGGCCGGGGAAGACCAGCGGATCATCGTAGGCGGCATGCGAGAAATCGCAGTTGATGCGGAAGATGCCGCGCCAGCTGTTCGGCGCAACGGCCGCCGGCTGGACGCTGGTCGGAATCAGGTCGGGATGCCGCTCGCTGAAGATATCGGCTATGCCCGGCGGAGACAGGGCAAGGCCTGCCAGCAGGAGGCTGGCGGCGCGCAGTGGCGGCAGGGGGGTGTGCGGGCAGGTGCTCATGGTCTCTCCGGCAGGTCGGGTGCGGGACGCGGGCGACATCAGCGTGTCGCCCACCCCTTGGGCTGCGCGCATCAGCCCTCGCCGTGTCGCGGGTCGCGCCGAGCGTGGCGTCGCTCACGCTGGTGCATGCGTTCGGCCTTGATCGCCTCGAACTTCGCCTTCTGCGACTCATCGAGCATCGCCGCTATCTCCTGCTCGAAGGCCTGGCGATCGGCCTCTCGCTCCGCGCGGCGCTGCTCGCGCGCCTCACCTCCGGCCTCCCGGCGCGCCACCAGCTCTTCGCGCTTGGCCTCCAGCATCCCGCGCAGCTGGGCCTCCTGCTGCGGCGAGAGTTCCAGAATCACGCTGAGGTTTTGCAGGTGCGCTTCCGGGTCTGGACGGCTGCCCGCTGACGGCTGGGCGATCGCGAGACCGGCGCCAAGGGCGGCGGCCAGGGCAAGGCTGATCAGGGTCATGCGCTTCATGGTGTCGGCTCCTTGATGGCAAGCCGCGGTGATCGCGGCAAGGACAGCTTCCGCGTACAGCGCGCAGAACCCGGGCAGGAAGCGTGGAGATTCGATGGAGAAGTGCCTGAGGACTTTCGGGCAGGGCATGCGCAGCGGCGATACTGTGGCCGTCTCACTAGTGTCCTGTCCCGAAAGTATGTTGTTGAAGTCGCGACGCGGATGCGTCGTCGAGGCAAGGCGCGAGAAGGAGGCATAGCAGCGCTATGGTGACGACGAGCAACGCAGCATCGGCGGCGCAGACCGAGCGAATTCTGCGATGTAATTCCGGGACAGGACACGAGGGAATCGCTGATGCGTCCACGCCTCTGGCACCGCTGGTTGCTGCTCTCGGCCGGACTCGTCGTGCTGGCCCTGGCCGCGCTGCTCTGGGCGCAGTCGCGGGGCTTCGAGCAGGGCCTGCTCGGCTATGCGCGCAGCCTTGAACAGGCGCGCCTGCCGGATATCGCCGACCGGCTCGCCGCGGAATACCGCGAGGCCGGAAGCTGGCGCCAGCTTGAACGCCAGCCGCGACGCTGGCTGCGTCTGGTACGACCGGGCGCAGATGCATCGATGCCGCCGCCGCCATCGCGCGAGCGAAGGCCAGGGCCCGGCGCAGGGGGACCGGGCCCTCAGCCGACTTCTGGGCGGCTTCCGCGCACGCAGGCGCTGGACTTCCTGCAGCGGCTGAGCCTGCTCGACGCGCAGGGCAGGTTGCTCAACGGCCCACCGCCCGGCGCCGATGCGCAGCGCTGGCCGATCGAACTGGATGGCGTGCGCATCGGCGAACTGGCCCTGATGCCGATGCCGGAACTCTACGAATCGGCGGCGCTGGAGTTCGCCGACGCGCAGCGCGAGCGCGCGCTGTGGATCGCACTGCCGGTGCTGCTGCTGGCGGTGCTGGCCTCCTGGGCGCTGTCGCACCGGCTGCTACGCCGGCTGGACACGCTGGCATTGGCAAGCCGCCAGCTCGCCGGCGGTGACTACGGGGTGCGCGTCGGTGCCCAGGGCGAGGATGAACTCGGCGAGCTGGCGCGCGACTTCGACCGCATGGCCGAGTCGCTGCAGCAGGCGCAGCAGGCGCGCGACCGCTGGATCGCCGACATCTCGCACGACCTGCGCACGCCACTGACCGTGCTGCGCGGTGAGCTGCAGGCGCTGCAGGACGGCATCCGCCCGCTCAATGGCGCGGCGCTGAACTCCCTGCTGGCCGAAGCTGAGCGCCTGTCGCGGCGCGTCGACGACCTCTACGCGCTGGCCCTGTCGGACAGCGGCGGACTGCGCTACCGCTTCGAGACGGTCGATCTCACCGCACTGGTGCGCAACGTGGTCGCGTCGCGCCGCGCCCTGTTCGAGGAGACCGGGCTACAGCTGCACTGCGAGGCGCTCGCGCCGGTCAGCCTTGCACGCGGCGACAGCGCGCGCCTTGAGCAACTGGTCGAGAACCTGCTCGGCAATGCCCTGCGCTACACCGACGCTCCCGGCCAGGCTATCGTGCAACTGCATGTTCAGGACGGCCTGACCAGACTGCAGTGCGATGACAGCGCGCCCGGGGTCTCCGCGGCCGAATTGCCGCACCTGCTGGAACGCCACTTCCGCGCCGCCACCGGCGCGCAGCACGCCAGCGGGGCCGGACTGGGACTGGCCATCTGCCGCAACATCGCGCAGGCGCACGGTGGTCGCATCGCCGTCGCCGCATCGCCACTCGGCGGGCTGCAGGTAACGGTGGAACTGCCGGTGGAGGGCCGCGGATGAGCGCGCGGGTCATGGTGATCGAGGATGAGGTGAAGATCGCCGCCCTGCTGCGCGACTATCTGGAAGCCGCCGGCTACGCGGTGCGTGTCTGTGCCGATGGCGGCGAAGCAGTAAGCCAGACGCTGGCTTGGCCGGCGGATATCGCCCTGCTCGACGTCAACCTGCCGGGCAAGGACGGCTTCGCGATCTGCCGCGAGCTGCGCGCCGGCAGCGACCTGCCGATCCTGATGCTGACCGCCCGCGTCGAGGAGATCGACCGCGTGCTCGGGCTCGAACTTGGTGCCGACGACTACGTCTGCAAGCCCTTCTCGCCGCGCGAAGTGGTGGCCCGGGTACGCGCCCAGCTACGCCGCAGCCAGGGCACGCCGGGTGAGCGCGGGAGCAGCGGGCCGCTGCGTTTCGACGAAGATGCGCACGCGGTGCACCTCGGCAGCGTCCTGCTCGCCCTGACTCCGGTGGAGTACCGCCTGCTCAGGGCCCTCAACGCGCGGCCGGGCAGCGTGCTCAGCCGCGCCCAGCTGATCAATGCCGCCTATGCCGACCACCGCATCGTCAGCGAGCGCACCATGGACAGTCACCTGAAGAACCTGCGCCGAAAGCTGCACGACGCCGGCGGCGATGCGGTCTCCATCGAAGGCGTGTACGGGGTAGGCTACAAGCTGCTGCTGGGCTGAGCGCGCCAGCGCAGCGCTGCACCGCACGTTGCGCCGCGCAGCGTATCGGCCCCCGACCTACTCGGCGAGCAGTCGATCAATGGTGTCGCGGATGCGCCCCATGTCGTCCGCGCACATGGCGTGTCCGTCACTGGCGATCGGGTCGTGGTACTCCATGCCGGGATGGATGAAGCGGATGATGCCGGCCTTGTCGAGGATGAAGGTCACCGAGGTTGCCGGCCGGTCCACGCCGGTCAACCACCAGTCCTTCAGGGTGCCTTGGCGCCAGTTCCAGTCGATGGCGATGGGGAACGCAAACTGTCGTGCCTCCACGGCACGCTGCACGCGCGCGACGTCCAGCGGGTCGTCACGCCCCGCCTTGGGATGGAATACCCCGATCAGGGTGAACCCCTGGTCCGCATACTCCTCATGCAGGGCGCGCAGGGCGGGCGCGCTACTGGCGCAGAAGGGGCAGGTGTCGGTCCACCAGCGCACCAGAACCACCCGGCCGCGTAGCGCCTCCAGGGCCACCGGCTCGGTGTTCAGTCACGTGTCAAAGCGAAACGGTGGCGCCGCCGAGCCAATCAGGTCATCCCCGGCGGCCCGGTCCATCGCCCTGAGGCTGGACAACAGTTCGACGATCTGAGCGTCCGCCTCGGCCTCGCTCTTGCCATCGCTGATCGCGCGCTCCCGGAACTCCGCCCAGGAATGGATCGGACGGATCTCCGCCGCCGACGCCACGAAACAGGCGTCGCAGAGCAGGATCAACAACACAAGCACTTTCAGCATGGCGCAAGCTCCTTGTATTGGCCCGGCGGCAGGCAGACGAGCGGGACCGGGGGCACACTACAGCGATGATCGATTCTACTGGACCCGCCGACGGCACATTGGGTGCGTCACGGCGCAGCCTAAGGGCCTGCTCGGCACTTTGAGCCACGCGGGACGCGCCGTGACCCGGGCGGCGGCTCAGGTCTCGTGACGGGTTACATTGCAGCGTGCCCTCTCTTGATCGGTGCAAGGTCCATCGCCCTCATGACCGATACGTCCGCCATCATCCTTGGCGCTTCAGGCTCAGTGGGCCAGGCCCTGCTCGGCGAAGCCGTTCGCTCCGCGCGCTTCTCGCGCATCGTGGTCATCTCAAGGCGCCCGACCAACTTGACCGAGCAATTCGGCGACTCGGTCTTGGAGCGCGTCGTTCCCGATATGCAGCCCGCGCGCTTGCGCGAAGAGGTGGTCGGGTCGCTCAAGTCATGCGACCACGAGGTGTTCGGGTTCAGCGTGCTCGGCATCGGCGCGGGTACCGCGAAGCTGTCGATCGACCAGCATCGCGCCGTCAATGTCGAACTCAACGCAGCGTTTGCCGCGGGGCTGAAGGACTCCGGCAAGGTGCGCCATCTGGCCTTCATGTCGGCGATCGGCGCTGATCCCAAGGCCAGCACAACCGGCTCCGGGGCGGCGGGCATGCCCCGCTATGCCCGGGTCAAGGGCGAGTCCGAGCAGGCCGTTATCCGCGAGGGGCCGGCTGTGGTGAGCCTGTTCCGTCCCTCGGTGATCATCGGCTCCCAGCACACCCCGAAGGCGCTTGCGCTCACCCTGCCCCTGCTGTCGCCGGTGTTGCCAAGGAAGTACCGACCCATCTCCGTTGCGGACATCGCCCGCGCCATGCTGGCGGTCTCTCTGGCAGCGCCTCGGCACACCGCGGTCTATACCTTTGCCGAGATGAAGGCTGCGGCGGACGCGGGGGCAACATGAGCCGCTCCGACACCGCGAAAACACGCGTCGGGCGGAGCACCGCACTCTCACCCCTGTTTCGGAAAGCATTGCGCTCCTGATCAATCCGACGCAAGTCCGCGAGACCCGGGAGGTGGGTGCGGATGCTGACATGAGCGGATTCGAGCGACTCCCAACACACCCGAGAGCCCGGGGCGATCGCGCAGAAACGCGGCGCAGGTCGATCACCTTCACAACCCGGTACTACGGGCCGTCCTCGAACCCGTCAAGAAAGACGCGGTTGACCGGCATCGTGGGTGACTGGGGACGCGCGGGATCGGTCGCGAAGGCCTGGCTGACGTCGCTGCGGAACAGCACGATGCGATCCAGCACGTGGAAGGTGGACCGGCCGGCCAACACGAGGCTGTAGTCCCCTGCGGAATCGAAACGCGCAAACACGTCATGCGCATCGTTGTCGCTGGTGGACGCCTGCCATTTCCAGTTCGCCGCACCGGAGCTGTAGACCTTGAAGAACCCGTCACGGCTCGAGCCGTTGGGCTCGGCGCCCACGCAGGCATTGCCTTGCGTGGCGGCGCCGCGTGGACAGACCGTCGACCCGGAGCTGCTGCGGAAGCCATAGAACGCATCGGCGACGATCAGCAGCCAGGTGTCGTTGTGCTCGGTGGTGTTGGTGCCAAGGCCCACTTGGTTCCGCCAGAGGAATCGATAGGTACCGGGATTCGCGATACGCACGAACACCGTGGTGCGCCCGTTGCTGACGTTGTTGCCGGAGGCCGCACCCTCCCAGACGATGTAGCCCCCGCCCAGCGCGCTGCCCGGATCATCGATATCCGCGGCAGCGCTGGTGCCCGGTGGCACGCGGACCCAACCCGCACCCAGCGGATCAAGCGACTCCGCCTCGATCACCACCAGCCCGTTCGATTCGACGAAGGCCGACTGCCCAAATGCCGCGGCACTGAACAGGGCGCCGATCAACAGAAGCGTCCGCATCGCCCTCACCATCCCGCTTGACCAAGGTCGGAGGATACGCGCCGCGGGCTGCAGAACATAGAGTTGCGGCGAGGACCTTCATGGGGCAGCGCGGCCTGCGGCGACGCCTACCGGCTTTCAGTGGGAGATAGATCTGCTGCGCGGGCGACGTCCCCAGAACTCAGTCAGCGGAATGCGCACTCTGCCCCCTGCTTCTATCTCCTGCTTCCATCTCAGAGCTCGAATCCATCAGCAAACACGCGTTGCGGGTCTCGCCCGCAGGCGCCGACCTCGGTCGACGCGGGCCGGCTCGCGGCGAGACAGTCCTGCAGCACCTGGGGATGCCGCGAGACCGCGCTGCTCAGCTGGGCTTCGCCCGCCGCCGACAACCTGAGATCGCCATTGGCCTCGTCACGAAACCAGGCCGTTTGCGCGTCGCTACGGTTGTCGCTGAGCAGCGGCGCTGCGCCTTGCCTTGGCAGTATCGCGGCGTCCAGCAGGTTGCCGGCCACCTCCACGCCGGTTGCACCCGCGAAGCGCACTTCAATGGCGTTCGGGTACCGGCCTCGCGTCAGCGCCGTGTTGTGGAGGATCCGCGAGTTCGGCGAGGTGGAGTAGATCGGAACGTCCACGGCGTAGGTGGCCGACGGGTTCCAGCGGATCAGGTTGTTCCGCACCATGCCGCCGCTGTGATCGCTGCTGGCCACCAGACCCAGGCTTATGCCGCGCGATGAGTCGAGAATCAGATTGCGTTCGATCAGCGTATCGGCCGAGCCCTGCCAGACCAGGATCGCAGGCCCGGCCATGGCATTGTTCTGACACCGGATGCGCTCGATGCGAGTGTCGCGAACGATCCAACGATCGCCTCCGGTGACGTCGATGCCGTTGGTGTAGCAGCTGTTCGGCGGGCTGCCCTCCGGGTGCACGACGGCGCCCACGCTGTAGTCGACCTGCGAGTACTCGATGGTGACGTCATCGGCGCCTGCACCGGAGCCCTTGATGATCTGCTGCCCCGCGTCGTAGGCGCGCACATTGTAGATGCGGATATCACCGGCACCCTGACCGCCCTGCACGCCAATCGCGTGGTAATAGACTTCGCCAACGCTGAAGTTGGCCAGGGTCACTTCACGCGCGCTGAAGATCTGCACGCCATACGGCACGATCGGATTGAGCATGCCGGCGCCGCGCAGCACCACATCGGCGGGATCGTCCGTCGCACCACGAACCTGGATGTTAGTAATGACCGGTGCGCCGAAGCGCCCTACCGTGATCCGCCCATCCACCCCGTTCGGAAAACTGACACTTGCCAGGTCATAGGAGCCCGGCGCGATCACGATGGCCTGATTGCTTTGCAGACTCCATGCGGCATCGGCCAGCTCCTGTGCCGTGTCGACATGGATGATCTGGTAGCTCATCGGATCCGGTGCCGGCAACGGCGGCGCAGTGCGCGGCGGGGCCTCCTGGGCCGAGACACCCGAGATCAACACGCCGTAAAGTCCGAGGCAACGAATGGCCGAGAGGAGGCGGGGCAAGGCGGCAGCAGGCAGCACGGAGTCTCCAAACAAGCCCGAGCGAAACGAATTCGACGCCCCCCTTGCTTCCTCGGAGCTCGCTCTCCCCGTCATCGGTACACCTCGCGCCGATGCCCCACCTTGACCACCACGATCACCAATTGACCGTCCTCGATCTCGTAGAGGATGCGGTAAACACCCTGACGGATGCGATAGCGCTCCTGCGTGGACAGCTTCTCGCTGCTGGGTGGCCTGGGGTCCTCTGCCAGCGCATCGATACGTTCAAGGATTCGCGCAACATCCTCCTTGGGAGTGTCACGCAGATCCTTGGCGCCTGACTGCTTGAAGCGCAGCCTAAAGCTTGCCATACGCCTTGAGGTCTTGAGCAGCGCCTCGTAGAACAGGGTCGGCTCCTCCACGCGGGAGGCAAAGTCGGCCAGGTCCTGCTGGTCCTCGCGCAAGGCCTGGCGCAGCGCACCGTTCACGATCTCGGACACAGACTGGTGGGTGCTCGCCGCCTTCAGGCGCAAGCCCTGGTGCAGGTCGGGATCGAGATAGATGGTCGAGCGCTTGGATAGCTCACTCATGGGGCACCTCCACGCGGCACTGTAGCGCTGTGACGCTATAGCGCCAAAGGCTCAGGCCGCGCCCCGCTTTCGACAGCAGTTCTATTCAGCGCCAGGGCGAGGTGCCGAGAGTGCGGTCAGCGGAAAGTGCACTCTGACCCCTGCTTCTTCAAGCAACTGCCATTCCACTCTGCCCCCTGTTCCGGCAATGCGCCCACGCAGGGATGATCTCGAAACCAGGAACGCTTGCTGTACTGCTCTCCGAGTTTCACTTTCATGCTTCCAGCGCAAGCGTGGCGCGGTGCGCCGCGGGCTGTCCGACCAAGGCGCCGGCCCTGAACTGCTTGGCGAGCCTGGCGACGCGCGCGCCGAGCAGCGCGGCGGTCTCCCGATCCGAGGACGGCGGCGCGATGTCCGCGGGCTCGTCGGAGTTGGCCTGCGCCATGGCGCCAAGCGAACCCCCGATGCGGTTGATGTCGTGAACCGAACCGCTGGATGCGTTGTTGCCGGGAAGCAGGCCCAGACTTACCCACAGCATGCCGTGCTGGGCGGCCAGGGTGGCGAGCTGGCTGAGCGTGGCGTACTTGTCCCCCGCCTGCGAGCTGGACACGGTGAAGCCAGCGGCCAGCTTGTCCTGCCAGCCCCGCCGCATCCACACACGCGAGGTCTTGTCCATGAAGGTTTTGAACGGCCCGGAGACCGCGCCCATGTAGGTGGGCGAGCCGAAGATGATGGCGTCGGCCGCGGCCATGGTCGCCCATGCCTGGTCGTCAAGATCGGTCACATCGATCAGCGAAACGATGGCCGCCTCGATGCGGTCGACGCCCTGCTGCACGGCGCGGGCAAGCGCTTCGGTATGGCCATAACCGGAGTGGAAGGCGATGACGATGGATACGTTCATGCTGCTGTCCCCGATGAGAAGGCAAGCAGACTAACGAGCACCGCCGGCGCGAGAATCTCCCGAATCAGGGAAACACCTTTCGCCCTGAGTGAACGATGGCTGGGGCCTCAGGCGAGGGCTGTCTGCAGCGCCTCGATCAGATAGTCGATCAGGCAGCGGACCTTCAGCGAGCCCTCCCGGTGCGCGGGGTACACGCTGTACAGCGCGTGCCCTTCTCCACGCCAGTCGGGCAGCACGTGGACCAGCCGGCCGGATGCCAGGGCGTCCATCACATAGAGCTTGGGCAGCAAGGCCACGCCCAGCCCCTCGACGGCCGCCTCGCGAAGGGCCAGCGAGTTGTTGGCCCGGAAGCCGCCTGCGACGGCGACGCGCACGGCCTGCTCGCCCTTTTCGAGCACCCAGCTGCGCGGGGTGGCGGACAGCGAGTAGCCCAGGCAGCGATGCTCGGACAGCGCGTCCGGATACTCGGGCGTGCCGCATCGGGCGAGGTAGGCGGGCGCTGCGCACAGCACGCGTTCGATATCCATGAGCTTGCGCGCCTTGAGGCTCGAGTCCTGCAGCACGCCGCCGCGGATGGCCAGATCGAAGCGCCCTTCGATCAGGTCGACCGCCTGATCGCCGAACTCCACGTCGAGTTCGATGTCCGGATAGCGCGCGGCGAAGCGGGCAAGGATGGGCGACAGCAGTACCAGGCCGAGCGATAGCGGCGCGCTGACCCGCAGCACGCCCCGCGGCTCGGCGCCGCTCGATCGCGCGGTATCGTCGGCCTCGGCAAGCGCATCGAGCACACGGGTGATCTGCCTGAAGTAGTCGTGCCCGGTGTCGGTCAGCCTCAGTGCGCGCGTCGTGCGCACGATCAGCTGCGTGCCGAGGTCGGCTTCCAGCGCCTTGATCATCGTGCTGACCGCGGCGTTGGACTGGTCAAGGTCCCGCGCTGCGGCGGCGAAACCGTTCAGCTCGATGACGCGGCGAAACACCCGTAGGGCGGCGATGCGATCCATTGTTCACCGGCGGCGAAAGTTCATTTCCCGATTCTGCGGATTATCTTTCGCGAGTGCGAGGCGCACCTTGAGTCCACACCCGGCCCAAGGAGATTCCCATGTCCGCACGTACACGCAGGATCTTGCTCGCCCTCGCCCTCGCCCTGCTGGCGACTGCGGCACCGCTCCACGCCAAGCCACCCGTCGTCGGCAGCAGCCCCTGGGGGCCCGATGACCAGATCGGACGCCTCAACCTGATGAGCCAAACGTCGCGCTCCGCCGTGCTCGCACGCGTCAAGGGCGGCGCGGTGTACGACCTCTCGGTCGACCTGTACATCGGCATGCCCAGCTGGCAGGCCGCCGGCGATCCGCACTACAGGATGTGGATGACGCATACCCCGCACGGCACGCTGATCGACGATCCGCTTGGCCTCGGCAAGGCACTTAACTCGCACGTCAGCTACACCGGCGCGGCCTTCTCGATGTACACCCACACCGGCACGCACATCGATACGCTGGCCCACTTCGGACTCGACGGGCGCATCTGGAACGGCTTCCGCGCCAGCGAGCATCTGGGCGACCGCGGCTGGAAGGTGGCCGGCGCCGAAGCGCTGCCGCCGATCGTCGCGCGCGGCGTGATGATCGACCTGCCGACCCATCTGGGCGTGGACATGCTGCCCGCAGGCCATCGGGTCAGCCGCGACGAGCTGCGCGGCGCGCTGGCCCGGCAGCAGCTGTCGCTGCAGGCAGGCGACGTGGTGCTCATCCGCACCGGCCGCATGAAGGTCTACGACGACGCCGCCGCCTACATGCACAGCCCGCCGGGCCTCGGCATGGATGCCGCCCGCTTCCTGGTCGAGGAAGGCGGCGCGATGGTGGTCGGCGCGGACAATCTCAGCTTCGAGGCCTTCCCCTCTGAGGTCGAGCACAACTACGTGCCCGTGCACACCTATCTGCTCGCGGAGCAAGGCGCGCCTATTCTCGAACTGGTCTATCTGGAAGGCCTGAGCGAAGCCGGCGTCTACGAGTTCGCCTTCATCGGTGGCGGGCTGCGCCTACGCGGCGCGGACGCTGCACCGATGCGCCCTGTCGCCCTGCCGCTGGCGCCGCAGCGCACGTCCGACGCGCGCTAAGCCATGAACCGCCCCCTCGACCTCGTATTGACCGCGCTGGCGCCCTCGCTCTGGGGGTCGACCTACGTGGTCACCACCACCCTGCTGCCCGGCGGCGACCCGTTGACCATCGCCGCCTTGCGTGCCCTGCCTGCCGGCCTGATCCTGCTGCTGCTCGTGCGGCGGCTGCCGCCGCCTTCGCAGCTGGGCCGGGTCTTCCTGCTCGGCGGCTTCAACTTCACACTGTTCTGGGCCTGTCTGTTCATCGCCACCTACCGCCTCCCCGGTGGCATCGCAGCCACGGTGGGGGCCATCCAACCGCTGATCGTGCTGCTGCTGGCCCGCATGGCGCTGGATGAACCCATTCGCCCCGTGTCGGTGGCCGCGGCCTTGGTGGGCCTGGTCGGTGTGGCGATGCTGGTCCTGGGCCCCGACGCCCGGTTCGATCCCATCGGTCTCGGTGCCGGTCTGGCCGGTGCGGCTTCATTGGCCGCCGGCACCGTCTACAGTCGCAAGTGGCGCGGTGACACGCCGCTGCTCGCCTTTACCGCCTGGCAACTGACCGCCGGCGGTCTGCTCCTGCTTGCCGCCGCCTGGTGGGTGGGGATCGTGCTGCCGCCGCTGACCGCCGCCTCGCTGGCCGGAGTGGGCTGGCTGACTCTGGTTGGCGCCGCGCTGAGCTACGTGTTGTGGTTCAACGGAGTTGAGCGCCTCGCGCCATCGACGGTCAGCGCCATGGGCTTTCTCAGCCCGCTGGTCGCCGTTGCCGCCGGCTGGCTGCTGCTCGGCGAAACGCTGGGCCCGCTGCAGGTCGCCGGCGTTGCCCTGATTCTTGGCGGCGTGTGGGCCGCCACGCAATCCACACCTTCTCCGCGCGCCGCCGCACGCGCATCGACCGCGAGACCGGCACTGCAGTGATGACCGGAATGATCGGCATCCCGGCCAACGCCGCGTCGCACCCTGTACAGAGTCGCCATCGAAGTCGTCCGCTACGATCCCCACCTGCGCACAGCGTGCACAGGATGGGGACCCGCGCACTTGGAGCCGCGCGCTCGACGCGTTCGAATCAGAAGACCCACGAGGAGGAAAGCAAACCATGAGGTGGATTGCAGTGTTGGCCAGCCTGCTGCTGGCTACGGCCGTCAGCGCCCAGGACGACACCGCGCTGTCGGAAGCCGACATCCGGCAACTGGTCGAGCGCGTCAATGACGCCCAGAACCGGATGATGATGCGCGGCGCCGGCGCCGCCGAGGTCAACGCCGTGTTCGATCTGTACACTGAGGACTTCACCTACATCCATGAAGTCTACGGCGGCGTGTACACGCGACAGGAACTGCATGGCAATTCCGTGCGCTTCGCCGAGGCGGGGGAATACCAGTTCACCGAGGACCGCTACCGCATCCTCCACATCCTGCCCGGCCACGACGCCGCAGCCGTCCAGCGTCTGGAGAGCAGCAGCGGTAGCCGGCACCTCGCGGTGTTCGAGTTCAAGCAAGGCAAGGTCTCGAGGATCATCGAATACTGGAAATAGGCTGACGGCAGCACGGCCTAACAGGGGTCAGAGTGCACTTTCGGAATTGCCTTACGCGAAAAGAGGCTGGCGCTGACTGACGCACGGTGCCCTCCGCGCCAAGCTACCGCGACCTTGAATCCAGGGCCCCAGAATGGCTCGCCAGCCGCGACTCGATCTTCCCGGCGTTCCCCAGCACATTGTCCAGCGCGGGAACGACCGCCAGCCCTGCTTCTTTGAAGACGCGGATCGCCATCGCTACCTGGACAGCCTGCGCGAGGCGGCCTCGAAAACTGACCATCTCTGCTCGTTGAAAATTCGGGCTTAAATCAGTGCCATTCAACTCTCGCCCCTTGTTCGATGTTGGTGCCACACACCGCGACCCGATCGATTCCGCGCCACCATCGAAGCCCAACTCAACCGACGCGCAGGTCCCGCACGAATCGGGCGCCCAGCAAGCCGGAGAGCTGAAAGTGCGCTCTGAGCCCGGTTCTACCTGTTTGACCCAAGGGGCCATGCAGGCCTACAGATCTTCGACCATCACCTGAGCTTTGGGCTCGGCATGGACCCGGACCTTACCCCTGGTGCCCAGTGGCATATTCCTTTTCTGCTCGGTGCCGTTCGCGATCATGACTGCGCCACCTGGCCCGATGAGCGGGATCGGGGCTTGAACGGCATTGGTTTGTTGCAACGCTCCGTCCTTGAAGCGCGGATCGAGAGCAATCGCCAGATAGGTCACGCTGTCAGTATCGATGATCAGGTGCTTTGTGTAGGCCTGTCCACGGCGCACGAAGGCATCGAAACCCACGCGGTGCATGGATTGCCCCTTTTCATCCATCAAAATGATCGCGGTCGGAACCGTTTCCTTGCCAAGCGTCAGTGCCTCGACCGTTAGGTCAAGGCGCTTGTGGGAAGAGTCGATAGAGTAAAGCAGGGCCAGCACCCTCTCCCCGTCCAGCTCTGCGCACCGCGCTTGCTTGGCAAAGTCCAATGCGCGGGGCGAATAGCCACGCCGTGGCCGCTCCGTCAGCAGTGGCGTGACATGCGACAACGATGCAACCGAAGTGCAGGCATCCGTGGCCATGCCGGAGTCAGCCCTGCGCTCCACCTGCGGCGATGCACACGCGACAAGGAGCAGACTGAGCGCCCCGAGGCGGGGCTTGCAGGTCACAGCTGCTGATTCAACGACTCGACGACGCGGCCGACGGCCGAACCAAGCCCCTCTGCCAAGGCAGGCCCGGCCGCATCAAGGTCGTCGAAATCGGGATACACATGTACGTCGTCGGGCTCGATACTCACTCCCGACGACTGTCCGAAAACGTTGTTGTAGACGAACAGGTCGCTCATCAGAACGCGCTCGCCTTTTGCGTCAAGCAGGCGCACGTTAAGCACGACAGTCGGGCGGTATGGCGCGCCGTCGCCTACTCCAGCAGACGCATAGCCCGTGAAACCGAAATTTACATCGAGAATCGCGTCCACCCCTTCGGTTGCAGGAGCATAGGCCTTGCGCATGCCCCATGCATCCCGCTTCACGCCCTTCTCTTTCTCTGGCGCCATGATTTCATCTGGCCAGTGCAGGGCCACACCTCGAGCGGTGAACGCATTTTCCAACGCCTGCCTGAGATGCTCTGCCTGGTCGAATCCCGCCAAGCGCAGGTGATCGCGCAGCTTGTCGCGCTTTGGAACCCGATTGGTCTCGGCGACGACGGCACCGATCAAGCCAAAGCTGTGCGCAGGATTGTTGAGGATCACGAGATCAGGTTCGGAGCGCCTCATGGCAAGAACCTGCACGTTCTTGACCCGCTCGAACTCGTCGGCGCTAAGGGTAACGCGCTTTGGAGCGCTTACGCATCCGCTCAGCAAGACCAAAGAGAAGAGTGAAAGTACGCAGGCTCTGAACGATGGAATGGCGTGCACGGAGGAAGGGGCCCATGTAATTGAGACGCGCTTTTTAGCATGCGTTGCGACACCACTCAAGGCTTGGATCGGGAGCACGCAAGGGGCCGCGGAGGTCAGCTCTAGAATGCAAACAATGCAAGACCTGACCCCGTGCTGTGCTCCTGCAACGCCGGCATGCCCCAGGACCCGATCGCTTCCGCGCATCCATCAAAGACCAGCTCAACCGCCCCGCAGGCCCCGCAAAGATCGGGCGCCCAAGAGGCCGGAGCGCTGAAAGTGCACTCTAACCCCCGTTTACTTGACCCCTGTTTACCAGATCCCTGTCGGCCCCACCTGCAACTCAATCCAAGGTGCTGTGGTAATCTTCGCCGCCTTCGGATGACGCAGCTTTCCGACCCCTGATTCGGCCGCTTCGAGCCAGGTACCGGTTGAATCGACGGCTGCCTCCTCTGAAGACTGAATTCGAGTGACTTCTACGCCCCTTAAAGCATTCCTGCCGAACGTAACAATCGCCATGCGAATCACAATGCTGCTTGCTAGCGCTCTGCTGGCCCTCCCGTGTGCTGCACAACCACAGCTCGCCCTCGAGATTCAGTGGACAAACTACCAGCCGTTCTATGACCCCGGCGGGCGCGGCATGCTCGTCTTGGACCTGGAGGGCGATGGTCAGAATGAAGCCATTGTTTCCGGGCAGACGTCGACGTCATTCGGTTTCAACGATCACAGCTTTATGGCGACACTCCGGCATCGCGGCGGTGAGTTCCGTCAGACCCACGCGCACCTGCTGCGTCCCGGGCAAACCTTCAACGGAAAGCTCCAAGCCCTCCCAGTGCCGCCGGCCGCGCCCGGCCGCATCGTGGCTTCGCTTTTCGAAGAAAACAATATCTGGCTGTCCAGCGACGACATCCACGAGCTAGTTGTGTTTGAGGGACCGGGCTTTCGCAGGATTCAGGAGATCGCGCTTGCCAAAGAGTTCAGGCTCATGGGTGTCGCCGACATCGATGCCGATGGCGACTATGAGGTGCTTGGCCAATCGGAGCGCTACCCACAGATCCGGGATCTTGAGACAGGCGCTGTAGTTTGGACCGGCCTCGAGCGTGACCAGAGCCTCGGAGCGGGACAGCTAGACTCGGACCCCGCTCTAGAGATCATCGTCTCCGGCGCCGAGGGAACCGTGCTCGATGGTGCTAGCGGGATGGTTCAGTGGAGCTATCCGAATGGCTTCGTTGGACAGCCGGTGGTGGGGGACTTCGACGGGAATTCAGAAACTCTCGAGTTTCTTATCATCCATCCATGGGGCCCAACAGTACTGTTCACCGCGACTCCGACATTTTCGCCAGTCTCTGACTTTGACACTGGGCAGGTTCAGTCATTCGTTGTGTTCGACGTTGATGGCAATGGCTCAGATGAACTCGTGTTCGGTTCAGCCCAGGCGGGCCAGTTGGTGATCGCCTACCAACCTTTCGATTGGACCAATCCGGTGTTTTCTCACCAGCAATACGAAAGCGGAGTTCAGGGTTTGGCAGTCGGTGAACTTGATGGGGATCCCGCACCCGAAGTGATCTTTGGAAGCGGATCGACGAGCACCGGCCCGGATCTATTGGAGATCTTCGACTCGGCGACCAATCTCAGTCAGTTCAGCGAGATCGATGTGCGAGGACCGCACTCGAACCTGTTGGTGGCGGATATCGAACAAGACGGCTCTCCGGAGATTGTCTATGCATCAATTGAAACCGGATCGGGCTTTCGGGGGCATCGGATCTCAATTGCTGATGCGGCAACAGGTCAAGTGCTTCGCGAGCGCACCCTTGAGTGGCGGGCCATTGGATCAACTGCTGGCCCGCAGCTTGTTGCCCTGCAGCTTGACGATGACGCTGCGCTGGAGATCGTGGTAGCGAGTGCAACCGGATACTCGTCTGCAGTGCGGGTCTTGGACGGGTCCTCGCTCTCAGATCACTGGGCCTCAGCAGATGGAGCCAACTACGGAGGCCCGATTGACGCCTTGTCTTCTATGTACTTCAACGGTGACGACGTTCCAGATGTCGTAACTGCCAGCGGCGGTCGGATTATCGTGTGGAGCGGGATAGACGGCACGATCCTTTGGAGAAGCGTTCCGTTCGGGCAAGCGCGACCCGACACCAATATCGCGATAGCCAACATTGACGAAGACCCTGCATTGGAGATCGTCGTGCAGAATGAAGCGGGATTGATTGCAGTCGATGCTGCATCCCGCTTGCTGGAGTGGCAGTTCGTTTCCGAAGATCCGTTGATCTGGCTGCAGATTGAGGGCGCTGGCCCCGCTTGTCGGCTGGTCGTCTACGAGCCGCGCCGCCTGTCGCGGCGACACTGCGGTACACGCACTGTCGATACAATCCGAAATTACGCGGTGCCAAACGCACAGTTCGTCCGGCCCGTAACCGATTCCACCGGTGATCTCGTGTTTACCGATGGCGAACGCGTGATGATCCAGCGCCTTGAGTCCATCCTGTCCTCGACCGAAGCCTTCGGTGTTTCGCTTGGCTTCAATAATCGAGGGGTAGTAACCCGCATGCATGGCCAGCTCAATGTTTTCCTGGGCGACTCCCTTGCGGTGCGCCGTCTTGGTCCAAACGCCTTCTATGTATTTGCCTCAGGATTCGAACAGAACTAGCAGGCTATCGTCCCGACTCGAGTGGCCGCCCTTTGTAATATCTCCGCTGAGGGCTAGCGCCATTTGTGTCGCTTGGCATCGTATTGGCTCGCCTGCTAGCTGCGCTCATGACGATTCAGAAAGAGAGATTCTCGACCATGCGTTTCTGCCTCGCTGCACTAGCTATCGCTTTTCCGTTTCTCGGTTTCAGCCAGGCCAAGCTGCAGGAAGTGTGGAGCAACCTACAGCCGGCCTACAACCCTGGTAGTGCAGGCCTTCTGATCGTAGATCTGGACGGGGATGGCACGAACGAGGTTGTAGTTTCGGGCACGACGGAACCTTCAGGCGGTTGGCGCGGAAGAAGCCACTTCACGGTCCTCAAGCGGGTGGATGGCGTTTTCAGGCTGGTCAGCCGCGTTCCTCTCGCCCGAAACGAGACTTTCGTTTTCTCGGAGATGAAGCAGATTCCTGTCGCTCTAGGCCAGCCAGGAGTATTCCTCGCATCGTTGCAGGACGAGAACGGAGGAAAGCTGGTTGTCTTTGAGGGTCCCAACTTCAGACGACTGCGCGAGAATGTGATCGGTTCTCGAAATATCCGTGGTGCGATCCGCCCGGAGTTGTTCTACGTCAGAGGCGTTAAGGACATCGACGCAGACGGCGACCTGGAAGTTCTCGGCTCGATCGGCACGAACGCCCAGATCCGTGACCTGAACAGCAACGCAGTCGTGTGGACGGGGGCGGAAGGTCAGCAGGCCGTGGATGCTGGCCAGCTGGATGCCGATCCTGCCCTTGAGATTGTGGTGTCTGGAGATGTTGGAACGGTGCTTGACGGTGCCACACTGGCTGTCGAGTGGACCTATTTTGGAGGCTTCCAAGGAAGACCAGTGTTGGGAGAGTTCGACGGAGACTCCAGCACGCAAGAGTTTGCAATCGTTGGGGCGTCTGATACCACGACGGTCTTCGCTTCGAGCCCCTTTTACTCTCCGATTTCTGATTTCAAGGCTATGCAGACCTCCCGGTCCGTCGTGTACGACATGGATGGCGACGGTTCCGATGAGTTGATTTCTGGAACTAGACCGTTGAGCGAGATTGTGGCGTACCGGCCCTGGTCTTGGACCGTGGCTTATTCCCACGCCAATCCAGTTTTAGGTGTCAACGATCTGTCCATTGGAGAACTCGACGGAGACTCCTCACCAGAGATTGTCTACGGTGGAGGATCGGGAAGTGGCTCGCCAGCAATCCTGAGGATCATCGACGTGTCGAGCGACGCCGTGGAATACAGCGCTTTCGACGCAATGGGCCCTCATTCTAATGTAGCGGTGGCGGACGTCGACGGAGACGGGCAATTGGAAGCGATCTATGGCCCGATCGAATCAGCTGCTGGTCGCGAAGGAATGCGGGTGTCGATCGCCGATGCGGCAACCGGGGAAGTGCTTAGAACGTGGACACCTGATTCCACTGTTCGACCTTTCTTTGACCATTGGGGCCCGCAGCTCGCTGCCATCAATCTTGATGCCGATCCGCAGCTGGAGATCG
Organism: uncultured Lysobacter sp.; assembly: GCA_964350895.1. Lineage (GTDB taxonomy): Bacteria > Pseudomonadota > Gammaproteobacteria > Xanthomonadales > Xanthomonadaceae > Pseudomarimonas. Next base: position 22,263 of record CAYGMG010000019.1, read on the forward strand.
TTGTGGCCAGTGCCTTTCACCTGCATCCTGGCGTGAGGGTCCTGGACGGTTTGACCTGGGAACTGCAGTGGGAAGGGTTGGACGTGGAGGGCTTGCAGAGGCCGCTCGGGGCACTCGGCTCAATGTTTTTCAATGAGGACGAGGTGCCTGATCTCCTGACCTCCGGATCCGGCAGGCTGCTAGTCTGGGACGGCGCCACCGGAGAGCTGCTGTGGAAAACCGACGCATTCGCCATTGCGACGCCCAACACCAATGTGCTTGCTGCGAACATCGACGAGGATCCAGCACTGGAGATTCTTGTGCAGAACCAAACCACGGTGGTGGCTTTCGACAGCAGGACACGCATGCTGGAGTGGAATCTCTCGCCAGATGAAACCACTATCGGAGTCTCGGTAGAGGGCATCAACGAGGACTGTAGAATCGTAACTTACGGCGTCTCGAAGTTGGTGCGAAGGCTTTGTTCTACGCGAGAGAAGTCGTCGGAACGAGCGTATTCACTGGCACCAGCTACTTTCGCGAAGGCCGTAGAGGACTCGCTCGGTGAATTGGTGATCAGCGATGGAAAGACTGTCGTCCTGCAGCGGGGGAACACCACCTATGCGACTACCGGCGATTTGGGCGATGGCATCGGTTGGAACAACCGCGGTGCAATCCTCCGGGAATTGGGTGGACCGCAGTTGCTGATGGGCGACTGGTCGACCGTGCGCAGGTTGGCGCTGGATTCCGACTTCGTCTTCCTTAGCGGTTTTGAGGAGTGATGTGCCGCCCCGCGACGTCCCGGCGTTTCAGTAGCACCTGGATTCAGGCCGCGGGCGAGATCGCGAGAAAGCTTTCAGCGGTAAAGTGCACTTCGACCCCTGTTCTCCTCTCTCACCGCTGAGGGAGCGAAACCCAAACACGATCAGTCGTTATGGTCATTGGGGCCCGGAGAGGTCAATCCGGAAGCCGACGGCGCTTCTGAGAGTACTCCCCTCACGAACTCTTCGACATTCGCCGACTGGCGGGCCACAGCATCGAACAGGTCCGATGAGATACTCATCGAAGGAAACCCCCACCAATTTCTTCCGTCCTCGGTCGTGATTTCAAGGTGGATGCTTCGAGTCCATGGACGCCGCGACCTCGCTGGCAAATTTCCCTCCACTATCGAATCGTAGATGTTGTAAATCCCTGGTGACCCTCCAGCCTCCTTTCTGCTGTCATATACGCGAACAAGCCTTTCGTTCAGTGTTGCTATGTAGCACGAACCAATTCGTTCATCGTCACCAACTTCTGGCAAGTCCTCTCGGCCTGCGCCACGCCAGACAAGCAACTTCTTCTGCGTGCGCTCGATGAGCTCACCTACAAATCTTTGCCACTCAGTTCGCATGCCGCTCTCTAGGCTTGCCATTGAAGTGACTCCAGCATGTCCCGAAGCGACTCTTCCGCTCCAGCCATTAGTTGATGGCATCGCCTTGCTGCAGGCTCCAGCAGTCGAGGCCGAAGCGCTGAGCGAAGTTGTTCGGAAGTCGAGCGAAATCGCTCCGACTCCTGCTTCGGGAGCTTGCTTGAGATCGACTCCAGCACCTCCGAAGCCCTTTGTATCTTTTGTTCAGCCGCTCTGACGTTTCTTTCGAATGCGTCAAGATCCTCGATCAACTGTGGCCGGAGCTCGCAAAGCCGCTCTAGCAGCTGCGGGAGACGCGCCCGAAGCAGAAAGCCCTTCCGAATCTGGGAGACTCTAAGGGCAACAAAGGCAGTGAGGAACAGACCGAAGATCGAAGCAGAGTCCGCGATGTAGCTCATCCACTGCATGAGCATGTCAACTCATCCACACTTCGAATACCCACAAGACAAACAAGTCTGACACCCATCCATAACAATCATCGCCTGGGTATTGCACTTGTGGCACATCGTCGCGCCGGGCGGAAAGCTCCCCGCCTCTGCGCTCTTAGCCTCCACTTTCCCTGCAGCGGAACCCGCGGCTACGACTTCCCCGGCGTCAGCGTTTTTTTTTAGCCCGGCCTCGTAGGCAGCGCGCTTTTCGGCGATGAGCTGCTTCTGGTCGTCGCTGAGCTGGTCGTCGACGATCATGCCGATCAGCTTGAGGTGGTCTTCGACCACGGCGCCGATCTCGGCGACGATGGAGGGCATGTAGACGCCGCCGGCCTTGAAGTAGCCGCCGCGGGGGTCGAACACCGCCTTCAGCTCTTCGACGATGAAGGTGACGTCACCGCCCTTGCGGAAGACGGCGGACATGATGCGGGTGATGGCGACGACCCACTGGAAGTGGTCCATGTTCTTCGAGTTGATGAAGATCTCGAAGGGGCGACGCGATTCGTGCCTGGTGCCGGGGTTGAGCACGATGTCATTGATGGTGACGTACAGGGCGTGCTCGAACAGGGGCGACTTGATCTTGTAGGTGCTGCCGACCAGCACCTCGGGGCGCTCGATCTGCTCGTGCATCTGGATGACTTCGGCGCGCGGCAGCTCGGCCGGCGCGGCGGCGGCGGGCGCTACAGCCTGCGCTGCCTTGGCCTTGTCCTCGGCGCCCTGCACGCTGAAGCCCTTGATTTTCTTGCTGATCTTGATTGCCACAACCCACTCCTGATGATTTCCGGCAAAGCCGGTCTCTGGCCGCGCGCACGGTCGCGGCGGCGGGGCTCGCGCGGCCCCGCGACTTGCTGGAAACGCCGGCCCGCGATGCCGGACAACCCGCGGGTTACCCGTCCGCGGCGCGCTTCCAGCGCACCTGCGGACGGGACCCTCGGGGCAACCTTGCTACTTCTTCTTGCTCGACTTCTTGGCCGCGGCCTTCTTGGCCGGGGCTTTCTTGCCTGGCGCCTTCTTGGCGGGGGCCTTCTTGCCCGTCGCCTTCTTGGCTGCTTTCTTCACCGCCTTCTTGGCCGGTGCGGCTTTCTTCTTGACCGACTTCTTGGCCGATGTCGCCTTCTTGCTGGCGGCCTTCTTGACCTTGGTCGCCTTCTTGGTCGCGGTCTTCTTGGTTGCCTTGGCCTTCTTGGTTACCGTCTTCTTGGTCGCCTTGGCCTTCTTGGTGGTCGCCTTCTTGGCCGACTTGGCCTTCTTGGTGGCCGCCTTCTTCACGTCGGCGGCGCGTTTGGCGACGTCCTTCTGGGCGGCGTCGATCTTCTTCTTGACCGCGGCCACTTCCTTCTCAACGTCCTTCCTGGCCTTGGCGACCTTGGCCTTGGCGCTCTTGCTGACCGCCTTGACCTCCTTCTCCACTTCCTTGCGCGCCTTGGCGACCTGGGCCTTGGCCTGCTTGACCGCGGCCTGGGCCTTCTTCTTCACCGCGGTGGCGCGTTTTTCCATCGCCGATTTGGCCTCGGCGGCCACTTCCTGCACTTTCTCGACGGCTTCGGAAATCGTCGCCGCTACACCATTACCGTTGCTCATAGCCCCTCCTGATCGGGCGGAATGCGAGCTGACAGCTTCCGAAGCCAGCTCCTGCCCGCTTCGACCTTGTGGTGCACCGTCTTCGACAGGCACCGTGTGTGGCCAGCTTCCTTGGCGGCCGGTTTGGTTGGCCGTGATGGGTGATGGGTGATTGGCAGGCGCGAAGCCCGCAAGCTACTGCCTTTACGAATCACCAATCACTGATCACTGATCACGCGCAGGGCGCTAGGCGCCCGCGCTAGAACTTGCCGTAATAGCCTTCCTTCAGCGCATCGAAGAGGTTGGCGGCGGTGTGCATCTCGCCGTCGTACTCGATCTCCTCGTTGCCGCGGACTTCGACCACGCTGCCGTCTTCGAGTTCGAAACGATAGGTGGTGTTCTCAAGGTCCTTTTCCTTGACCAGCACGCCCTGGAAGGCGGCCGGGTTGAAGCGGAAGGTGGTGCAGCCCTTCAGGCCCTTTTCGTGAGCATAAAGGTAGATGTCCTTGAAATCCTCGTAAGGATAATCGGTCGGCACATTGGCGGTCTTGGAGATCGAGGAGTCGACCCAGATCTGCGCCGCGGCCTGGATGTCGACATGCTCCTTGGGGGTGATGTCGTCGGCGGCGACGAAGTACTCGGGCAGCTGGGCCTCGGCCTCTTCGGCGTAGGGCATCGCCTTGGCATTGACCAGGGTGCGGTAGGCGAGCAGCTCGTAGCTGTAGACCTCGACCTTTTCCTTGCTCTTCTTGCCTTCGCGGATGACGTTGCGCGAGTAGTGGTGGGCAAAGCTCGGCTCGATGCCGTTGCTGGCGTTGTTGGCCAGCGACAGCGAGATGGTGCCGGTCGGCGCGATCGAGCTGTGGTGGGTGAAGCGGGCGCCGGTGCTGGCCAGCTTGTCGACCAGTTCGGGGGCTACCTTGGCCACCCGCTGCATGTAGCGACTGTACTTGGCGTGCAGTTCGCGGCCCTTGATCGTGTCGCCGATCTTGAAGCCATCGGTGGCCATCTCCGGACGCTTGCGCAGCATCTCGGCGCTGACCGTGAAGTCCTCGTCCATGATCGGCGCCGGGCCCTTTTCCTCGGCCAGCGACAGGGCAATCTCCCAGCCGGCGACGGCCATCTCGCGGGCAACGCGCTCGGTGAACTCGCAGCTGTCGGCGCTGCCATAGCGCATGCGCAGCATGGTCAGGGTGCTGCCAAGACCGAGGAAGCCCATGCCGTGGCGGCGCTTGCGGGCGATCTCCTGGCGCTGCTGCTCAAGCGGCAGGCCGTTGATCTCGACCACGTTGTCGAGCATGCGGGTGAACACGCGGACCACCTCGGCGTATTCCTCCCAGTCAAAGCGCGCGCGATCGGTGAACGGCTCGCGGACGAAGGTGGTCAGGTTGACCGAGCCGAGCAGGCAGGCGCCGTAGGGCGGAAGTGGTTGTTCGCCACAAGGATTGGTGGCGCGAATGGTCTCGCACCACCAGTTGTTGTTCATCTCGTTGACCTTGTCGATCAGGATGAAGCCCGGCTCGGCGAAGTCGTAGGTGGAGACCATGATCATGTCCCACAGGTGGCGGGCGCGGATCTGCCCGTACACCTTGCAGGCGACCAGGCCATCGTCGCGGGTGACGTAGTTGCGGGTGGTCGGCCACTCGCGCCAGACTACCGTGGCGGCGTCTTCGAGGTCGACGTCGTCCTGTTCCTTGATGTTGACCGGGAACACCAGCGGCCAGTCGGCGTCGTCGCGAACCGCCTGGATGAAGCCGTCGGTGATCAACAGGGACAGGTTGAACTGGCGCAGCCGGCCGTCCTCACGCTTGGCGCGGATGAACTCTTTCACGTCCGGATGGGCGACATCGAAGGTGCCCATCTGCGCGCCGCGGCGGCCGCCGGCGGAACTGACGGTGAAGCACATCTTGTCGTAGATATCCATGAAGGACATCGGGCCCGAGGTGTAGGCACCGGCGCCGGCCACGAACGCCCCGCGCGGGCGCAGGGTGCTGAACTCGTAGCCGATGCCGCAGCCGGCCTTGAGGGTCAGGCCGGCCTCGTGGACCTTCTCCAAGATGCCGTCCATCGAGTCCTCGATGGTGCCGGAGACGGTGCAGTTGATCGTGCTGGTCGCCGGCTTGTGGGCCAGGGCACCGGCGTTGGAAGTGATCCGGCCGGCGGGAATGGCGCCGCGGCGCAGCGCCCAGACAAAGCGCTCGTACCAGTATTTGCGCTTCTCGGCCGTCGGCTCGGCATCGGCCAGGGCGCGGGCGACACGCTTGTAGGTGTCGTCGATCTCGTGGTCGACGGCTTCGCCCTTCTTGCTCTTCAGGCGGTATTTCTTGTCCCAGATGTCCTGGGATGCGGGCTGCAGCGGAATCTCCGCCGACGTCGCGTTCTTCACCGCCTCAAGGCGCACCGTGCTCATTGTTTGAATCATCCTCCGTTGCAGCGCGGACGATGGCCGCCGCGCCTGGCAAAAAAACGGCTGTCGCAGCACGCTGCCCCATCAGGAAATCCCTGAAGCGAAAGGCAAAAGTCTGGCTGCGGGTACCGTATTCGTGTGTGGGTCTCTCCCCAACGCCCTCCAGCGTTCCCCACTACCTGTTGTGGTGCAGTGAATGCTGACCACTAGATATTGTGGCGGACCGAGGCGAACCCTACGCCGCGCCCCGGACCCTGTCAACGCTTTCCACACCCCCTTCCGACCACCGGCAGCGGGAACCTCGGACGGCTGCCGGCGGTCCTAGCGCTGCCCCCCGCCATCGCTCCGCGGAGCTTGCATGCCCCGATTGCTGATCCTGCCCCTGATCCTGCTTGCCCTGGCCCTGCCCGGCACCGCGCGCGCCGCCCTGCCCAGCGCCGTGGATGGCCAGCCCTTGCCCTCGCTGGCGCCGATGCTCGAAGCAGTGACCCCGGCGGTGGTGAATATCCATAGCCGCACCGTGGTCCGGGTGCGCAATCCGCTGGCCGAGGATCCGTTCTTCCGGCACTTTTTCGGCCTGCCCTCGGTGCCCCGCGAGCGCGTCCAGCAGTCGCTGGGCTCGGGGGTGATCATCGACGCCGAACGCGGCCTGCTGCTGACCAACAACCACGTCATCGAGGGCGCCGACGATATCCAGGTCACCCTGGCCGACGGGCGCACCTTGAACGGCGAGTTCGTTGGCGCCGACCCGGACACCGACGTCGCCCTGGTGCGGATTCCGGCCGAGGACCTCAGCGCCGTGCGCCTGGCCGATCCGCGCGCGCTGCGGGTGGGCGATTTCGTGGTCGCGGTGGGCAATCCGTTCGGGCTCGGGCAGACGGTGACCTCGGGCATCGTCTCCGCGCTCGGCAGGCAGGGCCTGTCGGGGCTGGGCTACCAGAACTTCATCCAGACCGACGCCAGCATCAATCCGGGCAACTCCGGCGGCGCCCTGGTCAACCTGCGCGGCGAATTGGTCGGGGTCAACACGGCGATCTTCAGTCCTTCCGGCGGCAATGTCGGGATCGGCTTCGCGATCCCGGTCGGCCTGGCCCAGGACGTGATGCGCCAGCTGCTGGCCTTTGGCGAAGTGCGTCGCGGCACGCTTGGCGTGGAGAGCCAGGACATCGACGCGGCGATGGCGAAACTGCTGGGTGTGGCCGAGCGCCGCGGCGCGGTGATCACCCGGGTGCAGGAAGGCTCGCCGGCTGATCAGGCCGGGCTCAAGCCGGGCGACGTGGTGGTGGCGATCGACGGCGTGCCGGTGCAGGACCGCCAAGGCCTGCACAATGCCGAGGGCCTGCTGCCGGTCGACCAGCCAGTGCGCCTTGGCCTGCTCCGCGAGGGTCGCCAGCGCGATGTCGACGTGGTGCTGAAGGCGCGCGTGCGCGAGCTGGACGGCGAGCAGCTGGACCCGCGACTGGCGGGCGCCAGGCTGGCCGAGCTGCCCGAGCGCCTGCGCCAGCGCGGCGGGCGTGGCGCCCGGGTCGAAGCGGTGGCGGCGAACAGCCGCGCCGCGCGCAACGGCCTGCGCGCCGGCGACCTGATCGTCGCCAGCAACCGCCGTGATCTCGACGACCTGGCCCAGCTGCAGCAGCGCCTTGATCCGCCACCGGCCCAGCTGCTGCTGACCGTGGTCCGCGGGCGCGGCGCCCTGCTTTTGCTGCTTGAATAGGCCGGCATGGCGGGCGTCGCCGGCACGGCCACTTGCGGCGCGCATGCTATCGTCCGGGCTCGCATGAACAGCCCTGCCGCGATGATCCGCGCCATCACGCTCGACCTCGACGACACCCTGTGGGCGGTTGCCCCGTCGATCGTCCGCGCCGAGCAGGCGGTCGATGACTACCTGGCCCGCCATTGCCCGGCGACCCGCACCCGCTTTCCGCTTGAGGCGATGCGCGCGCTGCGCGAGGCGATCGCCGCCGAGCATCCGCACCTGGCACACGACTTCACCACCCAGCGCCTGCTCTGCCTGCGCCAGGCGCTCAGCGAAAGCGGCGATGATCCAAGCCATGCCGAGGGCGCCTTCGAGGCCTTTTTCGGCGAGCGCAACCGGGTCGAGCTTTACGCCGACGTGCACGACGGCCTGCCAACCCTGGCCGGGCGCTTTCCGCTGGCTGCGCTGACCAATGGCAATGCCGACCTGGGACGGATCGGCCTTGCCACGCATTTCCGCTTCAGCCTGGGCGCCCGCGAACACGGCGCGGCCAAGCCTGACCCGAGCATCTTCCTGGCCGCCTGCGCGCGGCTTGAGCTGCCGCCGGAGGCCGTACTGCATGTCGGCGACGACCCCGAACTGGACGTGATCGGCGCGCAGCGCGCCGGCCTGCGCGCCTGCTGGATCAACCGTCGCGACGAGCGCTGGCCGGAAGCCCTGCCGGCGCCCGACTACATCGCCCGCGACCTGCCCGAACTGATCGCCCACCTGAACTAGTGGACTGTAACGGACAAATCGATAGCAGCTCGCTGGGTCTGGCCGCGCTGGACTTGCGCCTCACTTCGCCAATAGCTACGGCTATTGGCCTCGCTCCGGCACGGCGTCCACCGCGACCATGCCGGCGCGATCCCTCTACCGCTTCATCCATTACATTCCACTAGCCGTTCAACCGATATGGACCATGGGATGAGCCTGCCTGCCTGTTTTGCCCCACCCGATGCCGCGGCGCATGCCGTGCCGCTGATCGCCATCGACCGCGAGGGCCTGCCGGCCCTGCTCGCCAGCCTGCCGGACCCGGTTGCGCGCTGGTGCCAGGCCAGCGGCTTTGTCGGCGATGCGCATGCCGTGCTCCTGGTGCCGGACGCCGAGGGCCGCCCGCAGCTGGCCCTGGCCGGCATTTCCAGCGCCCGCGACCCGCTGGCCCTGGGCGCTGCGCCGCTGCTCCTGCCGAGCGGGGACTATCGGCTTGATGGCGAGCGCGGCATCCGCCTTGACCCGGGCACGGCCCTGCTCGGCTGGGGCCTTGGCGCCTACCAGTTCAATCGCTACCGCACGCCGTCGCGCACGCCCGCGCGGCTGGTGCTTGGCGAGGACGCCGCCAGCCAGTCCGAAGCCTTTGCCCAGCTCAAGGCCAGCACCCTGGTCCGCGACCTGATCAACACCCCGACCGAGGACATGGGCCCGGACGAGCTGGAAGCCACCGCGCGCCGGGTCGGACTTGCCTACGGCGCCGAGGTGCGCTGCGTGCGCGGCGATGCGCTGCTGGCTGAGAACTTCCCGGCGATCCACGCCGTCGGCCGCGCCAGCCACCGTGAGCCGCGGCTGATCGAAGTGTTATGGGGCGACCCGGCACATCCGAAGCTGTCGATCGTCGGCAAGGGCGTGTGCTTCGATACCGGCGGCCTCGACATCAAGCCGGCCGACGGCATGCGCAACATGAAGAAGGACATGGGCGGCGCCGCCCACGCCATCGGCCTTGCCCAGCTGGTGATGGCGCGCAAGCTGCCGGTGCGCCTGCAGCTGCTGGTCGGCGCGGTGGAGAACGCGATCTCGGCGAATGCCTATCGCCCGGGCGAGGTGTTGCGCACGCGCGCCGGAATCAGTGTCGAGGTCGATAACACCGATGCCGAAGGGCGCATCGTGCTCTGCGATGCGCTGACCTATGCCGCCGAGTCCAAGCCGCAGCTGCTGATCGACTTCGCCACCCTTACCGGCGCTGCGCGCATTGCCCTGGGCCCGGATCTGCCGGCCCTGTTCTGCAACGACGAGCAGCTGGCCATGGACACCCTGCGCGCTGCCGACGCCAGCGCCGATCCGCTGTGGCGGATGCCGCTGTGGCGGCCGTACATCAGCTACCTGGCCAGCAATGTGGCCGATCTTGCCAACTCCGGCGGCTCGCGGATGGCCGGGGCGATCACCGCGGCGGTGTACCTCGACCGCTTCGTGCCGCGCGAGCTGCCCTGGGCGCATTTCGATGTGTATTCGTGGAACGACAGCCCGCGTCCCGGGCGCCCGGCCGGCGGCGAGGCGCAGGGTCTGCGCGCCACCTTCAGCATGCTCAAGCAGCGCTTCACGCGCTGAGCCGATACGCGCTGGGCCGATAGGGGCCGGCGGCGGCGCAGGCTGGCCGCCTTGCCCGCCTGCCCGCCTGCCCGCGCGTCTCGCGGCGGCCGCCGCACCCAAACCACAGGTGTAGGAACGCGCGGCCGAAGGCGCAGACCGTGCACAGCGATATGACAACTGTCAGGCGCAGAAAGTGTCTTCTGGCACCAGCAGGTCGAACAGGCCCCGGCTACACTGCAAGCCCGTGACGGACACCGAATCGATGAACGATCCTTCTGCCCTGCTCTCGGAATTGCGTATCGACCGCAGCCGCAGCGCGCCGCCACCCGCCTCCTCCCGCTGGCCCTGGCTGATCGCCCTGCTGGTCGCCGTGCTCGGCGCCGCTGGCCTCATCGCCTGGAGTCTGCGCGAGCCGCCGATCAGCGTGCGCACCGCCGCCGTGGTGGAACGCAGTGCAGCCAGCGCGCCAACCGCGGCTTCGGTGCTGGACGCCTCCGGCTACGTCACCGCACGGCGCATCGCCACGGTGTCCTCGAAGATCACCGGCAAGGTCCAGGACGTATTCATCGAAGAGGGGCAAGCAGTCGAAGCGGGCGAGCTGCTGGCCCTGCTCGAACCCACCGAAGCCAGCGCCCAGCGCGATCTCAGCCAGGCCCAACTGGTCGCTGCGCGCAGCGAGGTGACCCGCGCCCAGGCCCAGCTGCGGCTGGCCGAGCAGAACCTCTCGCGGCAGCGCGAGCTGGCCGAGCGCAAGCTGATCGCCACCGCCGTGCTCGACCAGGCGATCGCCGAGCGCGACGCCCTGGCCGCCCAGCTGCAGAGCGCGCGCAGCCAGGTGCGGGTCGCCGGCGAGGTGCTCGACGTGGCCCAGATCGGCCTCGACAACACCGAGATCCGCGCGCCGTTTGCCGGGGTGATCACGGTCAAGGCGGCGCAGCCGGGCGAGATGATCTCGCCGGTGTCGGCCGGCGGCGGCTTCACCCGCACCGGCATCGGCACCGTGGTCGACATGGACTCGCTGGAGATCCAGGTCGACGTCAACGAGAGCTTCATCGGCCGGGTCCGTCCCGGGCAGAAGGTCGAGGCCGTGCTCAACGCGTATCCGGACTGGCGCATCCCGGCCGAGGTGATTGCCATCGTGCCGACCGCCGACCGCAGCAAGGCGACGGTCAAGGTGCGTATCGCCTTCCTCGAACGCGACGCACGGATCGTTCCCGACATGGGCGTGCGGGTGTCCTTCCTGGCCGATGCGCCAGCGCCCGGCGCGCAACAGGCAGCCCCGGCCAGCGTGATCAGCGTCCCGGCCGAGGCGGTGGTGACCCGTGACGGCAAGGAAGTGGTCTTCGTGGTCCGCGAGGATGTCGCGCTGCGCCGCGAGGTCAGCGCGGAGAACGGCCGCGACGGCCAGCGCCGCATCCTGCGCGGCCTGGCCGCCGGCGAGCGGGTCGTGTTGTCGCCGCCCCCCGAGCTGATTGAGGGCAGCAAGCTGGCGCCGGCCGACGGCTGAGTCCGCCTTCCATCACCCATCGTTTCCCTATTCCGACCGAACAAGCGAGGCACAGCATGTCCGAGGCCCTGGTACAGATCCGCAGCCTGACCAAGCACTATCAGCGCGGCAAGCAGACGGTCGAGGTGCTGCACGGCATCGACCTCGACATCCCGCGCGGTGACTTCGTCGCCCTGATGGGCCCCTCGGGTTCGGGCAAGACCACCTTGCTCAACCTGATCGGCGGCCTCGACACGCCCACCGCCGGCAGCGTCAGCGTCGATGGAAAGCGCATCGACCAGTTCAGTGCGGGGGCACTTGCCGACTGGCGCGCCGAACACATTGGCTTCGTCTTCCAGTTCTACAACCTGCTGCCGGTGCTCTCGGCACAGAAGAACGTCGAGCTGCCCCTGCTGCTGACCCGGATGGGCGGCGCCGAGCGAACCAAGCGGGCCAAGCTGGCGCTGACCCTGGTGGGCCTGGCCGACCGCGGCGGACACAAGCCCAACGAGCTGTCCGGTGGCCAGGAGCAGCGCGTGGCGATCGCCCGCGCCCTGGTCACCGACCCGACCCTGCTGGTCTGCGACGAGCCCACTGGCGATCTCGACCGGCAGACCGCGGACGAGGTCCTGACCCTGCTGCAGACGCTTAACCGCGAGCATGGCAAGACCATCATCATGGTTACCCATGATCCGAAGGCGGCCGAGTACGCCAACCGCACGGTGCAGCTGGACAAGGGCCTGCTTGCCGACGCTGCGCCGGCGCACTGAGGGGCTGACCATGACCCGCACCGGATTCGTCATCGCCAACCTGTTCCATCGCAAGACGCGCACCGTGCTGACCCTTGGCTGCATCGTCTTCGCCTTCCTGCTGTTCGGTCTGCTGCAGTCGCTCAACCAGATCTTCAGCGCCGGGGCGGACTTCGTCGGCGCGACGCGCATCGTGACCCAGTCGCGGGTGTCGTTTACCACCTCGCTGCCGCTGCGCATGGTGCCGGAGATGGACGCCATCCCCGGCGTCGAGCGGGTGATGTTCCAGCAGTGGTTCGGCGCGGTGTTCCGCGAGGACCCGCAGATCTTCGCCTTCGTGGTCGACCCCGAGCGCTTCCACGACGTCTACCCGGAATGGGTGATGCCGGACGAGCAGTGGCGGGCGTTCTCCGACACCCGGCAGTCGATGATCGCCGGCCGCGAGCTGGCCAACAAGTACGGCTGGCAGGTCGGCGACCGGATCCCGATCCAGTCCAACATCTTCCCGCAGAAGGACGGCAGCAAGAACTGGGAGTTCGAGCTGGTCGGCATCTACGACGGCATCGACGAGGAGTGGCAGCGCAATACCGCCGGCGGCATGTACATCAATCATGCCTACTTCACCGAGGCCGCCCAGTTCGGCGGCGGGCTGGCCGGCATCTTCGTGCTCAAGCTGGAAGACCCGGGGATGGCCGAGTCGGTCGCCGCGACCATCGACAAGCGTTTCGAGAACACTGCTGATGAGACCAAGTCGATGGCCGAGAAGGACTTCCAGGTCGGCTTCATCAAGCAGCTCGGCGATATCGGCCTGATCGTGCGCTGGATCCTGTTCGCGGTGTTCTTCACCCTGCTGCTGGTGGTCGGCAACACGATGGCGCAGAGCGTGCGCGAACGGGTGCCCCAGCTGGCCGTGCTCAAGACCCTGGGCTTTGGCGACAACGCGGTGCTCGGCTTCGTGCTCGCCGAAACCTTCGCCCTGTGCGCCATCGGCGGCCTGCTTGGGCTGGGGCTGGCGACGCTTGCCGGCGCCGGCGTGGCCAAGGTGGCAGGGCCGATGCTGCCGATCGCGGTCGACGGCGGGGTGTGGATCGCCGGCCTGCTGGCCATCGTCCTGCTGACCCTGATCGTCGGCCTGCTGCCGGCCCTGCGGGCACGCCAGCTGAAGATCGTCGACGCGCTCGCCGGTCGCTGAGGAGAACACCATGTTCAAGCAGATCATCGCCATCTCCGCGCTCAACCTGCGCAGCATCCCGCAGCGCTGGGGCCCTTCCCTGGTCATCGTGATCGGCCTTGCCGGCGTGGTCGCGGTGTTCACCGCCCTGCTGGCGATGGCCCAGGGCTTCACCTCGACCCTGCAGGACGCCGGCCGCGACGACCACGCCATCGTCCTGCGCGGTGGCTCCGGCGCCGAGCTGAACTCCGGCTTTGGTGGCGATACCGCCGATCTCATCCGGCTGGCCCCGGGGATCCGCAAGGGCGCCGACGGCAAGCCGCTGGCCTCGGGGGAACTGATGGTTATCACCGAGCTGTACCGGCGCGGCGAGACGCGCACCGGCTCCAATGTGACCATGCGCGGCGTCGAGCCCGCCTCGTTCGCGCTGCGCCCGCAGCTGGAGATGATCGAGGGCCGACGCTTCGAGCCCGGTCTGCGCGAGGTGATCGTCGGCGCCGGCGTTGCCCGCCAGTTCGAGGGCGTCGAAGTCGGCCAGACCCTGCGCATGCGCGGCTCGGACTGGGACGTGGTCGGCGTGTTCGAGGCGGGCGATGCCAACGACAGCGAGATCTGGGTCGATGCCGGCAGCGCGCAGTCGGCGTTCAACCGCGGCAACGGCTTCTCTGCCATGCGCGTCGCCCTGCAGTCGCCGGAAGCCATCGAAACCCTGCGCGAGGCGCTGGCCAACGACCCCCGGCTGACCGTCGAGGTGCTCAATGAGCGCAGCTACTACAGCAAGCAGACCGAGGGCGTGCGCGGGCAGATCATGGTGCTGGCCGCCCTGGTCACCGCGATCATGGCGATCGGCGCCATCTTCGCCGCGCTCAACACCATGTACTCGGCCGTTGCCACCCGAACCCGGGAGATCGCCACCCTGCGCGCGATCGGCTTCGGCGGCCTGCCGGTCCTGATCTCGGTGATGATCGAGGCGGTGATCCTGTCCCTGGTCGGCGGCGTCATCGGCGCTGCGATCGCCTGGCTACTGTTCGACAACCTGACCGTATCGACCCTCAATCAAGGCAGCTTCACCCAGGTGGTGTTCGCCTTCCAGGTCAGTGTCGGGCTGGTGATGACCGGGCTGCTGATCGCGGTCGCTATCGGTTTCCTTGGCGGACTGCTGCCAGCAGTGCGCGCCGCGCGGCTGCCGGTGACCACGGCACTGCGCGCCGGCTGAGCGTTCCCGGCGCGTCGCGGACGGCCAGCGTTTGCATAAACGCTGGCCAAGTCTGGCGTGAATATGCTTTGCTCGGCGGGGGATGCCGACGGGCCTCCTGAGCTGACCGGAGTGTTCGTTGATGGGGAGCCTGCGCTGGCGCGCACTGACCGGTGTCCTGCTGGTGACCGTGTTCATGCTCGCGGTCGGTTTGCCGGCGGCGAGAATCGGTCTGGACCGCAGCTTTGTTGCCTTCGAGCAGCGCCATGCAGAGCAGGCGCTGGCCCGGCTGCGGCTGCAGCTGAAGGCCGAGTGCGAGCTGTTCACCCGCACCGTCCGCGACTACGCGCAGTGGGCAGACACCGTCGACTTCGTCGAGGGCCGGAATAGCGACTGGCTGAGCCGCAACCTGGATCCCAGCGTGTTCGGCAATTTCGAGCTGGGCGCGGTGGTGATCGCCGATGCCGGCCTGCGCCCCGTGGCCGCGGTGCGGCGAAGCGGCAACGCGCTGGCCGCCGCTGACGAGTCCCTGGTCGCCGGCCTGCTCGGCGAGCCGAGCTCGGCCGAAATGCTGCGCGGGGCGAGCACCTTCACCCAGGTCGAGTTCCATCACGGCAAGCCCTATCTGGTCGGCCGCTCGGCGATCCATGCCCCGGGCGAGGCCAGCCCGCGCGCAGTCGGCCTGATGATCTGGACCAAGCAGCTCGACCAGACCTGGCTCGACCATGTCGCCACCCTGACCCAGGTGCCGTTCTCGCTGGCGCCAGCCAGCGCGCAGAGCGCCCGCGAGTCGTTTGTCACGGTCAGCGCCGGACGGGTCATCGGTGCCCTGCCCTTTCATGGGCCCGGCGGCCGGCTGACCGCAGTCAGCGTGGTCAACATGCCCAAGCCGCTCGCCGAGCAGCGCGCCGCGGCAGAAGGGGTGATTGGCTGGGTACTGATCGCCACCGTGCTGGTCACCGCGCTGATCGGCGGCTACCTGATCGATCTGCTGGTGGTGCGGCGGATCGTCCGGCTCAGCGAGGCGCTCGGCAAGCTGCGCACATCGCCCGTGGTGGAACGCCGTCACGGCGACGAGATCGACGCCCTGAACGCCGGCCTCAACGAGCTGTCCAGCGAGCTGGATGCCACCACACAGAGTTGGCGCGAACAGGCCGAGCGCGATTTCCTCACCGGCCTCGGCAACCGCGCCCGGCTGCTCGGCGACCTGCCACGGGAGCTGGTCCACGGCCCGGATGACGAGAGCAAGCTGGCCCTGCTGCTGGTCGATATCGACGGCTTCAAAGCGGTCAATGATTCGCTCGGCCACCACGCCGGCGATGCCCTGCTGCGCGAAGTCGCCCTGCGCATCAACGATTGCGCCGTGGCTCCGGCCATCTGCTACCGGCTGGGTGGTGACGAGTTCGCCGTGCTCGCGCCGCACCTGGCCTCGGACGATGAAGCTGCCCAGCTGGCCGAGCGCATCGGCCTCGGCCTGCAGATGGTGCGCATGGTCGAGGGCCGACCGCTGCCGATCGGCGCCAGCGTCGGCATCGCGATCTCGCCCTATCGCGATCCCATCCCGGCCTCGGAAATGATGATCCGCGCCGACATCGCCCTGTTCGACGCCAAGAACTCCGACCGTGGCGGAGCGCGGCTGTTCTCCGAGCAGGCGCACGCCGCCTTCCGTGACCGCATCGAGATGGAGTCATCGCTGCGCAAGGCGCTGGCCGAAAACCGGATCACCTGCTGGCTGCAGCCGATCGTGTTCAGCCGCGGCAGCGGCATCGCCGGCTTCGAGGCCCTGGCCCGCTGGCAGGAGCCCGGGCGCGGCTGGATAGAACCGGCCCGCTTCATTGCCGCCGCCGAACGCGCCCAGCTGGTCACCCAGGTCGACCTCGCGGTGATCGAGCGTGCCCTGCTTGCCTGGGGCATCCTGCGCCGCCAGCTGCCGCAGGCGCGGCTCAACGTCAACGTATCGGCGCAGTCGCTGCTCGATCCGCGCTTCTTTCCCGCCTTCGAGCGACTGCTGACGCGCTTTGAGGTCCCACCCAAGGCGCTGGCGGTGGAGCTGACCGAAAGCGAGCTCGGAATCAGCGATGACCGCATCGAATTCGGCATTGCCCACCTGCGCCAGCTGCAGGTGCCGATGGTGATCGACGACTTCGGCGTCGGCGCCTCGTCGCTCGGCCGGCTGGCCCGGCTGCGGCCTTCCGGGGTCAAGATCGACGGCAGCTTCATCCGCGATCTCGACGGTGACGGTGGCCGGATCTGCCGAGTGGTCATCGAGCTGGCACGCGAACTCGGCATGCGCACCACCGCCGAGTTCGTCGAAAGCGCCGAGCAGTCCGAGCGTTTGTCGGCGATGGGCTGCACCCTGCAGCAGGGATTCCGCTTCGGTGCGCCGATGGACCTCGAGCGCCTGCAGGCCTGGGTCGAGGAGCGCCTGCGCAGCCACCCGCCGTTGACCGGGGCGCTAACCGGCCCCAGCTGAACCTTGCCGCAGGCGCCGGGCGCGCGGCAGGGCTATCGCGGCGGCGTTGGCGGTTCTGGGCGCAAATTTGCCGGTCGTCGAGGTCGCTCAATCGCGCCGGCTTTCTGTGGGAGCGGATC
>CAYGMG010000020.1:0-38876 GCA_964350895.1 uncultured Lysobacter sp.
CGCGGGCGGCAGCAGCGCATCACGCAGCTCCTCGCGCCAGCGACCGCTGTCCGGATCCCAGATTCCGAAGCCGGACGCCAGCTCCCAGTAGGCCCAGGGAATGCCTCGTGACTCCATCGCTTCCCGCGCAAACCGCGTGTAGCGCAGGCGGTCAGCATCGGGCGCCTTGCCGTAGGCACCAAATTCGCCCACCCACAAAGGCCAGCGGCCCGCCGACCAGGTCAGGGCGATATCCAGAGGTCGGACGATTTCGGCGCGCTGCGCTTCGCTGCAGCAGCCGGTGCCCAGCCATGCCGCCGACTCCGGGCCGACCCATTGCGCGCCCTGGTGGGTGAACTGGAACGGTGCGTAGTTGTGGATGGTGATGATCAGCGCGGGATCTTCCGGCACGACCAGGTCGGCCAGTGCCTCGGCGTTGTTCCACGAGGCCGGGCCGATAACCACCGGTCGCGACGGATTGCTCCGTCGCACAACGTCCAGCGCGCGTTTGAGCAGGTCGTTCCAGCGCTCGGCCGAGCAACCGCTGTTCGGCTCGTTGTAAAGCTCGAACAGCAGCCGATCCTCAGGTAGCCCCCGATAGCGCTCGGCGATCTGCGCCCAGATCGCCAGAAAGCGCGGTTCAACCAGCTCGGCGGGCACCTTGGGCTCGCCCTCATCGAGCGGCTCAGCGCATAGCTGGCGGTGATGGTGCAGGTCGACCACGATGTTCAGGCCCCGCGACAGCGCCGCATCGATGGCGTAGTCGACGCGTCCGGCGAAGGGCTTGTGGATGCGGAACGGCGCCACCACCTCGGCATGATTGGTCCAGCGCACCGGCAACCTGACGGTATCGAAGCCGGCTTCCGCGGCGAGGTCGAACAGCTGATCGGACAGCCTCAGGCCCCAGTCGCCCTCTCCCGGGCTGGCATCGAGGATGTTGCCGAAATTGATCCCGCGACCGAGGCGGGCGGCGGCGCGAAAGGCCGGGCCCTTTGCGGAGACGCCGGCGACGGCAGCTGGTACCGGCGCGGCCTCTTCAAGGCCACCCGCGAACGCGCCACCGGCGCTGCAGGCAGTCAGCACGACCGCGATCAGAAACGACTTGACTGGCATCGCTGAACCTCCCGCTGCACATGAATGACAACGTTGTCATCATGGCACAGCCAAGGCGCGCGGCGACAGAGCGGCCTGGCCCTGACATCTCAGGAGGTCGCCGTGAATCGCCCTGCTTGTGGTGTGGCGCCAAGCGATTGCGAGTCTCTGTGCTCCGCACACTTTGCACCGAAGCGATTCACGACTGGGCCGGCCTTCGCTCGGCCGCGAAGCCGATCATTGCGCCTTGCGCTCAAGGCCATGTCCAGCGCGATCAACCGCGCCCACTGGTGAAATGTCCGGGCTATACCGCCCAGCGCTCCCGCACCACCAGCTGCACGCCATGCCGATCGCGAAAATCATCCAGAGCCAGCTGGTAGACCAGATGCAGGCGACTCGGCGGCGGCTCGCCCTCCCAGCCGCCGAAGTGGATCGCTGAGCATGAGGTTCCGCCGGCACGTGGACGCACGGTCAGCTTGAGATGGCGCTCCCCGACCACCCGCCATTCGCCGACGTCGAACTCGCCATCGAAACACGGCTCGGGAAACGCCTGACCGAACGGACCCGCAGCGATCAGCGCCTCGGCCAGGTCGCGGTTGATATCGGCTGCCGCAAGTTCCCCATCGGTGAGGATTTCGGCGCGCAGGGCCTCGGCGCTCAGCGCTCGGGAGGCGACCTCATCGAAGACCTGCGAGAACGTTTCCAGCGATGCGCGCGGCAGGGTCAGCCCTGCGGCCATCGCGTGGCCGCCGAAGCGCTCGATCAGTCCCGGATGCGCCGCGGCGACCGCAGCCAGCGCGTCACGCACATGAAAGCCCGCGATTGAGCGCGCCGAGCCGCGCAGGACTTCGCTCTCCCCTGACTCGTCGGCGGGGGCGAAGGCGATCACCGGGCGATGCAGGCGGTCCTTCATCTTCGAGGCGACCAGGCCGATGACGCCGGCGTGCCAGCCCGGCGAGAACAGGGTGATCCCGACCTCGCCGCGGAGCAGCTGCTCGCCTTCGCCGGCCAGCGCGCCCTCGGCCTCGTCAAGCATCGACTGCTGGCGCTCGCGGCGCTCGGCATTGATCGCGTGCAACTGGAGTGCGGCCTCGCGCGCCTCCCCGGGCTCATCGCTGAGCAGGCAGCGGATGCCCAGGCGCATGTCCTCCAGCCGGCCCGCCGCGTTGATCCGTGGCCCGAGCGCAAACCCGAGATCGGTGGCCGTCAGCTTTTCGGGCTGACGCCCGGAGATGTCGGCCAGCGCGCGCAGGCCTTCGCAGAGCTGGCCACGGCGCATTCGCGCCAGGCCCGCCGAGACCAGAACCCGGTTGTTGCGATCCAGCGCTACCAGATCGGCCACCGTGCCCAGCGCGACCAGGTCGAGCAGCTGCGCCAGATCCGGCTCGGCTACTTCGGCATAGCGGCCCAGTTCGCGCAGCCTGGCACGCAGCGCGAGCAGCAGATAGAACACCACGCCAACCCCGGCCAGGCTCTTGCTCGGAAAGGGATCCCCGACCAGATTGGGGTTTACGATGGCATCCGCCTCGGGCAGCTCCGCGCCCGGCAGATGATGGTCGGTGACCAGCACGCGCATGCCGCGTGCGCGCGCAGCGGCAATCCCGGCCAGGCTCGATATGCCGTTGTCCACGGTCACGATCAGCTGCGGGTCCGGCGCCTGCCACTCAGCCACCAGTTCCGCCGAAAGGCCATAGCCATGGCGCATCCGGTGCGGAACGTCGAACTCGACCGTCCTGGCGCCGAGCATGCGCAGGCCGCGCACCGCGACCGCGGTGCCGGTCGCGCCGTCGCAATCGAAATCGCCGACCACGCGGATCCGCCAGTCTTCATCCAGCGCCCGGAGCAGCAGCGCCACGGCAGCGTCCATGCCGCCCAGGGCCTGCGGCGGCAGCAGGTCGCGGAGCGCCAGCCTGGCCGCCTCCGGGCCATCCACGCCGCGCGCGGCGAGAACCCGGGCCACCACCGGATGCAGGGTTTGCTGCCAGCCTGCTGTGTCCGCCTCAGGTCGTCGGCGCAGACGGCTTGCTGTCCGCTTGGCAGGTTGCTCAGCCACGCAGCGCTCGACGCCAGAAGCGCCAGCCCTGTCCGCGCCGCAGGAGCCAGCGCCTGCCGTGGGCAAAATCCAGCAGAACTTCCCGGATGTGGCGCCCGGCAAGGGCTTGCTGCGCCTCGCCGAGAATGCCGTCTTCGAGCTCGGCGATGTCGCGCAGATGCCCGAGATCGATCAGGCAGCCCGCGCTCCACGCCTGCTCGGGGGCAAGTTCGGCGACGCCTGCCAGCCGGGCCAAGCCACGCAGGACCGGATCCAGACTGACCACGCCGGTAGCGTCGCTCGTCGCCGAGTCCGGAAGGCTGCCACCGCCCCAGAACCACAGGCTGTTTACCGGCGGCTTGCCTTCGGCCGCGCGTGTGCGGTTGATCTCATGGTTATGAAGTACCACCTGCGCCTCGTTCCACAGCTGTCGCCAGCGCGCGCCCTGGGGACCAGGCGGCAGGCATTCCAGCAGATCGCGGCCGAGCGCGATTTCGGGCGGCACCATGGCTGGAAGCGAGGGAGCGTCCGCAAGATGCACGTACCAGCGATCCGCCTGGGCCATCGACAGCGGCATGCCGAAATCGCCGAACAGCGGACGCAGCGGCTCCGCGAGTGCTTCGGCCTCGGCCTTGGATAGCTGCAGAGCAGGACCGTAGGCGAGCATCCTCGCGGTGCTCATATCGGCGCGCACATGGGCCGGATCGCAGCGCACCCAGTGGCCAAGACCGGCATCGCCGGCATCCAGCATCCGGCACAGCGGCGCCGCCGGCACCCGGGTTGGCAGGACACGGAAACTGCGCAGCAGCTGGGCGTCGCGCCCGCTCGCCCCGTTCTCCAGCTGCTCTGCGCGACCGAGCGCGCGGGCCAGTCGCGGCGCGGCCGCCAACCCGCCGCGCAGCGCCTCCAGCGCAGGCAGCAGCACGCTGACCGTCGACGGCATCAGGCTATCATCCGTCGTAGCGAACGCCGACGATCTCGTAGCTGCGCTGGCCGCTGGGTGCCGCGATGGTGACGGTATCGCCCTCGTGCTTGCCGATCAGGGCACGGGCGATCGGCGCCGAGACCGAGATCAGTCCCTTCTTGATATCAGCCTCCAGGTCACCAACGATCTGATAGGTGACCTCGTCGCCACTCTCGACCTCGGCAAGCTCGACCACGGCGCCGAACACGATGCGCGAGCCGGCGTTGAGCTTGGAGACGTCGATCAGCTGCGCATGCGACAGGCTCGACTCCAGCTCCTTGATCCGTCCTTCGATAAAGCCCTGCTGCTCGCGTGCCGCGTGATACTCGGCGTTTTCCTTGAGGTCACCATGGGCGCGGGCTTCGGCAATCGACTGGATCACCTCCGGACGCTTCACTGACTTCAGATGTTCAAGCTCCTCGCGCAGGCGCTGGGAACCCTTCAGGGTCATGGGTGCACGCATGGCATTTCCTCAAAAGCAATAACGGGTGCCGCCCGGCGCCCAAGGCACCGGGCCTGGGGCACCGGATGAATCCCTATCCTAGTGGACGGTAACCGACAAATCGATAGCAGCCAGCTCGCCCTCGGAACGCTGCGCTTGCTTCCCACTCGGTCTGTGGCGTCGGCCACAGGCTCCGATGCGAAGCGGCGTCAGGCAGCACTCGTGCTTCGTGATCCCTGTAGTGCTTGATCCGCCACAGCCCACTGGACCGCAGCGGACCCGCAGCGCAGCTCAGACTGCGGCGGCCGGCGGGGTCAGCTGGCTGTGCAGCTCCTGCAGCGACCAGACCTCGCCGGTACCGCGGAACGGCAGCGAATGCAGCAGGGCCAGGGCGCCGGAAATCGTCGTCGAATAAGTCACCCGATGCTGCAGTGCCTCGCGCCGGATCGAATAGGAGTCGGCGATCGCCTGTTTGCCTTCGGTGGTGTTGACGATATAGCTGATCTCGCCGTTCTTGATCAGGTCGACCACATGCGGACGGCCCTCGATCACCTTGTTGACCTGTTCGCACTCCAGCCCGCGCTCGCGCAGGAAGGCGGCCGTGCCCGAGGTCGCGACCAGCGAATAGCCAGCGGAAACCAGCTCGCGGGCGACCTCAACCAGTCGCTGCTTGTCCGGATCGCGCACCGAAACGAAGGCCTTGCCCGGCGGCGGAACGCGGATACTGGCTGCTTCCTGGGCCCGCGCGAAGGCGGCGCCGAAGCTGCGCCCGACGCCCATCACCTCACCGGTCGAGCGCATTTCCGGGCCGAGGATCGGATCCACACCCTGGAACTTGGCGAACGGGAAGATCGCCTCCTTCACCGAGTGGTAGTCAGGGATGATCTCGCGGGTCACGCCCTGGGCCGGCAGGCTCTGGCCGACCATGCAGCGCGCCGCGACCTTGGCCAGGGCAACCCCGGTGGCCTTGGAGACGAAGGGCACCGTGCGCGAGGCGCGCGGGTTTACCTCCAGCACGTAGATCTCTTCACCCTGTAGCGCAAACTGGGTGTTCATGAGGCCGATGACCTTGAGCTCGCGGGCCATCTGCCTGACCTGCTCGCGCAGCCGGTCCTGGGTCGCCGCGCCCAGCGAGTACGGCGGCAGCGCGCAGGAGGAGTCCCCCGAGTGCACGCCGGCCTCTTCGATGTGCTGCATGATTCCGCCGATCAGGACATTGCCTTCGGCATCGGCGACCACGTCGACATCGACCTCGACCGCGTGGTCGAGGAAGCGGTCCAGCAGCACCGGCGAATCATTGGACACCTTCACCGCATCGCGGATGTAGCGCGAAAGGTCGGCATCGGTATAGACCACTTCCATGGCCCGCCCGCCCAGCACGTAGCTTGGCCGAACGACCAGCGGGTAGCCGATTTCGCGGGCCAGGGCCAGCGCCTCATCGGCGCTGCGCGCGGTGCGGTTGGGCGGCTGGCGCAGACCAAGCTTGTCGATCATCTTCTGGAAGCGCTCGCGGTCCTCGGCAAGGTCGATCGAGTCCGGGCTGGTACCGATGATCGGCGCGCCGGCAGCTTCCAGCGCGCGCGCCAGCTTGAGCGGGGTCTGCCCGCCGTACTGCACGATCACGCCCTCGGGCTTCTCCAACTCGACGATCTCCAGAACGTCCTCAAGGGTCAGCGGCTCGAAATACAGGCGGTCCGAGGTGTCGTAGTCGGTGGAGACGGTTTCCGGGTTGCAGTTGACCATGATGGTCTCGAACCCGTCTTCGCTGAGTGCCAGCGCGGCATGCACGCAACAGTAGTCGAATTCGATGCCCTGGCCGATGCGGTTCGGGCCGCCGCCGAGAACCATGATCTTGCGCTTGTCGCTCGGATTGGACTCGCACTCGTCCTCATACGTCGAGTACATGTAGGCGGTGCTGGTGGCGAAC
Source organism: uncultured Lysobacter sp. (assembly GCA_964350895.1). Classification (GTDB taxonomy): domain Bacteria; phylum Pseudomonadota; class Gammaproteobacteria; order Xanthomonadales; family Xanthomonadaceae; genus Pseudomarimonas. The sequence goes on from CAYGMG010000020.1 coordinate 6,437, forward strand.
TCGGCCGCGCAGGAGTCGACCCGCTTGTAGACCGGGCGCACATTGAACGCACGGCGCAGGGCGCGCACCGCTGCCTCGTCCGTGCCGACCAGCTGGGCCAGTCGCGCATCGGAGAATCCGCGCCGCTTGAGCCGGCGCAGGCGGGTAGCATCCAGGCCGGCAAGTCCCGCCTCCTGAACCTCCTGTTCCATCGCAATCAGGTCGGCGATCTGGCGCAGGAACCAGTGGTCGATGAAGGACAGGCCGAACACCTCGTCCACGCCAAGCCCGGCGCGGAAGGCGTCGGCGACGTAGAACAAGCGCTCCGGCCCCGGCTCGCGCAGCTGGCGGCGCAGCTCGGTCAGGCCCTCTTCGGAAGCCAGATCAACGCCGGTCGGGTCGAAGCCGACCTTGCCGGTCTCCAGCCCCCGCAGCGCTTTCTGCACCGACTCGGAGAACGAGCGGCCCATGGCCATCACCTCGCCCACCGACTTCATCTGGGTGGTCAGCCGCGAATCCGCCGCGGGGAACTTCTCGAAGGCAAAGCGCGGGATCTTGGTGACGACGTAGTCGATGCTCGGCTCGAACGAGGCGGGCGTCGCGCCGCCGGTGATCTCGTTGCGCAGTTCGTCGAGCGTATAACCGACGGCCAGCTTGGCGGCTACCTTGGCGATCGGGAAACCGGTCGCCTTGGAGGCCAGCGCCGAACTCCGCGACACCCGCGGATTCATCTCGATCACCACCACCCGGCCGTTCTGCACATTGATGCCGAACTGCACGTTGGAGCCGCCGGTGTCGACGCCGATCTTGCGCAGCACGGCGATCGAGGCATCGCGCAGGCGCTGGTATTCCTTGTCGGTCAGGGTCTGCGCCGGGGCCACGGTGATGCTGTCACCGGTATGCACGCCCATCGGATCGAGGTTCTCGATCGAGCAGACGATGATGCAGTTGTCCGCACGGTCGCGGACCACCTCCATCTCGAACTCCTTCCAGCCGAGCACGGACTCCTCGACCAGCACTTCATGTACCGGCGACAGGTCGAGGCCGCGCTTTACGATCTCCTCGAACTCTTCGCGGTTGTAGGCGATGCCGCCGCCGGAGCCGCCCAGGGTGAAGCTCGGCCGGATGATGGTCGGGAACCCGACCTTGGCCTGGATCTCCACCGCCTGCTCAAAGCTGCGCGCAACCTCGGCCTTCGGGCAGTCAAGGCCGATCTCGGCCATCGCCACGCGGAACAGTTCGCGATCCTCGGCCATCCGGATCGCCTCGCGCGAGGCGCCGATCAGCTCGACGCCGTACTTGTCCAGCACGCCCTGGTCGGCAAGGTCCAGCGCACAGTTCAGCGCGGTCTGCCCGCCCATGGTCGGCAGCAGGGCATCGGGCTTCTCCTTGGCGATGATCCGCTCCACCACTTCCGGGCTGATCGGCTCGATGTACACCGCGTCGGCGGTGCTCGGGTCGGTCATGATCGTCGCCGGATTGGAGTTCACCAGGATCACCCGGTAGCCCTCCTGCTTGAGCGCCTTGCAGGCCTGCGCCCCGGAGTAGTCGAACTCGCAGGCCTGGCCGATGACGATCGGCCCGGCGCCGATGATGAGGATCGATTGGATGTCGGTACGACGCGGCATGGTCAGGAGGCCTTGGCAGCCGCGCTGCGCGCCTGGCGCATCGCGGTAATGAACGGGTCGAACACGGCGGCGACGTCGTGCGGGCCGGGCGAGGCTTCGGGGTGGCCCTGAAAGCTGTAGGCGGGTGCGTCATTCAGCGCGATGCCCTGCAGCGAGCCATCGAACAGCGAGCGATGGGTGGCGCGGACATTGGCCGGCAGGGTCGCCTCGTCAACCGCGAAGCCGTGATTCTGCGAGGAGATCATCACCTTGCCGCTGTCCATGTCCTGGACCGGATGGTTGGCGCCGTGATGGCCGAACTTCATCTTCACCGTGCGCGCGCCGGCAGCAAGACCAAGCAGCTGATGGCCAAGGCAGATGCCAAACAGCGGCATCTTGTCGGCGATGAAGGAGCGAATCGCCTCGATGGCGTAGCCACACGGCTCGGGATCACCCGGACCATTGGAGAGGAATACGCCGTCGGGGCGCAGCGCGAACACCTCGGCAGCCGGCGTCTGCGCCGGCACCACGGTGACCCGGCAGCCGCGGTCGGCGAGCATGCGCAGGATGTTGTGCTTGCAGCCGAAATCGTAGGCAACCACGTGCCACTGCGCGCTGCTCGACGCCTCGCTGCCAGCGTCCAGATCCAGGCTGCCGCGGGTCCATTCGAAGGCCTTGGCGCAGGACACTTCCTTGGCCAGATCCATGCCCAGCAGGCCGGGGAATCCGCGGGCCGCCTCAAGGGCCTGCTCGGCGGTGGCATCCGGGCCCGCCATCAGCGCACCGTTCTGCGCGCCGCGATCACGCAGGATGCGGGTCAGCTTGCGGGTGTCGATCTCGGCGATTGCCGGCAGGCCGCGCTGGGACATCCAGCGCGGCAGGTCGATCTGGGTGCGCCAGCTCGATGGCGGCGTGGGCAATTCGCGGGCGATCAGCCCGGCAGCGAATACCTGCTCGCGCTCATCGTCCTCGTCCGTGCATCCGGTGTTGCCGATGTGCGGATAGGTCAGGGTGACGAGCTGCCGGGCATAGGAGGGATCGCTGAGGATCTCCTGGTAGCCGGTCATCGCGGTGTTGAACACCACTTCGCCGGCGCGCAGCACAGGTGCGCCAAACGAGAGGCCTTCGAAGACGGTTCCGTCGGCCAGGGCAAGAAAAGCGGGTTGGTTCACGAGTGTCGCCTGCATTGAGTGGACGACCCCGGCGAGGCGCGCTCGCAGCTGCGCCGCGGTAACGTCCCGGTCAAGGACGCCGCGACAATCAGGGGGTCAGGCGAGCCGGGATGATACGGGTCCCTGCCCCTTCCTGTCCACGAAAAATGCACAGCGCGGATGGCATCGCGCGCCACAGGGCGCGCCCAGTCCCGCGAAACGAAAAGGGCCCCGCGGTCTCCCTGCGGGGCCCTTCTCTAGCAACAGGCGCTGCGAATCAGAGGTTGCGCACGACGCGGAAGCCAAGCCGGGCATTGGTGGTGTCGGCGCCAGCGGTCAGGCGAAATGCGGAGCGCGCCTGGTCCGGCGCACTGGCCCAGGAAGCGCCGCGGATCACCCGGCGATTGCAACCCTCGTTGACCCAAGCGCTGCCGTCACTCGGCGCGCGCTGGTAGTTCTCGTGCCAGCAGTCCTCGACCCACTCGGAGACGTTGCCACCCATGTCGTGCAGTCCGAAGCGGTTGGTCTCGAAGCTGCCGACCGGCGCCGCGCCCCAGTAGCCGTCGCCGTAGTTGTTGAAGGCGTTGACCCAGGTGCGCCCGCTGGCCGAGCGATCACGCTCGCCGGTGAGGTTGGCGATCGGACGGTCGGGCTCGCTATCTCCCCACCAGTAGCGGGTCTGACCGCCAGCCCGCATGGCGTATTCGAACTCGGCCTCGGAAGGCAGACGATAGGCCTGACCCGACTGGGCGCTGAGCCAGTCGGCGTAGGCCTTGGCGTCGGTCCAGGACACATGCACCACCGGCATGTTGCCGTCGGCAGCATTGCCGGCATGATCGGATTCCCAGGTCACTCCACCGCGCTCACCCATCTGGCCGGCGCGCTCGTCGTAGATGGTCGAGCGGTTGTTGCGGCTGGAGGTCGGCGTGTAGCCGGCCGAGCGCACGAAGTTGCGGAACTGGGCGACGGTGATCTCCGAGCGCGCCATGGCAATCGCCTGGGCCAGGGTTACCGTGCGCGTCGGGCCCTCGTTGCTCTTGCGATCAGCCTCGCTGCTCGGCGAACCCATGGTGAACGAGCCCAGCGGCAGCACCAGCATCTCCGGGCCACGGCCGCCGCCGCTGAGGGTGTCGACAACCACCTGACCGGGACGCAGCGAAGAATAGCTGCGCGCGTTCTCGAGTTTCTGGCGCAGCTCGTCGATGCCCTGCGCCTGCGCCGAAACCTCTTCGATCTGGGCTATGACCTGGGCTGCGCGATCGAACTCCTTGGCATCGATGGCCTGATTGGCCTGCGCGATCAACGGCGCGGTGCGGTTGCTGCGCATCTCGACGATGCGCGCCGACGCGTTCTGCACCGACTGCGAGCCCGGCTGGATCTGCCCGGCGTCGGCCAGCAGGCGCTCGGAAGCCTCGTAGTCACCGGCCTCGGCCGCGCTCATGGCCTGGGCAATCAGGTCCGACTCCAGCTTGTTGATGCCCTGCTGCGCAGCTGCATTGCCGGGATCGTTCTGCAGGATGTCGCGGTAGATGGCCAGCGCATTGTCACCGCTCGGCGCCACCGTGCGGCCCGCCGCGGCAAGCCGCTGCGCCTCGGCAAGCAGCAGGGCCACTTCACGGCCTGCGTCGACCTTGGCCTTGAACGCCCTGACCGCTTCGTTGTCCGGCCGCACCCGCGATACCGCCTGGGCGATGCGCGCGGCCTCATTGAAGCGGCCCTGGGTAAAGGTCTGTTCGCCGCGGGCAACCAGATCAGCAACGATGCCGTCGATTGCCGCCACCGCCTCGGCATTGCCGGGCTCCTGTTCGAGCACCGTCATGTACAGGGACAGCGCGTTGTTCTCGCCCTGATCGAGCCTGCCCGCAGAACGTGCATCACCGGCGCGGCGCAGTAGATCGGCCACACTCTCGCCCGGATTGGCGATCAGCTCGGGCACCCACTCTTCCTGCTGGGCGGTGGAATCCATCAATCGCCGGCGCAATTCGCGCGAGCGCGTCTCACCGCCCTCTTCCGCAGTCGCCGGCGGTGGCGTGGTGCTTGTCGCCCCCTCGCCTGTCTGCGCCGGAGCCGACTCCTCGGGCGGCGCATCACCGCCACCGCAGCCACCCAGCAGGACAGCCAGGATGGCCATGGACAAAACGCTCTTGAACATCTTGTTGCGCACACTTCCTCCTGCGCCATCGCGCCGGTCTGGAACCTTTGACAGCATTCGGAACCTGACCCTCTACGACGGGACTCTGGCTCCCCCGTCGCGCACGTTAGGCTATCGTTCGCCCTTGCGCAACCTGAACTCCGGCCCAACCAAATGCATGAAATGCTGAGCGCAGCCAAGGACTTGGCAGCCTTTTCCGAGCTTCTCGGCGACGCCGGGGACCTCGCGGTAGATTGTGAATTCGTGCGCGAGCGCACCTTTTGGCCGCAGTTGGGCCTGATCCAGCTCGCCGCCGGCGGCCGCACCGTCCTGGTTGACCCGCTCGCCCTGGAGGATCCTTCAGCGTTGCGCTCCCTGTTCCAGCGCGCCGGGCGAGTGCTGATGCACGCTCCAGGCGAGGATTTCGAGTGCTTCCTGCACAACTACGGCTGGGCGCCCAGCCCGCTGTTCGACACCCAGCTCGCTGCGGCCTTCGTGGGTCGCGGCGTTGGCCTCGGCTACCGGGCATTGGTTGAACAGATCGTAGGCGTTCAGGTGGACAAGGGCGAGACCCGCTCGGATTGGCTGCGTCGACCGCTGAGCGAATCGCAGCTGCGCTACGCCGCCGCCGATGTCGAGCATCTCGGCCAGATGGTCGCGGTGCTTGACGGCGAACTGTTGGCGCAGGGCAAGAAGGCCTGGTTCGAAGAGGACTGCCGGCTGGCGGTCGACAAGGCCATCCAGGCACATGCCGCGCCCGACGGCAGCATCGAGGGCAAGCAGATCGCCCGCCTGTCCGACCGCGCCGCGCGGCGCCTGCAGCGGATCCTGCTGTGGCGTGACCAGACCGCCCGCGAACGCGACCGCCCGCGCAGCTGGCTGGTCGACAACGAAACCTGCCAGCGCCTGGCCAGCCTCGCCGACGGCGACCGGGCCGCCCACGATGCGCTGTTCGCCGAGGCCAAGCGCGCCGCCGGCGTCGCCGCGGGCGAGCTGTGGCAGCTGCTGCAATCGCCCGCCGAGGAAACGCTGCCCGCGCTTCCGGCCCGCCCGCCGCAGTCCGACGGCCAGCACCGGGCGCTGTTCGCGGCCCTGCAGAAGCGGGTCGCGGCGCTTGCCGAACAGCACGGCGTGCCGGCGCCCCTGCTCTTCCCTCGGCGCCTGATCGATGCCCTGATCGACGGCGAAAGCTGGCCCGACGGCGTCACCGCCTGGCGCAGCGCCCTGCTTCGAGAGCCGCTGCTCAAGACCCTTGAGAAGCACCGCTGAGGCCGATACCTCTTGCGCGTCCACGGCGAGCCGATTACCATGCGCGGCTCCCGTCGGGGTGTAGCTCAGCCTGGTAGAGCGCTACGTTCGGGACGTAGAAGTCGCAGGTTCAAATCCTGTCTCCCCGACCAAATAAATCAAGAACTTACGCTAAAGCCCGCCCCGAGCGGGCTTTTTCGTAACAGCAGGGTAACAGCTGCTGGCGCCCTCCCCTCCGCATCTGCAGAACATCCGGAACACCCGGAACGCGCCTACAGGCGGGCAGTGATCCACGCCAGCGACCACGACAGCCAGCTGGCGGCCGTCGACAAGCGTCAGGGTGCAGCGGGTGCGGGTTTGATTGCCCCCGGCTGCCGTATCTCGATGCGGAACTTTCTTAACCGAGTTGTTGTCAGTGGGCAGCCAGTTGGGGTATGACTAGCGAAGCATACTATCCGCCACTGCCGACACTGGATTCCCCCTGATGAGTTCTCGCATGAGCTTCTCGATTCCTCCGAGTCAAGCGAAAGCACTAGTCTCCCTAGCAAAGTGTCCGGAAGAAGTGCGAAAGGCGGTATACGAGGCACTCTCAGCTGTGCCCGTGCAGCTCTTCCCGTGGGGTGATATGGAGGCTGCCATTGAGGGAGCAACTCTCGATTCCGGCATCGACGGCAACGATCTGGCTCGCGCCGTCTTCCAGATGCATGTCGGGCTATGTCGAAATAGACCTAGATCGGATCGGGATTTTGTGGATTCCTTGGTTTCGGCTTTGCTGGCGCAGGAGGAAGGCGCCGATGAGTCCAAGCTGCAGGCGATGGCGGTCAACCTGCTTGGAATCTCCAGCGTTTCTCTGGCGGCACGAGCCACCAAGTTGCACTTCGAAGCGAGCCGACATCTGCACGATGTGCTGATCCTGAGCGATCTTCGTCCGGTGTTCGACCATATGGGAAGCGATGTCGACGCCTTCCTAATCACCCACACGCTAAAGCTGGCTACCAGCGGTGGGGATGAAAAAGAGAGCGAGCTTTTTGTCGTACTGGACGACGAAGACATCGACAAGCTCGAAGAGGCAATCGCGAGAGCACGCAGGAAGGCGCTCGCATTGAAGGCGATAGCCAGCGCAACGGGCAAGCCCATTGTCGGAGAAGCGCAATGAGTCTTTCTGCTGAACTTGTTCACGATGGACGCTGGGAGCGGATTGAGCCGTCCAAGAAGTCGCGGGCTTCATGGTTTGGATGCGGCGATGTTTCCCCTTCCAAATCTTGGACGGTGTTGCATCAAACTAACCGGAAAGCTTCAAGAGCCGGTGATCGAGGAAGGTTCCGAGCTGTTTCGTCGCCGAGAGCGGCTGCCGACATTGATGCAACATTTTCGGCCCTTGCTCGTGAGTGGAAGGAAGCGACCATTTTCCTTTCATCTCCCGTGGAAGCGGCGATGCATCCAGCCTACCAACGCATCATTGGCCTTGGGCGGGATGCGATTCCGCTTTTGGTGCGCGAGCTTCGGCAAGATCCCGACCATTGGTTTTGGGCGCTTGAAGCCATTACGGGCGAGAGTCCCGTGCCAGCTGACGCTCGCGGGCACTTCGAGCGGATGACCCAGGCTTGGCTCGACTGGGCGGACTCTGCGGTCGATGGATCAGTAGATGGCGGCGAACGCTGAACGGGCGGTCGAAGCTATCTTTCCGGCAATTCGGAAGGGCTTCTCAGTCACGAGTCCCAATACCCCAAGCTATAACTGCATTGCTTGGGCGGCTGGCGACACCTCGCGGTGGTGGTGGCCGTCTCCAGTGTCTTACTGGCCGGACGATGGGGTGGCCCAAGCAACCGTCGCCGCATTCGAAAGGGCGTTTTCCAGACTTGGGTTCGTGAGAGCTGGCGCCGACGAGTACATGCCAGGAGTCGAACGGGTTGCCCTCTACGTAGATGCTAATGCGTTGGTGACTCATATGGCACGGGAGGTTGGCCCCGGCCGGTGGACCAGCAAGCTGGGCAAGGGATGGGACATCGAACACCTGACTCCGGAGTGCCTAAGCGGGGGAGTTTATGGTGCCTTCTCCCATTGCTTGTCCCGAGTCTTAGGGAGGGTCTGAACAAGTCCCTCGGTTTGTGGTCAGATATCGCCACCGAAGAATTGCTATCCAGCCATGACACAGATGAGCCCCGGCAGCAGCTCAGGGCGGCGAAGGTAGATCAGACTGATCGCCTCGGCCTGCTCGGCGGTGATGCGTGTCTGTGCCGTCTCCATGATCCAGCGGACCAGTCGCGGGCGAAGTGATCGCCATGCTTCGGTGCGCTCAGGCTCGGCGAGTGCTCGACACTCAGCAGCAGCGGCTCGGGCCTGCAGCTCGGTCTCGAAGTCGGGAGTGCGGGCGCTGTGCAGCCGGCGGCGGGGCTTGCGGTCCAAGGTGGGCATGGTCAAGCCTCCACGGTCAAACGCAAGGAACGCGCATGGGCCAGCAAGCTCCGGCGCAGCATGTCCTCGGTCGCCAACAAGGGATGCGGCCTGCGTTGGCCCTGTGAACCTTCGATCACCAGTCCCTCGACGCAGATGATCTGCTGCACCTCGCGCAGCCTGCCGAGCGTTCCGCACAGCTCGCGCAACATCGCAAGGGATGCGCCGTCGCTGAAGTCGTACTCGGCCAGGAGCCGCGCGTGTAATGCCTCGGCCTCAGGGTGAAGCGGCGCCAGTGCCGGCGTGGTCTTGCTCCGTTTGCTTGCCATCTGCTGTCCTCAGAAAAACGGGGAAAGTGCCCGGAACAATCCGTAAACGAGGGTCGGGGGTGCTGTCCGCTTGGATCGGTCGGCGATTTTCGGACGCCCCCCCCGGCATCAGTCGGCCAGCCAGGCGGCAATCGCGTCCAGGCTGGTGAACGAGCACCATTCCCGGCCAGCCCTCCGCGCGTAGAACGGCGCATCGTCCGGCCCGTTGCGGTGAAGCCGGAAGCCTTGCCGCTTGGCCTCGCGCTGCAGCTCGCACCAGCGCTCGAAGTCTGCAGGGCTAAGCGGGTGGTCGTCGCTCATCTGACCAGCACCCAGCTCGACCCGTCGAATCGATAGACGCCGCCGGAGTGCTGTTGCGTGTCTCCGATCTGCCACGCCTTTGTGGCGTAGCTGAATCTTGCGTGCGGCTTGCGAGCCTTCGTTGCCGGCGACGCAATGCCGGCCGCCTGCTCAAGTGCTCGAAGGCGTGCGCCGATGCGCTCGAAGGCGGCGCCGCTGTGCTCGGTCATCGCGCTGAATGCGTCGTGGACGTGGCGGATAGTTGCGGGCTTGCGCCCAACCTTCCGCAAAATCTCTTCCTCATCCATCCGTGCGGCCCTCCAGTGCGGTCAAGCGCGCCTCGGCCGCAGCGAGCCGAGCCCGCAGCGCTGCAAGCTCAGCATCACGTGCGGCGTCGGCGCGGAACCAGGGCGCGAACAGCTCGGTCAGAGCCTGTTCAAGCGGATCAGTGTGTTCGGTGGAATCGCTCATGCCGCGCGCCTCCCGTCGACGGCAATCAGGCGCACCGCGCCAGGAAGGAAGCCGGCTGCCTTGGTGTGCGCTGCCGTTTCTGCCATCTGCTCGATAAGCTCGCGCAGGTCGCGGTGCAGCTCATGCGAGGGGAAGCACGACCAGGAAGCTCCGAAGTCTTCGCCGCCGATGACGCCGGTCAGCTGCAGGTCGCCGCTATCGTCCAGGATGCAGGCGTCGATCTCATCGCATCGCTTGTCGAAGGTCCGGTGAAGGTCGCGGGTCCGCTTGGCCGCTGCGGTGAATCGGTCTATCAGTTCGTTAAGTTCGCTGTGCATGTCCGCCTCCGATCAGTACAGGTGGACGACTTTCGCCGCGGTGGTGATTCGGAACTCGCGTTCCACCAGGAGCCCGACACTGCCGGTCTGGAACAAGCTCACCAGCTGCGCCGGCTGATCCGCGTTGACCATCGAAACCGCAGCGGCGTCGGTGATTCGCACCATCAGCCCTTCATCCCTGATCGAGCACTTCGATGCGGGGATGACTACCGCCTTCGGCGTGCTGGTGCTGCCGCTGGAAATCTCGCTGGGCACAATCGAAATGTTCGGGGCGAAGTCGCCACCCTGCGGTCCCATGCGCCCGTCGCTTTCCAGTGCGAGCGCAGCGACCAGGGCGGGGCGCATTCCGACGACGTAGGCCGATGCCGATGGCGCGGCTGCGATGCCTTCGGCGAGGATCTCGCGGATGTTCGTTGCGGTGGCGGTCACGTCGGTGACGGTGCCGGCGATCTCCAGCTGGTCGAGCGCTTCATGGTTGCAGGCTGCGAGCGTTGCCGTCGCCAGCTCGCGTTCGAGCATCGCCAGCCCATCGTCGCCGGTCGCGCGCAAGACTTCCTGCGTCGTGACCACGATGCCCGCAGCTTTCCGCCTGTTGGCAGTCAGCGGGTCGAATCCGGCCGACTGGATCACCTTCGGGTGCGCTTCGTTGATGATGTCGGCGCCCCAGCCGGTCGCGAACATCACCCGGCCGTGGACCGAAAGCGGGATGTTCGCAGCGAACCGCGCCACCTGATCGAGAATCGAGCCCTCGCGGTAGGACGCGATGAAGGATCGCGCCAGCTCGCGGCCCGGCGCGCTCGACCATGCCTCGTCGGCCGTGGTGAAGGCCTGCGCCTTCGCCTGCTCGGACAGGACGCGGCCCGCGCGGGTCGTGGCGTGCCGTTCGAGCGCGTTGCCGAAGGTGCCCAGGCCGAGGTCGCTGCCATGAAGCCCGACGCAGCGAACCGCGTGCAGGAAGTCGCGGGCGCGGCCGGTGGTGTTCGTCGCTTCGGGATCGCTCGCCATGTCGATCGCAGTACGCGCTCGGGCCAGGTAGGACTGTTGCAGTGCATCCATGTGTTGCGCTCCGTCTGTTGGGATCGGCCGTCATCACGACGGGCGTGCATGTAGTGAATCAGAGATCGGAAAATGTGTCAGCCCGGTGATCTGTTTTTGGCCCACCGTTCAAGCGAAGCGGCGACGGCGCGTGCTGTGTCGCCTACCGCCTCGCGCAGCCTTCGGGCTTCGCCGCCACCTTGAACCCGCGCGGAGTGCTCGGCCAGGGTCGCCAGCACCGCGTCGACCGCAATCCCCGGCACGTCCTGCACCAGCTGTTCCAGCAGGGCGGCGCGCGGGTCTGGTTCCCTGTGCTCGGCCTTCCACCTCCGCACCGCCGCCACGTCGACCAGCGTCGACAGGGATCGACCCCGCCGCCCTCGACGCGCAACCGGGCAGCCGGCGCGGATCCAGCGGCGCAGGGTCACCGGCGAAACCTGCAGTTCAGCCGCGGCCTGATCGAGCGGCAGCGCGGTCATGGGCCGAACCTCCGAATCGTGGGCGCGCGCAAAAAGGGTTGGCACTCGGTGTCGCGCTTGTTCGACCGCATCGTGGAAGGCCCCCCAGCGGTCATGGCAACACCTCGCTGTCCGGCCACCGGGCCAGCAGCCCGTCGACAACCTGCTGGCGGGTCAGTCCCGGCGCGCCAAGGGCGACGCACCAGGTATTGGCCGGCGTGGCCGGGCTGCGCCAGCGGACGATCACGCGCTGGTCGGCGTCCGGCAGCTGCTGCAGCAACACGGGCTTGATTGACCGCAGCCGATCCAACACCGCCGGGGGCGGCGGACTAGCCGCACGCCACTTGATCCGGTCGCCGTGGCGCTCCAGCCGGATGTCGTGCCTCTGCAGGTCCAGCAGCACGTCGTCTAGGACGGCGCTCACAGCTCGCCCTCGATGCTGTCTCCCCCCTCCGCAGGTCCGGAACGTCCGGAACATCCGGAACGGATCGGCGCTGCGTGGCGCATTTGTTCCGCTTGTTCCGGATGTTCTGCTTCCTGCGGGGTGGGTGCGTACCGCTGCCATGCGTCCCAAAGGTCCGTTCGCCGGTATCCCTGCCGCGGTGGTCCCGATGCTCGGATCTTGGTGGGGCGCGCGTCGTACCGCCTGAGCAGATTCGCCAGTCCACGTTCGTCGAGCGGAGCGCCTTTCAGGTCGCGCCAGGGCGCATCCGACAGATAAGCCTGTTCCCCATCCTCATCCTCGCCATAGGGCACTTCGCCGCAGAGCCGGGCCAGGATGTCGGACGTAGTGAGCGCATCCGCGCCACTCGCATCGAACAGTCGCCGCAGGTCGATCAATAGCCGGACGCCCAAGCTCTGGCCGCGGGCTGCGGTTGTCCTGTTGATCTCGACGCACGCCCTACGTGCTCGTGCGGGCCAATCCCCACCGGCAGCGTCTGCGATGGCAAGTAGCGGTTCCCAGCACTCCGCAGGACGATCAACTATCCCTTGCGGTAGCGCCGGCCAGGCCGCGCCGATGTCCGCGCCGTGCTCTGCTGCCCACTGCGACAAACGATCCCTGATAGCGTGGCCTTGGCCTTCGTGTTGCCGGACCCGGAACGGCTCTACCTCTTCGCCCGGAGCCCGGCGGCGCATCCGCACCACTACCGCGCGGGTCATCACGGTGTCGGGAAGATCGCCTAGACCAGCCAGCGCAACCGCTGCGAACACGTTGAAGTGTTGAACTTGGTGGTCCTTTCCGACGCAGCGCGGGATGGTGGCGCCGTTCCGGTATCCGACGTTGAGCAACGCCCGCAGGTCCTCGTTGCCGTCATCCTTCCCACGCCGCCCGAAGATCGCGTCCACCTCATCGAACAACAGGGTTGTCTGCTGCTCGTTCATGGTCCGGAAGATCGCAGCCACCGATGCCGCGAACACGAACATCGTGTTGGGGGTCAGCAACTCCAGAACTTCCAGAACACGGGTCTTGCCCGATGCCGGCTCAGGCGATAACAGCGCCAGGCGCGGGGTCGTGTGGAAGTGCTGGATTGCGTGGCAGTGAGCCGCCCATAGAGTCACCGCCACTAGATCGTGCTCGGTGGGCAGGACGCAGAACCTGCGGATGAAAGTCTCTGTCTCATCCAACAGAACCGCACCATCCAAGCCGATGCCCATTTCCTCTCGTGCCGCAGCTTCCAGGGCGCTCATTGCCGCACCTCCGGTCGCCACTGCGAAGCCTCGGTCAAGGTAGTGGCTGCGCCGGCGATGCGCTCGACGGCCTGCCCTAGACGCTGGTCGTCCTCCTCGTTGAGCGGTTCCCACCGCGCCAGCTGGCGGGCGGCGATCAGCACCACACGTGATTCCAGCGCCAAGGTCTGCAGGGCAGCGGACCATCCGCATTCCCTGATCGCTCGGCGGGCCTTGCGTCGCTCCTCGGGGCTCACCGGCCAGGTGCGGGGCGGCATGATGGCGGCCCAGCTCAGCCCGACTGCCTGCAGCACGGCGCTTGACTCGCAGCCTCCGAAGCAGTGGACCAGAACGCGGTCGCCGGACTCTGCAACGCTCAGCTTCCGCGAGCGTCCCTCGCAGGCAGGGCACCGTGCCCGCCAGCCATTGCCGGACCGCTGCACCCCGTCTAGGCGCTGCAGCAGCGGCTCGGCGCTGGCGGTAGTACAATGCGCCTGCAGTCCGCCCCCATGTGTCTGCCCTGCGCCCCTTGCCGTGCCAGCGGCTGGGGCGCTTCCATTTCTGTCAACCATGATTTGCTCCTATCGCCTCCCGGCGAGGTGGAATTACGTGTTGAGGTCTTCGCGCAGCTGGCGAAGTGCTCTCGCCACAGCATCGGCCTGCGCCACCGCCTGATCCAGAACGGCGCGCTTCGGTGCGAACGCTCGCCAGCCTCGACACCCCGCGGCCAGGGTCTCGACAGCCTCGACCGTCTGCTGGATCTGCTGGTGAATAGGACGCTCGCGGCCGGCAAGGCGGCGAAGGGCCTGCAGCTGCTGCTCGGTGCTCGGGTGGCCGATCATGCCGCGGCCTGCCGGTTGGCGCGGGCGCGGTAGCAAACCGGTCGGCCGGCATCGCTCTCGGCCTTCAGGTAGTCGATCCACTTCTGGACGGCGGCCACGGTGGCCTTGCGCTTGCGTCCGAGCAGGAACGTATCCAGGTGCCCCGCCGCGATGGCATCGTCAACAATGCTCAGCGAGGTATCCGCAGCTGAGGCAATCTCCTGCCGCCCGAGAATCAGCTTATCCACTTGCTTCACTCCTTCATGCGCCGCGGTGCGACGCTTCGGGGTGAAGCCTAGGATTCGGGGCGCCTGCCGAAATAGCAGAAACGGCGACAGGTTTCTGTCGTCAAATTTCGGGGTGGTCGATAGCCTTCTGAATCCAGTATCTCGGGCTGTCGCTGGTCTCCACCTCGGCCAGCTCGGCGACCACCCGGAAGCAATCTGCTGCTGCGCCCGTGTCTGCAGCGGCGACGTGGATGTCAGCGTCCTGCAGCGCCTTGCGCACGTCGCAGGCGATCAGGAATTCCGGGCGGTAACGGAAGGGGTGCGGGGGAATCTTCGCGGTCGATTCGCATAGCCTCTCCAGGCACTTCCGCATATGTGCGAGGTCGCCCAGCCCGCGCAGCTCAGCGTGCCGCGTATCCGGGTGACCGCCGTCCATGACCGCACCGGCAACGATCCCGGCAGCGAAGTCCAGGGCCTCATCGTCAAGGGACGCGAGAGATTCAAGCATCCGCCGCGCATTGGTCTGGAAGCTGGCGAAAGCTCGCTTGCGTTGCGTCTCCGACGCCGCAGCGGAACCCATCTCATAACCCAGCATTGCCGATGATCGCAGCGCGAACAGCAGCGTCTGCTTGGCGTGCTGGTCTAGCCCCTCAAGATGGGCGGCGACTTGCGCCTCGATGCGCGCCTCTGACTCCGGCATACGCGCTGGCCCGTACCGCTTCGGCGCCTTGTTCATGGCTTGGCCCCCAGCTTCGCCACCGCCGCGGCGAGGTGATCCGGCTGCAGGTGCGCATAGCGCGCCGTCATGGCGAAGTCACTGTGCCCGAGCAGCTCCTTCACCGCGTACAGGTCTACGCCAGCCTGAACCAAACGGCTGGCGAAGTGGTGGCGCAGGTCATGGAAATGGAAGTCGACCAGCTTGGCGTCGTCGACCAGCCCGGCCCAGCTCTTGTTGATGTTGGTCAGCGGCGCCCCCCCGGCGCCGGGGAACACCAGCCCGCTACCCTTCCCGGTCTTCTTCCACTCGGTCAGAACGGCGTGGGCTTCATCGTTCAGCGGGACGTGGCGCGCCTTCCTCGACTTGGCGTTTCCAGCAACAACCGTCAACCGCCGGGCGCCGAGGTCCAGGTGATCCCAGCGCAGGCCGAACAGCTCACCGCGGCGCAACCCGGTATTCATCGCCAGCAGGACCAGCGGCATCAGGTGGTCGATGTACTCGGATTCTCCCCACTGCGGGCGCGGCTCCTTCCCTCGGGCGATCAGCCACGCATTGCCGCTTTCCCGGTCCTTCCTGCGCGCGGCCTCGCGGGCTGCCAGCGCGTCCCTCAGGCGCCCCTCCTCTTTGGCGTCCAGAAAGCGCACCCGGCTGTTATCGGCGCCCTTGACCCGCTTCACTGCCTTGATCGGATGGGCGGCGAGGAACCCCCACTCGACAGCCCGAGACAGGGCGCCGCGGATCCGGTCCAGGTCACGATTGACCGTCGCGGGCTTGATCCCTGCTTTCAGCCGCTTGGCCTTGAACCGCTCCAGGTCGAACGCACACACGTCGGTCAGTTGCTTGTCGAACAGGTGCGTGAACTGCTTCTTGAGATTGCCGACGGTGGCGTCACCCTGCTTTTGGTGGGCCAGCGCCCAGGGCTCGTAGTGCTCGCGCACGAAGTCGCCCAGCGTGATCGGCTTGGCTGTTCCTGGAAGCCGGGACTCGATCACGGCAGCTGGGGCGCCCAGCCTGTCGGTTTCCTCCAGCACGGCCCGCGCCTTGGTCCTCGCCGACTCGACGGTGACGCCGGGCCACTTCCCCAGCGACTTGGATGACTGGCGGTTCCACAGCACGTTCCAGGACTTGATCCCGCTCGGCTGCACGCGCAGGAACAGCTGGGGAACCGTCGTGTCCCATATCCGGTAGGGGTCGGCCTCCGGCTTGGCGGCCTCCACGACGGCAGGACTTAACTTCTTGCTCAACTTCATGGCGGCCTCGTAACAGCACGGTAACAGCAAATGCCATGATACCGCGAAGCGTCGCCAAGCGTAGCAAGCCTATACATCAGCTACTTACAGGCTATCCACTTGATCCAGAAAGGGGCTTTTTTGCGTTCGGGACGTAGAAGTCGCAGGTTCAAATCCTGTCTCCCCGACCATCGATTTGCGCAACGCCCCGCCGGTTTCCAGCGGGGCGTTTTCGTTTCTGCCGCCTGCCCCGCCCAGTCCGGACACTTCGTGAGGGGCGCGGATGATCGCGCCGGACCCGCCGCCGAGCGCAAGGCCTGACGATCCCAAGTGGTGAGCCCATTTGGGTGAGGAGCAACGCGGCGTCGGGGCAAAGCCACAGGCAGTTGCGCCAGCAGCCCAACGGTGTCAGGGCCAAGCGAGGGCCGCGCCAGCCGTGAATCGCTGCTGTGCAGAACGTCCGGAGCACAAAGCATCGCCAATGCGTGACGCCACGTCACAAGCTGGGCGATTCACGGCGACCTCGTGAAATGTCCGGGCTAACCGATCTGGCTGCGCAAGGCGCGCAGCCGCGCCTGGAGCCGCTCCAGCAGCGGCTGGGCCGCGCCACCGGGGGAACTGCGCGCGGCCAGACTGGCTTCGGGACTGCGCTGCTCGCCTTCGACCGGCTTGGCCGCGCGCTGGTAGGCATCGCGGAACGGCACGCCGCTGCTGGCCAGCTCCATGGCCCGGTCGGTGGCATACATGCCGTCGTCGATTGCCGCGCGCATCGCCTCCGGCTGCCAGGCAAGGCTGCGCAGCAGTTCGGGCAGCAGGTCGAGCGCCGCGCTGCCGTGGCCGAAGGCGCGCAGCAGCGGCGCCTTGCTGAACTGCAGGTCGCGGTGATAGCCCGACGGCAGGGACAGCAGGGACTCGATCTCGCTGCGCGCCCCGGCAACCACGCCATAGCTTGCGCGCAGCAGCTCGACCAGGTCCGGGTTGCGCTTGTTCGGCATCAGCGAGCTGCCGGTGGTGTACTGGTTGGGCAGGCTGCAGAAGCCATACTCCGCGCTCAGAAACAGGCTCAGGTCCCAGGCCAGACGGCGCAGATCAAGCAAGGCCTGCGACAGGGCGGAGAGCGCCTGCAGTTCGAACTTGCCGCGCGACAGCTGGGCATAGGTGGCGCTGATCTGCAGCCGCTCGAAACCAAGGCGCTCGGTGCTGAAGTCGCGATCCAGCGGCAGGTTGACGCCGAATCCGGACGCCGAGCCCAGCGGGTTGGCGTTGAGCCACTCTCGGCTTGCCCCAGCGAGCGCGGCGTCGTCGATGAAGGACTCGGCCCAGCCAGCCCACCACATCCCGGCCGAGCTGACCATGGCACGCTGCAGATGGGTGTAGCCGGGCAGCGGAAGCTGCATCTCCTGCCCGGCGCGAGCAAGCGCCACCTCGGCGATAGTCAGGCACTGCGCGCCAAGCCGGGTCAACTGGTCGCGCAGCCAGAGCCGCGATGCCACCAGCACCTGGTCGTTGCGTGAACGGCCGGTGTGGATCTTGCGTCCGGCATCCCCCAACACATCGATCAAGCGGGATTCGATCGCTGAGTGGCCATCCTCGAAGCGCTCATCGAGAACAAAGCGCCCCTCGTCTACATCGCCTTGCAGACGGTCGAGCTCGGCGCACAGCGCCGCGACCTCGTCCGCGCTGAGGATGCCGACCCGACCAAGCCCTTCGGCGTGGGCGCGACTGGCACGGATGTCATAGCCCAGCAGCTGGCGGTCAAGGACAACGTCCTCACCGGCCAGGAAGCGCTGGATTGCCGCATCGACTTCCACCCCGGCCTTCTGCCAAAGCAGGGCGCCGCCTTTCTCATTGGCCATTGTCGCCATCCCTTGATTCGATCCCGCTTGTCTCCGGCCAGCCGCAGGCCAGGTTGATGTTCTGCATGGCCTGGGTGGCAGCGCCCTTGAGCAGGTTGTCCAGGGTCGACACCACGACCAGCCGCCGGCCATCCGCCGACAGGGTGAAGCCGCCGATCTGCGCGCCCGGTCGATGCGCGGCGCGCGAGGTCCAGGGCATGCCAGCGTTCACCTCGATCAGCGGCTCGTCGATGAAACGCTCGGTGTAGAGCGCTACGACCTCGTCCAGCAAGAAAGGTCGCGTAAGCTGCATGTTGCTTGTGATCGACAAACCGCGGAAATGCGCCGCGACATGCGGCATGAATTGCACCGGGTGGCCCAGCTGCCGGCTGACTTCGCGCTCGTGCAGGTGGTCGACCAGGGCATAGGGAATCAGGTTGTCGCGCAGGCAGTCTGGGTCGTTTTTCTCCGAGCGCGTGGTGCCCGCGCCGGAGTAGCCGCTGACGCCAAAGCATTGCACTGGCCCATCCAGCTCACCGAGCATCGGCGCGATCGCCAGCTGCATGGCGGTGGCATAGCAGCCGGGATTGCTGATCCGCCGCTGGCCGGTGAAGCGCGCGCGGGTCAGCTCGGGCAGACCGTAGTGCCAGGAGTCATCGAACCGGTAGTCGGCCGACAGATCGACTATCAAGGTGTCCGGCGCCTTGGCCTCGATCGCCGCGACGAACTGCGCCGCGGCGCCGTTGGGCATCGCCAGCACCACGATATCGACGCCAGCCGAGGCCGCGCTATCCGGGTCGAGGTTGTCGAAACGGCCGCGCAGGTCAATGCCCGGCAGCTGCGCTGAGAGCGGCTGTCCGGCCCATTCGCGCGAGGAGACGAAGCCGAGCTCAAGGCTCGGATGCGATGCAAGCAAATGGAGAAACTCGGCGCCGACATAGCCGCGGGCGCCGAGCAGGCCGATACGCAGTGACTGGCTCATGCGGCTTCCTTGCTTGCAGCTGCAAAAATGTTGGCGACCGGCGGCGAGCGGCTCGGCCGCGCACCGGTCCAAGGCCCTTCCCGCGAGCTGGTCGCGATGCGCTGGCGGGCTGCGCACTCGAATCGGTTCCGTGGCTGATCGACCAGCATGCTCATCCCTTCAACGTCGCCGGCCGGCCGCGGCAGTGCTCGGCGGCAAAGCGCACGTCCTCGAAGTTCTCCAGGCCGTACCAGAACACGTGCCAGCGCTCACCCTTGATGCAGCCATCGCTCTCGGCGAAATAGAAATCGTTGATCCCGTTGCCTCGCCGCGAACGCCAGAACAGCTGCGGGTTCTCCGCGCGCATCACCTGCCAGGCGGCGCGACCCAGACCCTCGCCCTGCGCATCGTCCATCACCGCGAACTTGTCGAGGTGGGCGATGCCGTTCTCGCGGGTCAGGATCAGCGCGGCGCGATAGTGCTCGGACACGTAGACGCGCCACGGGCGCACTTTCTCGAAGTAGTCGGCGGTCAGCTTACGGCCGAAGCCGGATTCGATCAGATGGGTCAGCTTGGCGCGGTCCAGCTTGCCCCAGCCCTTGACGCAGCGGATCCGCTCACCGCGGCGCACCAGAGTGCCGGAACCGCGATGGGTAAACAGCTCCTTGGCAAGATCATCCGGGCGGGTGATCGACACCGACGAGGAAGGCGGCAGCTGCATCAGCAGGTCATGGATCTGCTCGATCTTCACCCGCATGCCGGAATGCAGCCAGGGCTGCTCGCGCAGCTGCTCATACTCGGTGCTGAGGTTGATCGAGTCGATGATCCGTCCCTGCCCGTCGAGCAGGCCGCCGGTGCCGGTCAGGAAGATGATCTTGTAGGGCTGCAGGGTCTTGACCAGCTCATTGGCCGACCAGTCCGCGTTGACGTTCAGGATCTGGCCACCGCTGGTCTCGCCCAGCGAGGCGATCACCGGGATCGACTGCGCGCGAATGGCGGCCTCGATGCCGCTGGTCTCGACCCGCGCCACCTTGCCGACCAGGCCGTACTTCTTGCGCCCGAGATAATCTGCCTCGAACACCCCGGAGGTAATCGATGTCGCGCGCACGCCGGCCGAGTGCAGGGCCTCGACCAGCTTGAGGTTCTCCTGCTGCGACACTCGGCGCACCACGGCGAGCACATCGGGGCTGGTGACCCGCAGTCCGTCGCGGATCTCCTTGCTGATGCCGGCAGCGACCATCTGCTCGTCAAGCTGCGGACCCGCGCCATGGATCACGATGGGGGTCAGCCCGACCTGTTGCAGGAAGGCCAGCGAGCTGACCAGGGCTTCGATGTCGTCGCGCAGGATCGCCCCGCCGACCTTGACCACCGCAAAGCGCGTGGCGTCTATCTGCGAGAAGCGCTTGAGGTACTGCTGGATCTCCTTGGCGCTGGCCATGTTGGAGAGCAGGCGGACGATGGTGGAGCGAAGTTCGTTCATTGCGCGACAGGTGATCCGGGGTGAGGGTTGGGCCTTGGCCCAATGGGGAAACGCATGGGTTGTGGGGTAACGCGTTCCGCGTTGCAGAATGCCGCCGAGCCGCCAAAGCGTGGTGGCGGGCACCCGCAGGCGCGACTCACTTCCCAGCGCAGTCGCGGGACTCAAAGGCGAGTCGAGACCCGCCCTACGCCATGATTCTTTTCGCCGCCTCGGCGTACTTGACCAGCTGTTCGATGGCGACCCACTCGTCCGCGGTGTGCGCCTGGGCGATATCACCCGGGCCGAACACCAGGGCAGTCAGACCGGCGGCGGAGAACAGCGAAGCCTCGGTCCAGAAGTCGACCGCGTTGCCGATCGGAATGCCCAGTTCATCGGCCAGGTCCCGGGCCTGAAGGCGTCGCTGCTCGGCACCGTCCACATCGCCGGCGGGCAGCGGCGGACCGCGAAAGGTCTCCTGGTAGCTGGCCAGGCGCTCCGGCTCGGCAAGGCTGCGAAAGTCCGCATGGAGCTGGTCGAGGTCCATCGATGGCAACGGGCGGAAACCGAAACGCAGCTCGGCGCTGGGGGCAATCACATTGGCCTTGATCCCGCCCTCGATTCGTCCGATGTTGAAGCGCAGGCCGCGCAGCCCTCCAAACCGCTGGTTATGCAGCGAGGCAACCCGGTCAAGCGCGGCATCACCCCAGCGCACGGCCGCGTGCAGAGCGCTGGCGCTCATCGCCTCTTCTCCGGATGCGTGCCCTGCCCGGCCCTGAAAGTGCATCAACACCGAGCTGATACCGCGATGCGCGAGCACCGCCTGCGCGCCGGTCGGCTCGGCTACCAGGGCCTGCTCGAAGCCGTGCTCGGTCGCCAGGAATCCGGCGATGCAGCGCGCGTCGTTGGCTTCCTCGTCACTGCTGAACAGGAAGGCCGCGTCGCCCTGGGTCTCTGCCGCGGCGGCCAGCAGGCAGGCGGCGGCGCCCTTGATATCGCAGGCGCCAAGCCCGATCGCCCGATCGCCCTCGACCCGCAGGGTGTGCGGATCCGCGCTCCAGTGCGGCGAATCGGGAACCGTGTCCATGTGCACGTTGAACAGGCGCTTGGGATTGCCGCGCACGGCAAGCAGGGTGACCGCGCCGGCGCCGTAGTCGGTCAGCTCGCAGCGAAACCCGGGCAGCTGGGCACGCAGGTAGTCGAACATCCCACCCGTGCCGATCTTGCGCGGCGGATTACGGGTATCGAAACCGACCAGGGCCTGCAGATGACGCAGCGTATTGTCGATCATCGAGTGTCTCCCGGTTGCAGCGCGTCGGCGCAGCAGGCGACGGCCGTGGCCGCTGCGCCATAGCGCACCCTACCCACGGTTGATCTCCGCCCACAGGGTCGAGCTCATGCCGAACAGGCGGATGAAGCCTTCGGCCTCGGCCACGCCCCAGTCCGCCGACTGCGCATAGGTGGCGCCCTTGGCGTGCAGCAGATGTTTCGAACGCACCGCCACGGCGTCGATCTGCGCACCTGCGGTCAGCAGGTCGACCTCGCCATTGACGCACTGCTGCGAGCTACCGAGGAAGGCTTCAAGATCGGCCTTCAGCGGATCGTTGAAGAAGCCCTCGTAGACCAGCTCGACCCACTTGCGCGCCACCTCGGGCTTGAAGCGGTTCTGTTGCTTGCTCAGCACGGCTTCTTCCAAAGCTCGGTGCGCGGTCAGCAGGGCGATCAGGCCGGGCGCCTCATAGACGATCCGGCCCTTGAGCCCGATCGTGGTATCACCGGTATACATGCCGCGACCGACGCCATAGCGCGCCAGCTCGTGGTTCAGTCGGGCGAGCAGTGCGGGGCCTGCCAGCGCCTCGCCGTTGATCGCCACCGCCTCGCCCTGGCGGAACGTCAGGCTAAGGGAAAACGGTTCGGCCGGCCACCGGGAACGCGGCAGGCACCAGCCGCGGGCGCCCTCACCCGGGGCCTCCCAGCGATCGACTTCGCCGCCGGACAGGGTTACACCGAGCAGGTTCTCGTTGATCGTGTAGGCCTTTTGCTTGCTGCGCACGCCGAAGCCGCGCTGCTCCAGATAGGCCTGCTCATAGGCACGGGTCTGGGTGTGTTCCTTCTGGATCTCGCGGATCGGGGCGAGGATCGTGTAGTCCCCCTTGGCCTTGATTGCGAGATCGAAGCGCACCTGGTCGTTGCCCATGCCGGTGCAGCCGTGAGCGATGGTCCGGGTGCCAAGTTCGGCGGCACGTGCCAGGGCCGCATCGACGATCAGGTAGCGGTCGGAAACCAGCAGCGGGTACTGCCCCTGGTAGCCCTCGCCAGCCCAGACGAAGGGCTTGACGAAGCCGTCCCAGATCGCCGGCCCACCGTCGACCGTGAGGTGGCTGGAAACGCCGAGTTCCGCTGCGCGCTGCTCGATGTAGGCACGCTCCTCGGCATCCACCCCGCCGGTGTCGGCAAAAACGGTGTGCACCCGATAGCCCTGCTCCTGCAGGTAGGGCACGCAGAAGCTGGTGTCGAGGCCGCCGGAGAAAGCGAGCACGACATCAGTGGTGGCGGAATTGGCTGAATCAGACTGCGGCGACATGGGAGGCTTCCGTGGGTATCGGGACTGTTGCTGTCGGGACGGGTCAGCGAGCGGTGGCTTGAGACGAAACGAACCGGATCGCAGCGGCGCGAGACATCGCGCGCCGGATTGCTAGAAGCGATTCCCCGAGATGGCATCGCGGCCCGCGGTGTCCAGGTCTCGGGCCAGCCGTGCCATCACCGCCTTCTGCACGTGCAGACGGTTCTCGGCCTCGTCGATGGCGAAGCAGCCGGGGGAATCCATCACCGCGTCGGTCGCCTTGATATTGCGGCGCAGAGGCAGGCAATGACTGAACAATCCGCTGCGGGTCAGCGCCATCTTCTGTTCGTCGACGATGAAGTGCTTGAACTGCTCGCGGATCGGCTTCTCGATGTCCCAGTTGCCGAAATACGGCAGGGCGCCCCAGCTCTTGGCGTAGACCACGTCGGCATCCTTGTAGGCCGACTCGATATCGTGGCTGACATTGAACGATCCGCCGTTCTCGCGGACGTTCTGGCGTGCCCAGCCGAGATAGCGCTCATCCAGCAGGTACTCTTCATTCGGGCACAGCAAGGTCACGTCCATGCCCATCCGGGTCGCGATGGTCAGCGCCGAGTTAGCAACCGCCGTGTTAAGTGCCTTGGGATGATAGGTCCAAGTCAAAACGTACTTCTTGCCGCGCAGGTCCTGAGTCCCGAGCCGCTCCTGCATGGCCAGCGCGTGGGCCAGCTCCTGGCAGGGATGGGTAATCGTCTCCATGTTGATCACCGGCACGCTGCTGTAGCGGGCGAAGCCGTTCAGCACGCGATCCTGGCGATCCACCGACCAGTCCTGGAACTTGGGGAAGGCACGCACGCCGATCATGTCGACATAGCGGCTGAGCACCTGGGCAACCTCGGCGATGTGCTCTTCGGCTTCGCCATCCATCACCGACCCCAGCTCGAACTCGATCGGCCAGGCGTCCTTGCCTGGCTGCAGCACGATCGCCTTGCCTCCCAACTGGTGGGCACCCAGCTCGAAGCTGGTGCGGGTGCGCAGCGAAGGATTGAAGAACAGCAGGGCAATGGAGCGATTCTCCAGCTGCTTGCCAAGTTTCAGACGCTTGAATGAAGCGGCATCGCGGAGCACCGCGTCCAGCTCATGGCGGGTCCAGTCCTGCGTATTGAGAAAGTGCTTGGTCGGTGAGTGCATCGGGGATTCCTGGCCTAAACGAAAAAAGCCCAGCGCAGGCTGGGCTTGATCTGGACGCGAAGCGACGCGGCCGTTACCCAGCGAGATCGGGCAGGCAGCGTCGGCGCGCACGCGAGGTCATGCCGGCGGCAAGGCGGGCAGAACTGACGACGGCGGGCGGCACGGGCTTCATGGGGTCGAAGTCTGCACGCTGGGGTGCTGCGATGCAACAGGTCGCCCGACCTGTATGGCAGCGGCGGCGCCCTGCCCCGCTCATGTCCGGCTAGACTTCAGCGCAGACCCACATCGAGGCTTTCCATGACCGGCATGCTGCTCGGCAAAGGCGATACCCCCGTTCATCTGCTGCCGCGCTACGGCAATCGCCATGGCCTGATCGCCGGCGCCACCGGCACCGGCAAGTCGGTGTCGCTGATGGTCCTCGCCGAACACTTCTCGCGGCTTGGCGTGCCGGTCTTCCTGGCCGACGTGAAGGGCGACCTGGCCGGCCTTGCCGCGCCCGGCAGTGCCAGCGAGCGGCTGCAAGCGCGGCTGGATACGATCGGCATCGGCGACTGGCGGGCCGAACCCAACCCGGTGATCTTCTGGGACCTGTTCGGCCAGCTCGGACATCCGCTGCGGACCACGATCACCGAGATGGGTCCGACCCTGCTGGCGCGGGTACTGGAGCTCAACGACACCCAAAGTGGCGTGCTGGAAATCGCTTTCCGGCTGGCCGATGACAATGGCTGGTTGCTGCTCGATCTCGATGACCTGCGTTCCCTGCTCAGCTTTGTCGCCGAGCAGCGCAAGGAGGTCTCGGAACGTTACGGCCTGGTCAGCACGGCGTCGATCGGTGCGATCCAGCGCAACCTGCTGCGCCTCGACAGCGATGGGGGGCGCCAGTTCTTTGGCGAGCCGGCGCTGGAGCTTGCCGACCTGATGCGCCAGGACATGAGCGGGCGCGGGATCATCAATGTGCTTGCTGCCGACAAGCTGATCCTCAGCCCGCGGCTGTATTCCAGCTTCCTGCTCTGGCTGCTCTCCGAGCTGTTCGAGAACCTGCCCGAAGTGGGTGATCTGGACCAACCCAAGCTGGTGTTCTTCTTTGACGAGGCACACTTGCTGTTCGATGACTGCCCCCCGGCCCTGCAGCAGCGGGTGGAACAAGTGGTTAGGCTGATCCGCTCCAAGGGCGTCGGCGTGTACTTCTGTTCGCAGAATCCCGATGACGTGCCGAACGAAATCCTCGGCCAGCTCGGCAACCGCATCCAGCACGCGCTGCGCGCCTTTACCCCGCGCGACCAGAAAGCGGTGCGCACCGCCGCGGAGACCTTCGTCCCGAATCCGCCCTTGGACGTGGCCGAGGCGATCACCCAGCTCGCCGTCGGCGAGGCCCTGGTATCGACCCTGCAGGACAAGGGCGTTCCGATGCCGGTGCAGCGCGTGCTGATGGCGCCGCCGCGCTGCCGGATGGGCACGCTGAGCGCCGAGGAGCGCGCCACGATCCGCTCGCGCAGCCCGGTCGGCAGTCGATACGAGGCTTCGGTCAATCGCGAGTCGGCGCACGAAATCCTTGCCCGTCGGGCCGAGGCGGCAAGCGAGCCGACGCCGGCCCCCCAATCCACGCCAACACAGCCGGCGCCCGGCCCCACGCCAGCGCCGCCCGCCGAGGCCCCCTCGCCGTTCGCGAAGAAGATCAACGAATGGCTGTTCGGAACCTCGCGCCGTCAGGGCGCGGTGGAAGCGATGGCCAAATCGACCATGCGCACCATGGGCAACCAGCTGGGCAAGCAGCTGCTGCGCGGCGTGCTCGGCAGCCTGGGCGGCAGCCGGCGGCGCTGATCTGCTCGACGCCTCGTCCCAGAGCGGGGCGACGAAACGAGTGCAGGCCGCGCCAGAATGTTGCGGTTTCGTTATCGTTTTGTGAAGATCGGGCGGCCAGCCCTTGCGCGGCAGGTTGGTGCTAGGTCGGCAGATTGCTGCCGCTGACGCCGCGCGACTCGTGGGGAGCACAAGACCAATGAATCGCAAAGAAGGCACGCTTGGCGTGCACAACAAGCTGAGCCGCAGCGTCCGCTGGGCGCTGTTCGGCATGACCAGCATGGCCCTTGCAGGCCCAGCGCTGGCGCAGGAAGCGACCGAGGAGGCGGATCGCGACGAGGTCACCACGCTTGAAGTGGTTTCCGCGCTGGGCTCGCGCGGCCAGCCGCGCTCGGAGCAGTACTCAGCCGTGCCCATCGACATCATCTCGGTCGGCGAGTTCCGCAACCAGGGCGCCACCGACGTGCTCGACCAGCTTCGCGTGCTGGTTCCGTCCTACAACGTCAGCATCGTGCCGATCGACGACGGCGCCACCCTGGTCCGCCCGGCCAACCTGCGCGGCCTGCCGCCGGACAGCACCCTGGTTCTGGTCAATGGCAAGCGCCGCCACCGCTCGGCGGTCATCACCTTCCTCGGCCACGGACTGTCCGATGGCTCGCAGGGCCCGGACGTCTCGGTGATCCCCTCGCTGGCGCTGGAACAGGTGGAGGTGCTGCGTGATGGCGCGGCGGCGCAGTACGGCTCCGACGCGATTGCCGGGGTGATCAACTTCACCCTGAAGAAGCGCACCGAGGGCGGTGCCTTCGAGGCGTTCTGGGGCGAACACTACGAAGGCGACGGCGACACCCTGCAGTACAGCGCGCAGATCGGCTCGCATCTGACCGAAAACGGCTACGCGACCTTCACTGCGGAGTGGAAGGAAGCCGACCCGACCTCACGCAGCGTGCAGCGCGGTGATGCCGCCGCGGTCGCCGCAAGCGGCAACCCGTTCGTCAACAATCCGGCGCAGACCTGGGGCTCGCCCGAGGTCAACCGTGACTTCAAGTTCGTTGCCAACCTCGGACTGCTTGGCGAGAACGTCGAGTACTACCTGTTCGGCAATGCTGCATCGCGCGATGTCGACGGCGGTTTCTACTACCGCAATCCGACTTCCCGCGACGGCGTCTACTCGGGCGACGGCGGGCAGAGCCTGCTGATCGGTGACCTGTCCGGCGCTGGCTGTCCCTCAGTGCCCCTGGTCGATGGCAGCGGCAATCTGCTGCCCTTCACCACGGTGAACACCGCGGTGGCGGCCCTGCCGAGCAACTGTTTCACCTTCTTCTCCACCCTGCCCGGCGGCTTTACGCCGCGTTTCGGCGGGATCCTGCGCGACCGCTCCCTGGTCGCCGGTGCGCGCGGCGAGTGGTCCAGCGGCATCCGCTACGACTTCAGCGCAGCGATCGGGCGCAGCGATGTCGACTTCTACCTGCTGAACACCATCAATGCCTCGCTCGGCCCGAACCAGCCGGCCGGCCTGACCTTCCGCCCGGGCTCGAACATCCAGACCGAGCACACCTTCAACGCCGACTTCGCCAAGAGCATCGATACCGACTTCACCGTCTACCCGGTCAATCTCGCCGCGGGTCTGGAGTATCGCGAGGAAGAGTTCGAGGTGGTGGCTGGTGACCAGGCCTCGTTCGAGGTCGGCCCGCTGGCCTCGCAGGGCTTCCTGATCGGCTCGAACGGCTTCCCAGGCTTCAATCCGCGCCAGGCCGGGGTTTTCTCGCGTGACAACTACGCCGCCTACGTCGATGCCGAGTTCAGCTTCACCGACGCCTTCCTGATGGCCGGCGCGGTGCGCTTCGAGGACTTCGAGGACTTCGGCACGACCACCAACTGGAAGCTCACCTCGCGTTTCCAGGTCACCGACGCGTTCGCCCTGCGTGGCGCGATCAGCACCGGGTTCCGGGCGCCGACCCCGGGACAGTCGAACGTCACCCAGGTCACCACCCAGTTCATCGAGGGTGAGCTGCGCGACACCGCAACGCTGTCACCGAACAGCCCGGTCGCGCAGCGCTTCGGCGGCCGCCAGCTGCAGCCCGAGGAGTCGACCAATTTCTCGTTCGGCGCGGTGTGGGCCGAGGGTCCGTGGCTTGCCACCATCGACGCCTACCAGATCAAGGTCGATGACCGTATCGCCCAGAGCACCAACTTCACCCTGACCGATCAGGACCGCGCCGAACTGCTCGCCGCCGGCGTGCGCGACGCCCTGTCCTTCAGCACGGTGCGTTTCTTCATCAACGATTTCGACACCACCACCCGCGGCGTCGACCTGGTGATGAGCTACGCCAGCGACCACTTCGGCGGCGACACCACGTACTCGCTGGCCGCCAACTGGAATGAAACCGAGGTCGACAAGTTCACCCCGGAGATCATCGGCGAGGCTCGCGTGCAGATTCTCGAGGACTCCCTGCCGAGCACCAAGGGCACCTTCTCGATCAATCACGTGCGCGGAAACTGGAGCGGCAACCTGCGCTTCGGCTACTACGGCTCGTTCTACGAGGATCACGTCGATTCGGGCTGCGTGGTTGGACCGGACTGCCTGCCGATCTATGGCGACAGCGCGGTGATCGTCGATGCCGAAGTCGGCTACGAGTTCGACAATGGCGCCTTCGTCCGGGTCGGTGCGCAGAACCTGTTCGACAAGTACCCGGAAAAGAATCCCTACGGCGAAGCCGTGGTCGGCGCCGAGTATCCGGCGCATACCCCGTTCGGCTTCAACGGCGGCTTCTACTACCTGCGGGTCGGCTACAACTTCTAAGTCGCAGCAAGCGAGTCGCGGGGGCACTTGTCCCCGCGACTCATCCGCCCGATGCGGCCGGCAGCGCCGCCGATTCCGGGCTCCACAGGAACGGAATGACGTGCCGCAAGCGCTGCGGCACGAAATCTTCTATCAGCGCGTCATCCTGCTCCGGGCTCGGCCTCCAGACCACTTCCAGGCGATGCGGGCCCGCTTGTAGTCCGTTCAACGGCAGCCATCCGCTCAGTCCACGCAGCTTCAGGTCGGCGCGTTCGCTGACCACGAAGCTCTCTAGCGACTGCGGCACCCCGTCGAGCCGCACTTCCCAGATCGTACGCAAGCAGTCGGCCGCCGACTGTGCAGCGACGTCGCGCGCCGCCTCCCGCTTGATCGCCTGGACGTCGCTGTCGGTCGGATCGAAGCCGAAGACCGGCGCCCTGCCCTCGTCCCTGGCTGGACAGCGCAGGGCCAGCAGCGGGTCGTCGATGAGCGCCAGATAGGGCAGGAACAGCGGCAGCCAGCCGGTTTCGATCACCGGATCGGGAATCAAGGGTACCGGCCGCAAGGCGTCGCGGCCGATTCGCTGGGACTCGTAGTACGCGCTTTGCATTCCGCCGAGCAGGTCTGCGCCGCTGACGAAACGCTGTGACGCCAGGACATCGAACACCCGGGCACGCTGGAAGACGAAATTGCTGACCACCGCCACGCCCATCACCGCAGCCATGAACAGGGCAAAGAACACCCGCGGAGCGAGATGGCTTTGCAGGGTGAGGCGGATTGGCCCGAGCAGCCTTGCCGGCAGGAACAGGCCCTCGATCCAGACCAGGACCCGTACCAGCCAGCGCAAGGGCGCGAAATGGAATCGCGGCGGAAGCCAGCGCAGCAGCAGCCCATCGACCAGCCAGCGCAGCAGCGGCACGGCGAAGAACAGCAGCATGAACCAGACGATGGCGGTGTTGATGAAGGTGTTGGTACCGCCCAGCGCCGGTCCGAACAGCCCGGCCACCAGGAACAGCAGCAGCAGCCAGAAGCCGAGGACCGCCAGGGCCAGGGCGGAAAAGGTGATCAGCGAAAACAGCGTCGAGGCGATCAGGTCGGCGCGAGCGATGCCCTGGTCAACGCTTGGCAGCCGGTCTCGCAGCCACTGCGTGCTGAAGCGGCCGATCCCGGCGATCCGCTCCCAGCGCACGCCCTGTGGGAACGCGGCCTTGAGCCCGATCAGGCCGACCCAATGGGCGCGCACGCCCAGATGCAGAACGAAGAGCACCGCCATGGTCAGGCAGATCCCGCTGGCGATCGGCAGCAATACGGCGCTGGCCGCGGCGAAGCCCAGCGTCATGCGGGCGACGTGGTCCTCATAGGCGGCCCACAGCCAACCGGGCAGGGAGATCAGCGCGAACAGGGACAGGCCGGAGATGATCAGCTCAAGTTCGTCGGTGCGCTCGCGCAAGCGCTCGAAGCTCACCCTGCTGCGATCGGCTGCAGCCACTTCCGGCGTTTGCTCGACCTGATTGCTTTCCATGCCTTGCCCCCGCTTGCCGATGCGCGCGAGGGTACCCCAATGCCGCCATGCTGCGCCGCACCGGAGCCTTGGGGGGACGGACTGCTAGACTGCGCGCCGCCTCGATTCCTCCTGGAGTGCTGCATGTCCGACGCTGCCGTCCCGCGCAAAACCGCCATCGACCGCTTCCTGCATATCGTCGAGCGCGGAGGCAATGCACTGCCGCATCCGGCCACGCTGTTCGCCCTGCTCGCGCTGGGCGTGATCCTGCTTTCGGCCCTGGTGTCGTGGATCGGCCTGTCGGTGACCCATCCGTCCACCGGCGAGGAAGTGCGTGCGGTCAACCTGCTCAGCATCGAAGGCCTGCATCGGATCCTGACCGGCACGGTCACCAACTTCACCAATTTCGCGCCGCTGGGCACCGTGCTGGTCGCCCTGATCGGCATCGGCGTCGCCGAACACTCCGGCCTGATCGGCGCTTCACTGCGCCTGCTGGTGCTGTCCTCGCCCAAGCGCCTGCTGACTCCGGTACTGGTGTTCGCCGGGGTGATGTCGAACATGGCCAGCGAGATCGGCTACGTGCTGCTGGTCCCGCTGGGCGCGCTGATCTTCCAGTCCGCCGGACGCCATCCGATCCTCGGCATGGCGGCGGTGTTCGCCGGCGTTTCCGGCGGCTACTCGGCCAATCTGCTGATCGGCACCATCGATCCGCTGCTCTCCGGCCTGTCGCAGGAAGCCGCGCGGATCATCGATCCGGCCTACACGGTCAGCCCGCTGGCCAACTGGTACTTCATGATCGTCTCGACGCCGCTGATCACCGGCCTTGGCTGGTGGGTGACCGAGAAGATCGTTGCCCATCGTTTCCCCGATACGCCGAGCGTCGAAGGCACGATGGACGGTGACCATGCGCGCAAGCTGAGCGCCGAGGAGCGCCGCGGCATGCTCTACGCCCTGGTCGGCGTGGTGGTTTTCTCCCTGCTGCTGACCTGGGGCGCCATGCCCGCCGGCAGCCTGCCCGGCGCCGGCTTCCTGCGCGACGCCACGACCGGTGACCTGCTGAAGTCGCCGTTCCTGTCCGGCATCGTCGCGATCATCTTCCTCTACGGACTGATTGCCGGCGTCGCGTTCGGCGTCGGCGCCGGCACCATCAAGTCGGATGAGGACGTGATCCGCGGCATGGGCCAGAGCATGAGCACGCTCGGTGGCTATCTGGTACTGGTGTTCTTCGCCGCCCAGTTCGTCGCCTATTTCAACTGGACCCAGCTCGGACTGATCTTCGCCGTCGAGGGTGCGGACTTCCTCAAGGCGGTCGGCATGCCGGCGGTGCCGCTGTTCATCAGCTTCATCATGCTGACCGCAGCGGCCAACCTGTTCATGGGCTCGGCCTCGGCCAAGTGGGCGCTGATGGCGCCGGTCTTCGTGCCGATGTTCATGCTGCTCGGCTATTCGCCGGAAGTGACCCAGGTCGCCTACCGCGTGGGCGATTCGGTGACCAATATCATTTCGCCGATGATGAGCTATTTCGCCCTGATCATCGCCTTCTTCCAGCGCTACGAGCCCAAGGCCGGCATCGGCACCCTGGTCGCCACCATGCTGCCCTACTCGCTGACCTTCATGGCCGGCTGGAGCGTGGTGTTCGGTGTGTGGCTGTGGCTGGGCTTCCCGATCGGCCCGGATTCGCCGCTGACCTATCCGGTCACGCCCTGACGGTGGGTCGCTGGCGTCCGCCCGCGGCGGCCTCGACGGCGATCATCACCCGCCCCGGCTTCGAGCGGCTCAAGGCCGAGCTCGATCAGCTGTGGCGGGTACAGCGGCCCGACGTGGTCAAGGCGCTGGCAGCGGCGGCAGCCGAGGGCGACCGCTCGGAGAACGCCGAGTACACCTATCGCAAGAAGCAGCTGGGACAGATCGACCGGCGGGTTCGCTACCTGTCCAAGCGGCTGCCACAGTTCAAGGTCGTCGAGCAGCCGCCCAGCCAGCAGGGTCGCGTGTACTTCGGCGCCGAGATCGAGCTGGAGGATATCGACAGCGGTGAAACCCTGCGTTATCGCATCGTCGGCCCGGATGAGACCGAGGCCCGCAGCGGCTGGATCAGTATCGACTCACCCCTGGCCCGTGCCCTGCTCGGCCGGGCCCTTGATGAGGGGATCGGCGCGGACCTGCCGGGCGGGCGACGGCACTTCCAGATCATCGAGATCAGCTACCGGATGCTGACACCGAACATCGCGAATGCCGAGCGCTAGTGTCCTGTCCCGGAAGTATGTTGTTGAAGTCGCGACGCGGATGCGTCGT
>CAYGMG010000021.1:0-38638 GCA_964350895.1 uncultured Lysobacter sp.
CCCCACCAATCCCCCGCCAGCACGCAACCCACCCAGACCAAGGCGATCAGTCAGCCCCCGGAACGAATCGACTCCACTCGTAGTAGAAGCCCTGCCGGCACTGCTATGCCCCTCGGCGCCAGCGCCGTACCCACCAGCCGATCACCCTCCAGCGCGGCCTCGATGTAGAGCGTCAGCGGCCGGCCCTCCGGATCGGACACATGCCAGCACATCAAGGCACGCTCGGCATCGATCCGCTCGATCGTCAGCCCATGCCCCGACTGCGGCGGGTTATGCCAACTGCCCTCAAAGCCCAACGGCAACCCCGCCTGCGCCGACCCGGCAAGCCAAGCTGCCAGGGCCGCGAGC
Source organism: uncultured Lysobacter sp. (assembly GCA_964350895.1). Lineage (GTDB taxonomy): Bacteria > Pseudomonadota > Gammaproteobacteria > Xanthomonadales > Xanthomonadaceae > Pseudomarimonas. The sequence continues at coordinate 349 of CAYGMG010000021.1, forward strand.
CCGCATAGTGGTTTCGTCACCCGCTACACCTGTCATTGTTGTGCCAATCGCCGATCTGTGCCGACGCAGGGGCAATGACAGTGATTCGGTGGGCTAAGTTCAACTGGGACTGGGCGATGGAGGTCGGCTGCGGCGGGAGGCAGCGCTTGCTGCGTAGGCAACAGGGCCGCCGATCTTCGGCGAATCCAACTAAGCAAAGCTATTCGTGCCACGACAGGCCGGAAACCGCGAACACCCCCAGAACCTCGCGCCACTTGACCGCGCCGTGCGCTCTACCATCGCACTGCCGCACCGTGGACAGGTCTGGGCAGCCGGCTGAGCGACAGGAGTTGCTTCATGGGGCGGCGAAATGAGCGACTCCTTCCGTGCCGGCACCGCCGTTGTCTGGGCCGAACGAATCAAGTCAACGAGGTCGGCGCCGTTGATCAGATCGATTGGCTTGCGCTCAACGAAGCGGCGCGCCTCGGGCGTGAACTCACCCACGCTGACGATGATGGTGCGCTCTGCGGCATGGTGAGTGAGCAGGCCGAACTGCTCGCGGACGGTGCTCACGCCGACCTTCCGCTGCTTCCATTGCTTGCACTGTACGAGCCGCTTGCCGCCATCGCGCTGAAGCAGCAAATCAACGCCACCGTCTGCACCGCCCTGCCCCGTTTCCGGCACCGTATAGCCCTGTCGTCGGAACGCCTCGCCCACCAGCTGCTCAAATTCACGCCAGCGCAGTGCCTTGATATCCGACAGCGACCTCTGTGCCTCCAACATCCGACGCCGCTTGCCCCTTCCCAGAAGCGAAACAAGGGCCGCGACCCAGCATGCGACAGTCACAACCCAGATCAGCAAGCCCAAGTTGCCCTTCTCCAGTGCGAGCGCAAGACCCTTGAAGGCGGGCGACTCGGCGTTCGACAGCAAGGCCGGTGCGGCAACGAAACCCGCTAGCCAAACGAAGCATCCCAAGGCAACACCGACAGGCCAGGGCAGCTTGGCCAGGTCATCAAAAAAGCGAGGATCTCTACGCGGCATCGATAGCCCCGGTCATGGCTGGAGGCTTCCAGTAGCGTGGCTTGCACTGCACTGCACTGCACGGCGAAAGCGGAGCAAGGTGGTTGGAGTGTCACAACGCACCCCACCTCGCATGTGTCGCATCAACCCGGCGACAGGGTTTCCGGCCAAAGAAAGTAAGGCCCAAACTTGGAGCCTTTCCGAAACTCCCCGCCTGCGGCCTTGCCTGCTTCGGTGATGAATGGCTTGCCGTTGCGAAGCTCCAGAAGCCCCTTGTCGACCAGTTTCTCGGTCAGCTCGGCGGTCTTGATCCCCAGCTTGGTAGCGAGCTTCGACGTGGTGAGCTTGGTACCCGCCGTGCTGTCATCTTCATCTTCCTCGACGGCGACGGCTTCTGCTTTGCCCTCCGCAGGCGTCGCCACGCGCTCTAGAGAAATCCTTACCTCCTCGCTGATCCGGATGATGCGCTGCGCTTCCTCGTAGGCGTCGCGGAACAAGTCGCCATCCTCGCTGCGGCGGATCAGGATGCCCATCTCGTTGTTGTTGACCTGGCTGAACTCGTAGAGGTTGAGGCTAGTGACGATGGCCAGCTCCTCATTGAGGTAGCACTTGGCGTGCAGGTTCTTGCAGAAACTGGTCCGCACGTAGGTCAGCTCACGCAGCCAGGCGATCTCCTGCGGCTGGAGCTCGCTCTTTCCGTAGACGATCCGAACGTCGATCTTCAGCCTGTTCTTATCGGCGAGCAGCTCCTTGATCCGATCGTTGAGCTTCAGATACGGGCTGATCAGAATGAGCCGGTCCTTGGCCTCCTTGATCAGCTCTTCCAGAAAGTAGTTGGTCGCACTGGTGTTGAGGAACTTGGCCATGGGGCTTCCTGCGTCATAGGTTTGGAAATGATGCCGCAGTGAGCGCAGTAGCAAAAGACCCGATCTGCGTCCTGGATCAGGACGAGTCCAATGGCCCGCGACTCGAGCAAGGGCGGACTAGATGACCGGTAGGCCGGACGACTGCAACAGATCGAACGCCGGATCGTAGAAGCCCGGGCTTCGAGTCGGATCCTCTGTATCGCCTTCCGGCACCACGATGACCATGCCCTGCCGAGCGCGGGTGAGGAGAACGCGGTAGGCGTTGAGCAGGTAGCGGCGGCGATCCTCTGCGCGGACGTTGCGCCAGCGGTCGCCGGCGAAGTCGAAGTACTCCCAGCCCTCAGGGCCAAGGCGCAGATCGCCGTCCCAGACCACGCAGGTCCAGTCCAACTCAAGGCCCTGAACCTGGAACTCGGTGGCCACGTCCTCCAGGTAGTAGGACGAACGCACATCCTCCTTGCCATGCAGGAACCACTGAATCGGGTCAATGCTGGCGCGCACGTCGATGGCGTGGGGCTTGAGCCGTTGGGCCGAGGACGAGACGACGATGCCGAAGCGCTCGGTGCCGCGCGCCTGGCTGCGCAACCAGCGTTTGGCGGCCGGCAAGCTGCGCGTCACGCGGATCGGAAACTGTGGCAACACATGATCCAGCGTCTGCCGCGCCGCATCACGCTCCAGCGCAAGCAGCTGGTTCACAAAGGCCGAGACCTTCTCGGAGCGGAAGGAACGCACCGAGGTCGCCAGATGCAGCGCTGGCTCCCGATTGACGCGCTCATCCAGCGCCAACGCCTCCAGCGTGGATGAAGCGCGATACTCGATCTCGGCTAGGCGCGGCGACAGGTGAACTTCCCAGTGAGGGAAATGCCGGCGCACCGCCTCCAGCCAGGCAGTGATGCCCGCCTCGCCAGTGTTGATCTCCTGCCCGCTGCCAACCAGACAGACCACCACCGCCCAATCCGGATGGCGGTCCATGCAGGAGATCAGGAACTCGGGCTCGGAATGCGCGAAGGCCCCTAGTCCCCGCTTGCGGCGCATAAAGTCGGCGGTCTTCTCATGGTTCCAGGCGCGCTGCGCCTCGTCGAAGATCGCTACGTGCTCGGCTGGCGGCTGGGTATCGTGAAGGCCGTCGTCGCGGAAGTGATGGATGGCCTGGATGAACTGCTTGACCGCGCTGCGCGCTTCACCAATGCGCTGACGCTCACCGCGTTCCCCTGCGCGCCGCACCTTGTCGCGTGCCAATGCTTCGACAAGCACGCGGACCAGCGGGCCATTGCCGGAAAGGAAGACGCTGTAGAGCGCATCGTCCTTGTCGGTGTGCCGATTAGCGATGTCGAGACCCACCAGCGTCTTGCCGGCACCCGGCACGCCGGTCACAAAGCAGATCACCTTGCGGTGCCGGGCGCGGGCGTCCTCGATGATCTGGCTGACTCGGTTGGCCGTCAGCGACAGGTTCTGCGCGCCGGCGTCGCTGCGCGAGATCTCGCCCACAGCATGTCCGGCATATAGCGCAGCCGCGGCTTCCACAATGGTCGGCGTAGGCAGATATCGACCCGCCTGCCAGTCGCGCCATTCGATGGCCGGGCCATCGAAGTAGCGCAGCACGCGGTCAAGCGTGTCGCGCAAGGACTCGGCATTGCAGCGCAGCGGCTGCAGCAACTGGTCCTGATGGGCGGTGGTTCTTGGAGCGTCCTGCCTTGCCGCCGCGCGCGTCGCAATCAGCACCGGCGCCACCGGAATCCGATGCGAAGGCTCGTGAAAGTGTTTGAGGTCGAGCGCGTAGTCCCAAACCTGGTCGAGCGCCGCAGCGGTATGGCTGCGCTCACCGACTTTGAACTCCAGCACAAACAGCACGTGGTCCAGGATCAGCACGCAATCGATGCGCTTCCCCAAGCGCGGGATCGCGAACTCGAAGTACAGCGAGCCACGGCCGCCGCAGTCGGCCAGCACGGTCTTGAGCACGGCCATCTGCTGCAGCCACGCCTGCTTCTGTGCTTCCTCTACCGGGAAGTCGGAATGATCGACCAACTTGCCCAGCACCGTGTGCGGATCCTCGGCGAGGAATTCCTCGATCGGTGAGGTGTAGGCCCAGCGGTGCCAGAAAGAATTCGCCAAGGCTGCAGATCCTAAACTGCGAGTCGTGCTGCCAGGTTAGCCGTGTTGCCTATCTTGGCAAAGGCCTCGGAGACGAAGCTCAGCAAGCCCTGTGAATCGCCTCCTGCTTCTCCTTCTCGGTGAGATCCATGCGAAATGAGCTAGTGAACGACAGACTCACCAAGTTCGCGCTTCAGCGAACCCGCAAAGCTGGGCCCCGCGCTGGGAAGCACTCGCCACCTCGTTTAACCGGTCGTCTGCCCTTTTCTTCGGTGTGGGGGTAAAGTCGCATCGCACGCCGAATCCGGAGAGCTGTCATGTGCCGATACCTCGCCCTATTCCTGCTGTCACTTCTGCCCGCCACAGCGATGGCCAGCCAGTGCCCCTGGATGGAACCGGCAAAGCTCGATGCCCTGTGGCCGAACGCTGCGCCGTGGAAGGTCATGGTCGGTGGGCCGGGGTCGTGCAAGTTCACCAGTGATCCGACCGCGCCGGCGAACATTGTCGGGGCCAACCAGATGATCAAGGCGACGCCGGCGGAGGCCGAGTCGTTTGTCGCGTCGCTCAGGGAGACGATAGAGAAGAGCTACGCGGTGGCGTCGCGGCCGTCGCTGGGGAAGGCCGCTTTCTCCTACCGGCCCAAGCCGGGCAGCGGCATGGAGGGGCGCTCGCTGTACTTCGTCGCGCACCAGGCGAACGTGGCGGTGATTGTGTCGATGACGATGCAGGCGCCGGTGACGCCAGCCGACGAGGAGGCCGGCGAAGCCTTTGCGCGCGCTGCGCTTGCGCTTGGCGAGGACAAGGCCGCGCAGGCGGAGGCATCCAGTTGCCCTTGGTTCGATCCGGATGTGCTGGCGAAGCTGCTGCCGGGGCCGGACTTTAGCCAGCAGCAGTTCGGCAGCAACAGCTGCATGGCGCAGGCCGGGGGCGAGGCGGTCATCGTGTCGATCATGGAGAACGCGCCGGCTTCGATGCTGACGCGCGTTGACAGCGGCTGCAGCGCGGAGCCGGTGCCGGCGCTGGGCGACTCGGCCAGCGTGCTCGACTGCGCCTCCGGCCGCCCGCACGCCAAGGTGCGCTATGCGCAGGGTGCGCGGGTCGTCGAGTACAGCTTCGCGCCAGGCCGTGCGCCGACCGCGGACGAGCGCGCGCTGCTGATCGAGCTTGCGGTGAAGGCGCCTGCGCGGCGGTGAGGCGGGCTCTAACTCACGCGGAGTGCTTGAGAGCTGGTTTACCGCCTGCGCGCACTGCTGTTCGGGGAAAGTCGTATGTCTCCGAACCTCGTCACTCCCGCGCAGGCGGGAGTCCAGCTCCTGCTTTTGAAGCCGTTGATAGTGCAGCCAAGAGCTGGATCCCCGCCTGCGCGGGGATGACGTCGGGGCGATTGCATGCGTTGCGGCTGGCGGCGAGTCGTGCCGGATTCTGACTTGGCTGACAGCGGCTAACCACGCCGCCGAGACCACGGTGGTCGGAGATTTCCCCGGACAGCATTGCGCTTACGCGGGGGTGACGGGGCTGGGAGGCTGTTGAGTTTCCCGGGCAGCACTGCGCCTTCGCGGGAGTGAGGAGGGCTCTAACTCACGCGGAGTGCCTGAGAGCTGGTTTCCCGCCTATGCGCACTGCTGTTCGGGGAAAGTCGTATGTCTCCGAACCTCGTCACTCCCGCGCAGGCGGGAGTCCAGCTCCTGCTTTTGAAGCCGTTGATAGTGCAGCCAAGAGCTGGATCCCCGCCTGCGCGGGGATGACGTCGGGGCATTTGCATGCGGGGTGGCGAGAAGCGAGTCGCCGCCGCTTCTGATTTGGCTGACAGCGGCCATGCATGCAGCCGAGCGTATGACGGTCGGACGTTTCCCCGGACAGCAGTGCGCCTAGCCGGGAGTGCCGTTGGGGCCTTTGCATGCGGTTCGGCGAGAAGCGAGTCGCCACCGCCTCTGATTTCGCTGACAGCGGCCACGCGCGCGGCCGGGCGCACGATGATCGGACGTTCGCCCGGACAACAGCGCGCCTGCAGGAATGACGTTGGGGCCTTTGCATGCGGTGCGGCGAAAGGCGAATCGCCGCCGCTTCCAATTCGGCTGGCAGCGGTCATGCACGCGGCCTACCAGGGTGTGGAGATCAAAGGTGGTGACCGGCGCGCCGCGGAGCACTGTAGCCACCCCGCCGACGACGGCAAACTCAAGCCCGTTGCGCTGCAGCGCCGCGAGGATCGTCTGAAAGCTGGGTGACATGGCGACGCGCTGCATCAATGAAGGCGAGACGGGACTCCAGCTCGGCAAGGCGCTGCCGCGGCGTGAGCGACAGCATCCAGCGCACGAGGCCGAGGTCGTGCTGCTCGGCGTCGGCAGGGTCCGATGGGGCTGGCTGTGGGTCCATGTCTCGATGATAGGCCGGTCGGTGTCGGGGGCATAGTCGGCCAGCAAGTAGCGGGTGATCGCCAGCAAGCTGGCTCCTACCCGGGGTTGCTGCTTCACGCGCGGCGATCGGCGAAGGCGATGGATGCTCCGATTGTCGGCGCGACGGTGAGGCGCGCGAGCAGGCGATCCACACCCAGAGCCACGCCGGAGCACGCGGGCATGCCGGCGCGCAGGGCCTCGACCAGGTGCGCATCGAACGGGGGAACTGCCCTGCCCGCTTGTGACCGGGCCTGCTGCTCGGCCTTGAAGCGGCGTTCCTGCTCGTCGGGGTCGAGCAGTTCGTGGTAGCCGTTGGCGAGTTCGATGGGGCCGAGGTAGGCCTCGAAGCGCTCGGCGATCTGGACGCCGTCCACCACACGCAGTTGCGCCAGGGCGGCCTGGGTGGCGGGGTAGTCGTGGAGGAGCAGCAGCTCGTCGGGTTTGAACTGGGGCTGCAGGCGGTGGGTGATGAGCAGGTCGAGCCAGTCGTCGCGGGTCAATCCCTTGGGGTCGATGTGCAGGTCGCCGGCGGCGGTGATGAGTTGGTCGATGCTGGCGCGGTGGGGGTCGATTCCCAGGCCTTGCTGGAACAACTCGGCGTAGGTGATGCGGCGGACGGTGCAGGTTTGGCCGACCATGGCGAGGGCGGCCTGGATGAGGTCGGCGACTTCGCTCATCAGGGTGTCGAGGCTGAAGCCGACGCGGTACCACTCGAGCAGGGTGAACTCGGGGTTGTGGCGGGTGCCGGCTTCGCCGTTGCGGAAGACGCGGCCGAGTTCGTAGCAGTCGCCATAGCCGGCGGCGAGCAGGCGTTTCATGGCGAATTCGGGCGAGGTGCGCAGCCAGCGCAGGCCGGGGCCGGCGTGGGCGGGGCCGTGGAACGCGGTGCTGAAGCTTTCGATATGCCGGTCGACGGTGGCGTGGGCGGAGAGGATCGGGGTTTCGACCTCCAGCACGCCGCGGGTCTCGAAGAATTCGCGGAGCAGCCTGTTGAGCCTGGCGCGGGTGCGCAGCGTCGCGAGCGTTGCGCTAGGCTTCCAGAGCGGCGCGTGCTCGCTCACGGAGCGAGGCCGTTTTCGCCGAACAGGGCGAGCAGCTGGGCCTCGTCCCAGACCTCCACACCCAGTTGCCGCGCCTTGTCGAGTTTGGAGCCTGCGGCTTCGCCGGCGATGACCAGGGCAGTCTTCTTCGACACGCTGCCGGCGACCTTGGCGCCGAGCTGCTCGAGCCGGGCGCCGGCGTCTTCGCGGGTGAGCGCGGACAGGCTGCCGGTGAGGACGACGGTCTTGCCGCTCATGGGACCGCCCTCGCCTGCCGTCTGCCGCACGCGGGTACGCAGTTCGGCGATCTGCTGCTCGGCGGCTTTCAGGCGCGCGGACCAGTGCGGATCATCGAGCAGGGCGATCAGCGCGGCGGCCGGGCCGGCGGGGACGCCGAGGGCCAGCAGGCGGGCTTCGCCGGCCTCGCGCAGGGCGTCGAGTGAAGCGATATGTTCGGCGATGCGCTCGATCGAGGTATCGCCGAGCCCCTCCAGTGGCGCGCCGAGTCGCTTGGCGCCGAGGATCAGGCCGCCGAGTCCGATTGCGTTGACCAGGGCGGGATCGACCTCGCCGCTGCTCGCCGGGGTGACGCCGGCAGCCAGCAGCTGGTCGATGATCTGCTGGTTGTGTGGCTCGGCAAAGAAGGCGGCAATCGAGCCGGCGACCTTGGGGCCGACATCCGGCACCGCCAGCAGAACCATCGCATCGGCGCGGCGGATGGCATCGAGGTCGCCGAAGCTGCGCGCCAGGGCCTTGGCGGTTTCCTCGCCGATCTGCAGGATGCCGAGCGCGAACAGCAGGCGCTCCAGCGTGGTGCGGCGGCTGGCGTCGATGGCGGCGATCAGGTTCTCGGCCCAGCGGGTGGCGATCTTGCCGGCCTTGACCGTTTCCGGCACGGCGCCGTCGCGCGCCTCGGCGCGGCGCTTCATCGCCAGCAGGTCGTCGAGCGTCAGGCGGTACAGGTCGGCGACGGACTTGAGGTAATCGAACTCGACCAGATCGTCGATGATGCGCTCGCCGAGACCGTCGATATCCATGGCCCGGCGCGAGGCGAAGTGGATCAGCGCCTGTTTGCGCTGGGCGGCGCAGTACAGGCCGCCGCTACAGCGGCTGGCGACCTCGCCCTCCTCGCGTACCGCGGCCGAGCCGCAGACCGGGCAGGCATCGGGCATGACATAGGCGGGGCCGCGTGTCGCGGGATCGGTATGTTCGGAGACCACGCGCACGACTTCCGGGATCACGTCGCCGGCGCGGCGGACGATCACGCTGTCGCCGACGCGCACGTCGAGCCGGGCGATCTGGTCGGCGTTGTGCAGGGTGGCGTTGGTGACCACGACGCCGGCGACATTGACCGGGGCAAGGCGCGCCACCGGGGTCAGCGCGCCGGTGCGGCCGACCTGGATCTCGATCGCCTCGACCGTGGTGGTCTGCTCCTGCGCCGGAAACTTGTGCGCAAGCGCCCAGCGCGGCGCGCGGGAGACGAAGCCCAGCTGGCGCTGCAGGTCGTAGCGGTCGAGCTTGTAGACCACGCCGTCGATGTCATAGGGCAGCGCGTCGCGCTTGTTGCCGATGCGCCGGTAGTAGGCGAGCAGGCCGGCAGCGCCCTTGGCGGTATCGACCTCGGCACAGACCGGCAGGCCCAGCTCGCGCAGCCAGCGCAGGGTGTCGGAATGCTTAGCGGGAAGTTCGGCGCCTTCGACCACGCCGAGGCCATAGGCGTAAAAGGCCAGCGGGCGGGTCGCGGTGATCCGCGGATCGAGCTGGCGCAGCGAGCCGGCGGCGCCGTTGCGCGGATTGGCCAGGGTGCGCTCGCCGCGCTCGCGGGCGCGGGCGTTGAAGGCCTCGAAGCCGGCACGCGGCATGTAGACCTCGCCGCGCACCTCCAACACATCGGGCAGGTGCTCGGCGCGCAGGCGTAGCGGGATGGCACGGATGGTGCGCAGGTTGGTCGAGACATCCTCGCCCGTCGCGCCATCGCCGCGGGTGGCGCCGCGAACGAAGCGGCCGTGCTCGTAGCGCAGGCTGATGGCGAGGCCATCGAGTTTCGGCTCGACGGAGAATTGGGGAGGGTCTTCCTCGGTGTCTTCGACGATGCGGCGGACGAAGTCGGCGACCTCGCGGAAGCGGTCCTCGTCGGTCTCGGCGCCTTCCACTTCGAAGGCGTTGTTGAGCGACAGCATGGGGATGGCGTGCTGCACCGCCTCGAAAGCCGAGGACGGCGCAGCGCCGACGCGGCTGGTCGGCGAACTCGGATCGGCGAGGTCGGGATGCTCGGCCTCCAGCACTTCAAGCTCGCGCACCAGGCGGTCGTACTCGGCGTCGGTGATCGTCGGCTCGTCGAGCACGTGGTAGCGATGGTTGGCGTCGTCGATCTGCCGGCGCAGTTCGGCCACACGCAGGGCGGCGTCGGTCATGGGGTCCGGGGTGGGCGGGAAAGTCCCCAGTTTAATCGGTGGATGGGCAGTGCATGGGCTGTAGCGGCCAGCTTGCTGGCGATCATTGCGCTTGAAGCGCCTTTCGCCAGCAAGCTGGCTCCTACATCGGAAGCCGGCGGGTCTTGGTAGGCGCGCCCTTGGGCGCGAGAGAGGCTCTAGCGCTTTTGCGTCATGCCCCAGCCGGGGGGAAGCTCGCGGTGGGCGGCGTCGAGGTTGGCGGCGAGGTGGCCCTGCCGGGTAGTGCTGAACAGCACGCAGGACAGGCGGGGATGCTGCAGGGCCCAGCGCAGGGCCAGGGGTGCGGGCTGCCAGTCGGGCTGGTCGAGCTGCTGGCGGATGCGTCGGGCGGCCTGCCAGTGGCGGCGGCCGGGGCCCAGGGCGCGCAGCCAGTACCAGGCATCCCGCGGGCTGCGAATGGTGCGCCAGTCGAGGGCATACAGGGCGCGGCCCAAACCGGCGGCGGCGATGATCGCCTTGCCCTGCTCCGCCAGCGCATCGATGAGCTCGGCGCGCTCGGGGCAGAAGACGTTGTAGTCGAGCATCAGCAGGTCGAACTCGGGCAGGCCCGCGGCGAAGCGCAGGTCCTGCTCTTCGAAGCTGTTCAGGCCGAGCAGCTCAACCCGGCCGCTGGCCTTGAGATCGACCAGGCAGTCGCGCAGCGCGGGAACCAGCTGTTCGGCGGGGCAACCATGCAGCAGCAGGGCCGGCAGGCGGTCGCAATCAAGCCGCTGGCGGCTGCGCTCAACGCTGGCGCGGACCCCCGCGGGGCTGAAGTCCTTGACCCGCCGATTTCCCCGCGTTTCGGTACCGGCCTTGGTGATCAGCAGCAGCCCATCACGCGCCCTGCCCGCCAGTGCGCGGCCGAGGCGCTGCTCACCGCAGCCGTTGCCGTAGCTGGGCCCGGTATCGAACACCTGAACACCCCGCTCCAGCGCAGCATGCACGAGGGCGATGGCCTCGCGTTCAGCGAAGCGCGGCTGCGCCCACCAGCTGGCGCAGCCGAAGCCGACCGCAGAGACTCGGCGGCCGGTCGACCCGAGCGGCCGGCGCGCGATCATGGCTGCATCGTGCCGGGTTTACCAGCCGCTGCCGAGCGGCTGCGAATCGCGCTTGCGGTCGTAGGCGCGCAGCTCGTCGCGGATGTGGGCGATGCGCTGCCGGCCAAGCGTATTGCGGCGATCGTCGAGCACCTGGGCGTCGAGCAGTTCGGCCATGCGCTGCGCGGCGGGCAGCATGGTGTCCCAGGCATCAAGGCCGGGCAGCGGGCCGGGCAAGGTCATGAAGAAGCTCAGGCCAGGGGTCTCCAGCGCTTCAAGCGCGCGCAGGTCGAAGCTGCCGGGCTTGACCATGTTGGCGACGCTGAAGATCGCTCCCTGCTCGGGGCGGCCGTCGACCAGGCGGTGGAAAATATTCATCGCGCCGAAGGTCAGGCCGGCCTTCTCGGCAGCGACGACCAGCTCGCTGCCGCGGATCTCCTGGCCCTCTTTACTCTGTACGAACAGGCTGACGATCTTGTCGAAATCGGCCGGCGGGTTCTTGCCCAAGTTGCCCGGAGCGCCGCGACTGTCGGCTGCGCCGCTTCCCGGCTGCCCGCCGCTGCCCAGCGTGCGCTCAAGGCGCGCCAGCTCGGCGTCGATGTCGTCCTCGTCGCTGCCCTCCTCGCCACTCAGAACAGGTTCGCGGCGACCGCCAGCCGCGACCTCGCGGCCGCGCTTGCCCTGCGCCGGCCGTCGCGGCTGGCCGAACACATAGATCAGCCCAAGCGCGGTAGCGCCGACGGCAGCGACGATCAAGGCGATGGTCGGATCCCAGTTCATCCCGCGCATTCTCCAGGCTGTGTTGCGCCGATTATGCCGCGCCAGCGAGGCGCGCGGCTTCCGCCAGATCCACCGACACCAGACGCGACACGCCCGGCTCGCGCATGGTCACGCCGGCCAGCTGGTGGGCGGCCTCCATGGTCGCCTTGTTGTGGCTGACGAACAGGAACTGCACCTTCTCGCTCATCTCGGTGACCATGCTGCAGAAACGCCCGACATTGGCCTCGTCGAGCGGCGCATCGACCTCGTCGAGCAGGCAGAACGGCGCCGGGTTGAGGCGGAAGATGGCGAACACCAGGGCCACCGCGGTCAGCGCCTTCTCACCGCCGGAGAGCAGGGAGATGTTCGACACACGCTTGCCGGGCGGTCGGGCCATGATCGCCACGCCGGTGTCGAGCAGGTCCTCGCCGGTCAGCTCCAGGTAGGCATGACCGCCGCCGAACAGGCGCGGATACAGCTCCTGAATGCCGCTGTTGACCCGGTCGAAGGTGTCCTTGAAGCGGCCGCGGGTTTCCCGGTCGATCTTGCGGATGGCGTCCTCGAGGGTATCCAGCGCCGCGGTGAGGTCGGTGTTCTGGGCGTCCAGATAATCCTTGCGCTTGGACTGCTCGCCGAACTCCTGGATGGCGGCGAGGTTGACCGGCTCCAGCCGCCGGATGCGCGCCTCAAGCTCGCCGACCCGCTGCCGCCAGGGCTGTACGGCGGCTTCGTCGGGCAATCCGGCGATGACCTCCTGCATGCCCTGCTCCAGCTCGGTGACGTGCTCGATCAGCGCGTCGGCCTTGAGCGTCAGGGCCTGCTCGGCGAGCCGACGCTGGTTCAGCGACTCGCGCAGGGCCAGTGCCGACTGGTCGCTCTTTTGCCGCTGCGCCTCGTAGTTGCGCAGCTCGTTGTCGATACCGTCGAGCGCCGAGCGCGCGGCGCCGAGATCCTTCTCCGCCACCACACGCTGTTCCAGCGCAGCCTGGCGCGCCTGTTCGATGTCGCGGATCGGTGAGTCGCCTTCGGCGAGCTGGGCGGCGAGCTGGCCGCGGCGCTGTTCGAGCTGGGTGCGCTGCTGGGCGAGGCGCCCAACCGCCTGCTTGAGCGCCTGCAGCCTTGAGCGCTGCGACTCCAGCTGCAGGGCCAGCCGATGCGCGGCGTCGCGACCGGCGCTGGCTGCCTGGCGGCTCTGTTCGCGGCGCTGGTGCAGAGCGTCGCGCTCGGCCTCCAGCTGCGGCCGCGACTCGGCCATCTGGGCCATCCGCTCAACCGCCTCGGCCTGCGCGGCGCGCGCCTCACGCGCGGTTTCAGCGGCTTTGTGGGAGGCCGCGTGCAGGGCCTGGATCTCGCTGTCGATCCGCTCGCAGCGGGTCCGCGCGGTATCCAGCTTGCCGCGCAGGGCCTGCAGCTCGCCGCCCAGTTCGGAGGCCGAGCGATGCGCGAGGTACAGGGCGCGCTGGGCATCCTCGCGATGCTGCTCGGCTTCGAGCAGGGTCGACTTCATGCCGTTGAGCGCCTCGACCTGCTGCATTTCCTGCTCGGCCAGGGTGTCCAGCTCGTCGCGAAGGGTCTGGATTTCGCGCTCGCGGGCCAGGGTGCCCTGCTGGGCCTCGGCCGATCGCGACAGGCGCAGCCAGCCGGCGCCGCTCCACAGGCCACGCGCATCAATACCCGGCCGCAGATCGTTGCTGTCACAGTGTGCCGCAGTGGCATCCACCGATTCGATGCGGCGGATGCCGGCCAGAAGCCGCAGCACGGCATCCGGACCACGCACCTTGGCTGCCAGCGAATCCGCATCAGGATCAACACCGGTTTGCCGCGCGTCGACCAGGGCAACCCGCCCCTCGGCCAGCTCCGACAGCGCAGCGGCATGTTCAGAAGGCGCGTCGACCAGCACCGCTTCGAGCAGGGCACCAAGCGCGGTTTCCACCGCCAGCTCCCAGCCCGGCTCGACGTCGAGCATCTCGCCCAGGCGTTTGGCATCGGCAAGCCCGCGCGATTGCACCCAGGCCAGGCCGCCGCCGCTCTCCTGGCCAAGCGCCGCGTGCTGCAGGGCCTCCAGCGAGGCCAGCCGGCCGCGACCAGCCTGTACCGCCTTACGCAGCTCGTTGAGCTCGTGCTGGCGCTGGCGCTGGGCTTCCTGCACCGACAACACACCCTGCTTGCGCGATTCAAGCTCGTCGCCAAGCACGTCGAGCTTGGCGCGCTGCTGCTCGTGATCCTCGGCTAGCGCTTCGAGCTTCTCGCCGAGGGCGTCGAGGTCCAGGGCCGCGCGCTCTTCTCCGAGGGCCTCGATTCGCGAAGCGGCATCGGCAGCCTGCTTCTCCAGCATCTCGATCCGCGCCCGGCCGACGTCGGCACTGCGCCCGGTTTCCGCCTGACTGGCGACCAGGGCATCCCAACGCAGCTGCCAGCGCGCGGTTTCTGCCTCGACCTCGCGCACCGCGTCCAGCGCCACCTGTTCGGCCTGCTTGGCCTCGGCGAGTGCCGGCTCGTCCTGTTCGATCTGCTCGACCAGGGTGTCGATCTGCTCCTGATCGGCCTGCAGATGCGCGGAGACCTCCTCCAGCGAACCGGCGGTTTCCTCATTGGCGCGCTGCAGACGGGTCAGCAGCTCACGCTGGTGCTGGACCTGCTGCTCCAGCCGGGCGATCTCGGCGCCGACCCGGTAGCTCTCGGCCTGGGCATTGCTGAGCGTCTGCTGGGCCTCGCCGCGCTGGCCGCGACAGAGCTCGATCTGGTGCTCGGCGTGGCGCTGCTCGGCGACCATCGCCTCCAGCCTGACCTCGTCGGCGCGCAGCTGCTCGCGCAGCCGGGACAGTTCGGCGTCGATCTGCTTCCACTCCAGCGCATACAGCTGCGCCTGCAGGACCCGCTGTTCGGCCTTGAACTGCTGATACTGCTCAGCCTGGCGCGCCTGGCGCTTGAGGTGTTCGAGCTGCTTGCCGACTTCTTCGCGGACGTCGTTCAGGCGCTCGAGGTTCTCGCGGGTGTGACGGATGCGGGTCTCGGTCTCGCGGCGGCGCTCCTTGTACTTGGAGATGCCGGCGGCCTCTTCCAGATAGACGCGCAGGTCCTCCGGGCGCGCCTCGATGATCTGGCTGATCATCCCCTGCTCGATGATCGAGTAGCTGCGCGGGCCAAGGCCGGTGCCGAGGAACAGGTCGGTAATGTCGCGGCGCCGGCAGCGGGTGCCGTTGAGGTAATAGGCCGACTGGCCATCGCGACTGACCAGGCGCTTGACCGAGATCTCGTTGAAGCGCGCGAACTCGCCGCTGACCGCGCCGTCGCTGTTGTCGAAGATCAGCTCGACGGTCGCCTGGCCGACCGGCTTGCGGGTCGAAGAGCCGGAGAAGATCACGTCGGTCAGGCTGTCGCCGCGCAGTCGCGAGGCCGAGCTCTCGCCCATCACCCAGCGCACCGCGTCGATGATGTTCGACTTGCCGCAGCCGTTCGGGCCGACCACCCCGGTCATGTTGCCTGGCAGGTGCAGGGTCGTCGGATCGACGAAGGACTTGAAGCCGGCCAGCTTGATGGTGCTCAGGCGCATGCGCGGCTCAGTTGCCAGCCGCCGGCGTACCGGCCGCGGTGGTGATCTCGGCCTTGGCGCGCAGGCCGTCGAGGTACTCGCGCAGGCCGCGCTCGATGATCTGCCGGGTCGCACCCTCGCGGACTTCCTCCAGCGGCGGCGGCGAGAACGGCCGCGACTCGATCCGGCGCAGCACGTGCCAGCCGAACGAACTGTTGATGACCAGCGGTGCAATCTGGCCGTCCTCCAGCTGCTTGAGCGCCGCGACCAGGGACTCCGGCAGCTGGGTGGCGTTCGACCAGGGCAGCTCGCGGGCCTGCTTGGCGATACCTGCGGCGTACTCGGCCATCAGCGCCTCGAAGTTTGCGCCCTCGGCCAGGGCGCGCTGCAGCGCGGTCTTTGCCGGGGCCTCGGCCGCAAACAGGATGTGCTGCACGCGCCACTCGGTGTCGCCGGCGCGCTGCCGCTCCTGCTCGTAGAGCGCGAGCACCTGGGTTTCGTCCACCGACAGCTTCTCGCGCTGCTCGGCGACGGCACGCGCGGTGATCTGCTGCAGGCGGACCAGACTGGCTTCGGCCTGCACTTCGGGCTTGGCAAGCATGCCGGAGGCGGCAGCATCCTGAACGATCAGCACGTTCTCGATCAGTCCATCGAGCGCCTGCTGGCGCTGCTGCGGAATCGCCGGGTCAAGACCACGGCCCTTGGCGTAGGTCACCAGCAGGGGCTCGGTCAGTGCCTCGCCATTGACCAGGGCAACCAGCGGGCCGTCGGGCGCGCCGAGCAGTGCGGCAGAAGCGTTGTCGGCGGACTGCTCGGTGGGGGCGCAGCCAGCGCCGGCGAAAATCAGGGCCAGTACGACAAGTCGTTTCATCGAGCGTTTCCGTTTTGGGCTTCTTCCGGCGTCAGCGCGCGGATCTGCAATGCATGGATATCGGTGGTCATCATCGCGTCCAGCGCGGCATAGACCAGACGGTGGCGGGCCAGCGGCAGCTTGCCGGCGAAGGCCCTGCTGACCACCTCGACCGCGAAGTGGCCGCGGCCGTCGCGGGCGCCCTCGTGGCCGATGTGCTTGTGGCTGTCATCGCGCACGGCAAGCGCCTGGGGCGCCAGCGCCGCACGCAGGGCCGACTCGATCCGCGCTACCCGGTCGCTCACGGTAGAACCTTGCGATAGGGAAGCACTTCGACCGACTGGTAGACACCTGCGGCAAGGTAAGGATCGGCATCGGCCCAGTCCTGCGCCTCGCTGATCGACGCGAACTCGGCGATGATCGCGCTGCCGACGAATCCCGCCGGGCCCGGATCCTCGCTGTCGATTGCCGGTAGCGGCCCGGCGGTCAGCAGGCGTGCCTCGGCCAGCAGGCTTTGCAGTCGCGCGATGTGCTGCGGGCGGGCGGCCTGCCGCTTGGCAAGTGAATCGGGTGCATCGCGACCGAGGATCAGGTACCACATGGGTCAGAGTGTTTTCGCAGGACAGCGGAACCGGGCATGATAGACGCCCGCTCCCGTCGCCGTCACCGGCGCCCCTGCCCCCGGCCCTATGCCCGACCGCATCCGCGTCCATCCTGACCACCCCGCTCCGCGTCCGCTGATGCAGGCCGCCGACCGCCTGCGCCGCGGCGAGCTGGGCATCCTGCCTTCGGACGCCGGCTATCTTCTGGCCTGGACCCTGGACTCCCGGGATGCCGAGGACCGCGCGATCCGCCTGCGGCGTCTGGACAAGCGCCATCCTTTCACCTTACTCTGCCGCTCGATCAGCGAGATGGGGCATCTTGCTCGGCTCGATGACGTCGCTTTCAGGGCAGTGAAATCACTGACTCCGGGTCCGCGGACCTTTGTTCTGGCGCCGGGCGCCGGTTTGCCGAAACGACTGAAGCAGGCGAAACGCCGCACCGTCGGGTGCCGCATCGTCGATCATCGGGTCACGGAAGGTTTACTCGAAGCACTGGACGGGCCACTGGTCTCCACCACCCTGCAGGTGCCCGAGTTCGAGGTACTCAACCATGAAGCGGACGACGTGGCAGATCAGCTGCTGCGCTTCGTCGATTTCATGCTCGACGCGGAAGATTGTTCTCCCGGCCCGACCACGGTAATCGACGTCAGTGAGGGCAGCGTCGAGGTGGTCCGAGAAGGCTGGCAGAGTCTGCCGCTGGAATAGAATCCGGGTCGCCTTGGCGTCCCGAGGGTCAGACCGGCCACCTGCCCACACCAGGACAGAGGCCCGGGTGGATGACCCGTAGACGCCCATGGATGGGTGCATCGACGCTTCGGGCTTCGCTGCCCGGTCCGTCGGGAGCAGGGCCGGCCTTGCCTTGCCCTGCGACCTGGCCAACGCACCCGGCGTGCGCTGGCCGACAACCTGCCAAAGGGTTCACCGCCGCCAATCGGGCGGCATGACAACGACACTGATGATCCTGATGTCCGAACAAGATCTGCGGCGACTGCCGCGGTGCAGCGCATGAGCGAAAGCGTTCCGGCGGTGGAAACGACCGTCGAACCCGGCGTGCGCGCCGCGCCGCCGCAGCAGCAGGAAATGCCGCTGGCCGTGGTGCGCGGCGAGCCTGTGCTGCAGATTCCACAGGACCTGTACATCCCGCCCGACGCGCTGGCGGTGATCCTCGATGCTTTCGAAGGGCCGCTCGACCTGCTGCTCTACCTGATCCGCCGGCAGAATCTCGACATCCTCGACATCCCGGTAGCCGAGATCACCCGGCAGTACATCGAGTACATCCAGGTGATGCAGGAGATGCGTTTCGAACTGGCCGCCGAGTATCTGCTGATGGCGGCGATCCTGGCCGAGATCAAGTCGCGCATGCTGCTGCCGCGGCCGCCCAGCGAGACGGGCGAGGAAGATGATCCGCGCGCCGACCTGGTGCGCCGGCTGCAGGAATACGAGCGCTTCAAAAAGGCTGCCGAAGATCTTGACGCACTGCCGCGACTGGAGCGCGACACCGCGCCCGCATCGGCCCACGTCGAGGACCGCCAGGTGGTCCGCGAACCACCGCCGGTGGAACTCAGGGAAATGCTGCTTGCGCTGCGCGATGTACTCAAGCGCGCCGAGCTGTTCAGCCATCACGCGATCAAACGCGAGGCGCTGTCGGTACGCCAGCGGATGAGCGAGGTGCTCAATCGTTTGGAAGACGGCTCCTTCCGCAATTTCGTCGACCTGTTCGACGCCCGCGAGGGCCGTCTCGGCGTGGTCGTGACCTTCCTGTCGATTCTCGAGCTGGCCAAGGAACAGCTGCTCGAAATCGTCCAGGAAAAGCCCTCCGCGCAAATCTACGTGCGCAGTCTGACCCTGGCCGCCGGCGAGGGTGACAACGACGCCCTGGAAGCGCCTGCGGACGCCCCGCCCGAGGAAACCAATTGAGCATGGATCCCGATCTGGTCCGACGCATCGTCGAAGCAGCCTTGCTGGCCTCGCCCCAGCCGCTGTCGCTGGCCCAGCTGGCGGCGCTGTTTCCGGACGATGCACCGGCGCCGCAGGACAGCATCGAACAGGCGCTCGCCGTGCTGGCCGAGGACAACGGCAAACGCGGCGTGGCCCTGGTGGAAGTCGCCAGCGGCTTCCGTTTCCAGGTCGACAGTGCGCTGCAGCCATGGGTGGCGCGGCTCTGGGCGGAGCGGCCACCGCGCTACTCGCGCGCCCTGCTCGAAACCCTCGCCCTTATTGCCTATCGCCAGCCGATCACCCGTGGTGAGATCGAGCAGATCCGTGGCGTGGCGGTCAGCACCCACATCGTCAAGACGCTGGAAGAGCGCGAGTGGATCCGCGTGGTTGGCCACCGCGACGTACCCGGCCGCCCTGCCCTGTTCGGCACCACACGCGGCTTCCTCGACTATTTCGGACTGCGTACGCTGGACCAGCTGCCGCCGCTGACCGAACTGCAGGACCTGCCCGATCTGGAGCCGGAGCTGCCGCTGGAAGGGATTGCCCAGCTGGCCGCGCCTGAGCCCGGCAGTGCGCAGCAAACGGCGGCTGCCGAGGTCGATGACGGCGAAGTCGCGGAATCTTCCGGTGATGAAGAGACGGCCGGCGATGCAGCCGCGATCGACGCGGTAGATTCCGCCGCTGACCAGGTCGCCGCCGCGGACGCTGTCCGCGATGAGGAGACGCCCGGCGATGCCACGACCGGTAAGGCGGGCGACGCTGATGCGGAAGCGGAAGCGGACTCATCCGACGACACCGACACCGATTCCCGAACGACAAGCGACGCCGGAGATAGCCTGCCGACGCGCGATGAAGACGTGGCCGAGTCAGTCGACGAGGCTGCCGACGGCACGCAGGCCACCGACGAGGCAGCGTCCTCGCCATCCACCGAGCACGGCGCCGACGCGCCAGACACGCACCGCGACGAACCCGCCGCGGACGATACCGACCACCAGGATTCAAAGGCCGGCGAACGCGCCGGCCCGGAGCAGAAAGCATGAACGAAACACCCCGCCAGAAACTGTCGCTCAAGCGTGACACCGGACCGCGCGTCGAAGAGCGCCTGCACAAGGTGCTGGCCCAGGCAGGGCTCGGCTCGCGCCGCGCGCTGGAAGAGCGCATCGCCAACGGCCAGGTCAAGGTCAACGGCGAAGTCGCCGGCACCGGCAGCAGCATCAAGAGCGGCGACCGCGTTGAACTCGACGGACGCGCCTTCATCGCCAGCGCTCAGGCCGAGCCGCCGCGGGTGCTGATCTACAACAAGCCCGAGGGCGAGCTGACCACCCGCGACGATCCCGAAGGGCGCCCAACGGTGTTCGACAGCCTGCCGCAGATCAAGGGTGCGCGCTGGATCGCAGTCGGTCGGCTGGACATCAATACCACCGGCCTATTGCTGCTCACCACCGATGGCGAGCTGGCCAATGCACTGATGCACCCGTCGACCGAGGTTCGCCGCGACTATGTCTGCCGGATCCATGGCGAGGTGGACGATGAAGTGATCGAACGCCTGCGTCGCGGCGTCGAGCTGGAAGACGGCCCGGCGCGCTTTGACGAGGTCGAGCGGATCGGCGCCAGCGACAGCCACGCCTGGTTCAGCGTTGGCCTGCACGAAGGTCGAAACCGTGAAGTGCGGCGGATGTGGGAGGCGGTCGGCTTCCAGGTCAGCCGGCTCAAGCGGGTGCGCTATGGCGCCGTCCAGCTGCCGCGCGAACTGCGTCGCGGTCGCTGGCAGGAGCTGGCGGCAGCCGATGGTGAAGCGCTGCGCGGCAGCGTCGGCCTCGGCGCCATGGCTCCGGTGCTGACCCTGCAGCCGGTGTTGGGCCAGCGGCGCGCCAAGGCGCCGGAATACCGTCCCGCCCCGCGCGAGCAGAAAGGCTGGAGCCAGGGCGCTTACGGCGACGAAGGCCGCGAGCTGCGCGCATTCGACACCATCCGCGACGATGGTCCGGCGCGACCCGGCCGCCGCGGTAAACCCGGCGGCCCGCGCAAGGGCGCGCCCGGCAAGGGCGGCAACAAGCCGTCTCGCGGCCCGCGCTCGGACAACTACGGTAATACCCTGACCGCACCGGCCGGCCAGCCCCGCGGCGCTCGCGGCGGCAACGCCCGCGGCGCCCGCCCGGGCTTCGAGAACCCGACCGAGCATCGCAGCTGGTACGTGCCGGATGGCGTTACCACCACCAGCCCGAGCGCCCGGCCCAAGCCGGATCGTCAGGGCCGCCCCGCCGGCCCCGGCGGCGCACGCCCCGGCGGCAAGCCAGGCGGAAAGCCCGGTGGCAAACCCGGCGGCGGTCGCCCGCAAGGCCGCGGCCCGAGCAAGGGCCCCGGCCCCAAGGGCGGCGGCCCCCGCGGCGGCGGTGGCGGCGGTCGGGGTGGCCCACGAGGCTGAGCCTCAACCGCAGCTGCCGAGCCGCACGGAATGCGGTCGTGGGGGGCGGTTCTGGGCGCATAGCTGCCGTTCGCAGGGCACGCCGGCGAGCTGTTGTGGAAGCGGATCGTATCCGCGACCGCAGCGTTACAGGCTTGCCACTGACTGCGGCCAGATCGAGGCCCCGCGGTCGCGGATACGATCCGCTCCCACATCAAGCCAGGCTTCGTGGTCGAAGCGCAGCAGGCTCGCTAGCCGCACAGCCTGCAGTGCGGAGCGCAACGCACCCTCGAAGCGCGCTCATGATCTTGATTGCCAAAATCAAACCAAAGCAAGCCTCGTAGGGTGCGCCTTGGGCGCACCGATGCGGGCATCCGGACGGTTCGACCGGCGCGTCCGAGACGCGCCCTACGGGGATTCGCGGACCCGCGACGAACGGCGAATTTGCGCCCGAAGCTCACCTTTGGCGCACGTCAGCCGCGTCGAAGCATGGACCGCATGGCGGACCACACAGCATGTGTCGCAAACGAACACGGCGCCCGCAGGCGCCGTGTCTGGTGGTCGAGTGCCGGCCACCCCGGCCGGCATCGCGGCCGATCAGTCGAGCTTCAGTGCTCCGCGGTTGCTGTCGCGGCGCTTGGCTTCCTTGGCGTCGTACTCCTGCAGACAGCGGTCCTGCTTGACCATGGCGCACTCCAGGTAGTCGGTGACTTCGACCAGGGCGGCGCGGATCGCCTTGCCGGCGGGGGTCTTGTTCTCCTGCGACAGCGAGCCGCCGAAGCCGCCGCGATACAGGCCGACGCTGATGCCGCCGCCTTTGCTGCGACCCTCGACCGTGCGCACGAAATCCACTTCGCCGGTAGTTGCGTTGATCACCCGGATATCCACGGCGAGGTAGGCCTCGCTGGACTTGCCGCCAAGCGACACGCCGCCGAAGCTGATGCCGCCGCCGGTGCCCTTGGTGTTCTCCTCATACGAGGTCACGGTGCCGGCCACTAGGTATTGGGCGCCGGTCAGCTTGCCGATCTTGGCGCCGGTTCCCGCCGCGACGCGGCCGGATGCACCGAGGTTCTGCTCCTGCAGCACGGACTCAAGCTTGCTGCGCTCGACGATGCGGAAGGCATTGGTCGCCCCCAGCTCGTTGGACAGCATGCCGGCCAGCTCCCAACCCACGCCGCCGCGCCACCAACCGGCGCCGCTCTCATTCTTGAACTCGATCACGCCGAGTACCGGCTTGTTCTGCGCCAGCGCCGCCGTCGGCAGCACTGCGGCCATGGCCAGACTCACCCCCATCAACAGACTTCTCATCACGCACTCCTCGCTGGAAAGAAACCGGCTTCCCCGGGAAAGCCCCTATTCTGCCCCGTCATCGCGCCGCTTGCACATCTCGTTCACGAGGGCGGTGGCGGCAGCGCCTCATCGAACCGGAAACGATCGGCATCCAGATGGGCCGGGAAACGCTCGCGATGCATACGCAGCGCCGCGGCGGACAGATTCACCGAGACCACCGCCTCCTGGTTTCCGCACTCGACCAGCGGCTGGCCGAGATGGTCGAGCACGGCGCTGTCACCGGCGTAGCCGACCTGATTGCCATCGCTGCCGACCCGGTTGACCCCGATGCAGTAGGCGAGGTTCTCGATGGCCCTGGCCATCAGCAAGGTGCGCCAGGCGTGCCGGCGCGGCGCCGGCCAGTTGGCGACGAACAGGACGAGGTCGTAGTCGAAGCCTTCGGCCTGGTCGTGACCAAAGCGATTGCGGATGAACACGGGAAAGCGCAGGTCGTAGCAGACCAGGGGCCGGATCCGCCAGCCTTGCAGGTCGACGGTGATCGAATGCCGCCCGGCGGCGTAGCGCTCGTGCTCGCCGGCCATGCGGAACAGGTGACGCTTGTCGTAGTGCGCAAGGCTGCCGTCGGGGCGCGCCCAGAGCAGGCGATTGTAGACGCCGTCCTCGGTACGGCACTGGATGCTGGCGCAAACGACCGCAGCGCGGCGCTGAGCGAGTTCGCGCATCCAGGCAACAGTCGGGCCGTCCATGCCCTCGGCCTCGGCCAGGGCCTCGTTGCTGAAGCCCGAAGTGAAGGTCTCAGGAAGCACGATCAGATCGCTGTCGGTCACCTGCTCTTCGATCAGCCGCCCGTAATACTCGCGGTTGCCCGCGGCGTCATGCCACAGGGTGTTGCCCTGAACCAGGCTCACCCGCAGGTCGCGATCCGGGCTCACAGCTTGGCCAGCCGCGCCACCGCGGCCTCCAGGGTTGCGTTGTCCTTGGCAAAGCACAGCCGGGCCAGCCGCTGTCCGCTGGGCGGCTGGCGATAGAAAGGACTCAGGGGAATCGCGGCAACGCCATGTTCGATGGTGATCCAGCGGCAGAAGGCGGCATCGTCGAGATCGCTGATCGCGCTGTAGTCGACCAGCTGGAAGTAGCCGCCAGCCACCGGCAGCAGGCGCAGCCGGGTCGCCGCCAGCATTTGGCGGAAGGCGTCGCGCTTGCTCTGATAGAAGTCGGGCAGCGATTCGTGGTGCCCGGGGTGCTCGCGGAGCATATGCGCGACCGCGAACTGCGCCGGAGTAAAGCTGCAGAAGGTGTTGTACTGGTGGACCTTGCGGAACTCGGCGCTGAGCGCCGCCGGGGCGACCGCATAGCCGAGCTTCCAGCCGGTGCAGTGATAGGTCTTGCCGAAGCTGGAAACCGCAAAGCTGCGCGCGCGCAGGGCCGGGTGACGTAGCACGCTCTCGTGGCGGGCGCCGTCGAACACCATGTGCTCGTAGACCTCATCGGAAAGCAGCAGCAGCCGCGGATGGCGCTCGATCAGCTGGTGCAGGGCGGCGATATCCGATTCACCGAACACCGCACCGGATGGGTTGTGCGGGGTGTTGATGAACAGCATCCGGGTGCGCGGGCTGATCGCCGCTTCGACTGCGTTCCAGTCGACCGCAAAGGTCTCGGGATCCAGCGCGATGTGCACCGGCACGCCGCCGGCCAGCTCGACCGCGGGCTCGTAACAGTCGTAGCAAGGGTCGAGCAGGATCACCTCGTCGCCCGGACGGATCACCGCATGGACGGCGTCGAAGATCGCCTCGCTGCCGCCCGAGGTAACCGTGATCTCGCTTCCGGCATCGACCTCGGCGCCGTAGCAGATCTGCAGCTTGGCGGCGATCGCCTCTCGCAGTTCGGCGGTGCCGGCCATCGGCGCGTACTGGTTGCGGCCCTCGCGCGCGGCGGCGGCGAGTGCATCCAGTAGCGGTTCCGGCGCGGCGAAATCGGGAAACCCCTGTCCCAGGTTGATCGCTTTGTGCTCAATCGCTAGCTGCGACATGACGGTGAAGATGGTGGTGCCGACCCGCGGCAGTTTGCTCTCGATACTCATGCCTGCTCCAGCCGCGCCCTTGGCGGGCGCAGCATTTTAGTGTCCTGTCCCGTTAGTGTCCTGTCCCGGAAGTACATCGCAGAAGTCGCTTGGCCTGCGCCGCCGACGCTGCGTTCCTCGTCGTCGCCATAGCGCTGCTATGCCTCCTTCTCGCGCCTTGCCTCGACGACGCATCCGCGTCGCGACTTCAACAACATAATTCCGGGACAGGACACTAGTTAAACCAAATGTTCAGTCGCAGCCGGTGTCGGCGGTCAGCTTCTGCACCGGCGTATCCAGCTGCCAGCGCCCGGACAGCGGCGCTGCCAGCTGCAGGGCGATCTGCATGCGCCCGGCGCCGGCCGAGTCGTAGCTGCGCACCAGGCTGCCTATCGTCACCGGAGCGGCGGGCGGCGCGTAGGCGCAGGACGGGCAGCTGCCGCTGAGCTGGTCGAAGGACAGGGTGTCGCCGCCGAAAGGAGCGACCGCGCCAAGCGCCCAGCGGGCAATGCCGCCCTCGTCGAAGAAGTAGGCGCCATTGGTCTCCACGGCCGGGAAGGCGTTGATGCTGTAGCCGTAGCCAGGCTGCGCCGGGTTGAACCAGAAGCCGTTGATGTCGAACGGCGAGCCGCCCTGCAGCGGGCAGCCGCCGCCGTCAATGAAGGCATAGCGCTCCGAACCCGAAGCACCGTCGAGGTTCCAGCCGAACTGGATCGTCTGATCGCCGACCAAGGTCAGGACAAGATCACCGACATCGGTCAGCGGTGCCTCGCTGCCATTCCAGCGGGCGCGGAACAGGTCGGCCTTCCACTGCCCCTCGCCCGCCGCCGGCGGCGGCGCCGAGGCGATGTACCAGGTCGGCGTGCCGTCTTCGAGATAGGTGTACCAGAGCATGCCCCAGCTGCCCTCGGCCTCGAACAGGAAGGCGCCTGCGCCGTCACGCAGCGGATTGAAGTAGGCACCAACCCGCGGGCGCGGGGCGCTGCTGCCCTCGAGGCTGACCTGCAGCCGGAAGTCGGCATTGCCGCTGCCGCCGTTTACCGGGGTCAGATACCAGCGACCGGCCTGCAGGCCATTGGCGGGCGTCGCGACGAGGCTGCGGTTGGCGCCGCTGCCAACGGCGCTGAGCACGGCCTGCTCGCGCGGCGGCGCGGCGGCAATGCCGGGACCCGCTGGGGTGTCGATTCGCGACAGGTACAAGGCAACGTCGCCACTGCCCTGGCTGCTCAGGGTCAGCGCGCTGGCACCAGCCGGCACGTCGATCGCAAGGCGGTCGGAGGCCGCACCGGGCGCAAGGCGCAGGTCCAGCTGGTCACCGTTGGCAAGCAGGCGCGGAGCGGGCTCGGCAATGCTGCTGCGCTGCAGGGTGAAAGGCACCCGCAGCAGGTTCAGACCGGTTCCGCCGGCGCCTAGCAGCATGAAGCCTTCGCGGGTCTCGCCCGGCAACAGGCCGGGCGTGTCCCAGCTCAGCCGAACCGGGATCGGGCCGTCGACCGCTGTAGTCGCCGGGCCGGTAGCCACAAGGTTGCTGTTGGCCGGCGCAAGGTCGATGAAACTGGTGGTGAGGACGACCTGGTCAGTGCCGCTGGCGCCTGCGGTGAAATTCTGCACAAGCACCCAGAACCGCTCGCCACCGCTGGCCACGACATCAAGCTCGCAGCGCTCCTGGGCGCTGGGGTCGGCCGAGGTGCAGAGCTCCTCCTCCTCCTGCGGCTGGCCGTCGCCGTTGCTGTCGCGGCCGACGAAAAGGTCGATGTCGGAAGCAGTCGCCGACGTGGCGACGGCACGCAGGAAGTACTCGGCCTCGCTGCTGCCCGCCGGCGGCCCGACGAGGGTGAAGAACGACCCGTTGCCGTTGCCATCGTAGGGCGAGCCATTGCTCGGATCGGCCTGGAGGTCGCGCTCGCTGCGCTGTGGCGCGACCAGGGTGGTACCGGCAAGGCTGATGTCCTGCAGGCTTACCAGGCCGCTAAACACGAAGTCGCGCTGGCCGCGATCAGCGGCCGTCTGCACCAGCAGCGGCCCCGGCGTCGGGCCGACGCTGGCAAACACCGACACCGGCATTTCCGCGGGGCTAAGGGTGAGCACCGGGCCGCCCTGGCCGTCGATCGGCTGCAGCACGATGCGCGCCGATTGCTCCTGCCCGAGCAAGGAAGCGCTGCTGATCTGGACGCTGATGTCGAGGGTCCGCGAGGCGCCGGCGGCCAGGGTGAAATCAGCCGGCTGCACGTCGACCTGGAGCCCGGCCGGCGCAATGACTTCAGCGCGCCAACGCGAGCCCCCGGCACGGTCGGTGACCGTGCGCTGGAAGCTGCAGCGTTCTCGGCAGGCGCCGTCGCGCAGCGAAGGCAGGTTGAGGGTGCGCGGGTTGCCGCCGAATGCCGGATTCGCTGCCCGCAGGCTGTTCCCGCTGAGTTCGAAACTCAGGCCGAGCCGGCTGGCCGCGGGCACGTCGACCCGACCGCTGCCCTGTTGCAGCGGCGTTGCCAGCGGGCCGCCGACGGCGAGCAGGATCGACGGGCTAGCGGTGGTGCGGATCGCGCTCTGCAGATCGGAAACGCTCCATTCCGGATGCTGGGCGCGCAGCAGGGCCACGGTGCCGGTCACGTGCGGGGATGCCATCGAGGTGCCGCTGAGAAAGCGGAATCCGCTGCCGCTGCCGGCGGCGGCGAGGATATTGCTGCCCGGCGCGCCGACGTCGGGCTTGAGATAGCTGTCGACCACCGGGCCGCGGCTGCTGGAGCCGCTGAGCAGATCGCCGCGCAGCGGATCGGAGAGCACGCGGGTGCCCTCAAGCCGGCCGCGGTGGCCGCTTCCCGAGCCCAGCCACTGCAGGAACTGCTGACCGACGTTGAAGCCGATGTGCGTCGCGGGAATGCTGTGCTCGTCGGCCACCGTGCTCTCGCCTTCGGCTGCCTGATTGATCAGCACCATGCCGCCGCCGCCGGCCAGGCGCACGTTGTTGCTCTTGGCCACGCGCGCGGTGATGCCACGCAGGCAGGCGACGATCTCGCCGGCAAAGCGCCCGGCAGGCCACGGGTTGCTGGCTCCGGTAGGCGGCGAATCAAGCCCTTGGCCCTGGCTGCAGAGCGGAAAATCCTGAGGCACGACGATGCTGGCCGGGCCATACCCGCCGGTGAAACCTGCGCCGACGATCACCCCACCTTCCGGCGGCGGCGTGGCTCCTCCGCTCAGATCGACCAGCCGATTGGCGATCAGCCTGTCGTGGGTGGTGTTGGCCACCGAGAGCACCCAGGGTGCGTCCGCTGGCCGCGATATCGTGCCCGGCCCGGGGCCGTCGTTGCCGGCCGAGGTCACCACCACGACTCCGGCGTCGCGGGCGGCAAGCATGGCCAGCGAATCGCCGGTGGTCCACGGCGTGCTGGTGCCCACCGATCCACCGATCGAATAGTTGAATACGTCGACGCCGTCGGCAGTTGCCTGATCGATGGCCGCGCGCAGCCAGGTGCCGCGGCAGGCTTCCTCGTCCTCGCACGCCTTGTAAGCGATCAGGCTGGCTCGCGGGGCGACGCCGCTGACCCGCACCGGTGCATTGATGCTGCCGGTCAGACTGAGCGTGGTGTCGACCGGATTGCCGACCGCGGTGCCGGCAACATGGGTGCCGTGGCCGTCAGGGTCGCTGCCGTCATTGGCTTCGCGGTCATCACAGCCGTTGCCGGCGTGCACGCCGGTACAGATCGAGAAGTCATGGATGCCGATCAACTTGTCATTGCACAAGGTGGGCTGGGTCAGGCACAGCCCGTAGCGCTGGCCGCGCGGGTTGCTGTGCCGATAGCCGTCGCCCGGGGACAGCTCGGCGAACGAAGGGTGCCCGGCATTGATTCCGGAATCGACGATGCCGACAACCACGCCTTCACCGCGGGTTGCAGGTCCCACCTGCCCGTTCCAGACTGCTTCGGCACCGATCCAGCGCGGGCCGGCGTCGGTGTGCAAGCGGTCGATGCGCTCGGCCTCGACCAGGGCAATGCCGGGCAGGCCGCGCAGGACTTCCGCCTCCTTGACGCTCAGCCCGACGCTGAAGCCGTGCGAGGCGACGTCGTACTCGAAACCGACCTCCAGCGGCCGCCCGAGGCGAGCCGCGGCCGCCGCGATCACGGCCTCGCGCTCGCCGCGCAGCCAGTCGCGATAGCGCAGGACCGAGGCCGACTTCATATCCAGCCTGCGTGTGCCGAGCGCCGCGGGGCTGGTCGCCTCAAGTCCGGCTGCCTTCAGACGTGCGTCGTCGCCGGGGCCGCGGAAAGCGGCAATCGGTGCGGTCTCAAGGGTCACGATATAGGTGCCCTCAGTCGCGCTGGCGGCCGCGGAATGCGGCGGCATTGCGAAGCCGGCGGCGAGGACAGCAAGAAAAGCAAGGCAGGATCGCATCGATGGCTCCGCGGACTCGGTCATGCGCCGAGTCTAAACGCCCGCCCGTGATGCTCCAATGGGCTGATCTGGCTCATGGACAGGCAGGCGCACGCTCCGTAGCATCCAGCGCCGATGAACACCTCCGCCCGCTCGCCGTCGTCCTTGTTGCTGGAAGCCCACGGACTAAGCTATCTGCGCAACGACGAGCCGATCTTCGGCCCGGTTGAACTGCATGTGGAGCGCGGCGAGGCATTGTTGATCGAGGGCGACAACGGCAGCGGCAAGACCACCCTGCTACGCGTGCTGGCCGGCCTGCTGCAGCCGCAGGAAGGTCGTGTGCGCTATCCCGGCTCGGACGAAAGCGGTTTCGGCGCGCGCGGCGAGGTCGCCCTACTCGGTCATGCGCTGGCCCACAAGGCCGAGCTTGGCTGTGCCGAGAATCTGGAGTTTGCCGCCCGACTGTTCGGCCGCCGGGCCGGCGCCGATGTTGACGGCTGCCTGCAGGAGGTCGGCCTTGCCGGCTACGAGGACCAGCCGGCAAGGCAGCTCTCGGCGGGCCAGCGCAAGCGTCTGGCACTGGCCCGACTGCGCCTGATCGCTGCGCCCCTTTGGCTGCTGGATGAGCCCTTCGCCAACCTCGATCTCGCCGGCATCAGCCTGGTCAACCAGCTGGTGGAAGCCCATCTGGGAGGCGGCGGTGGCGCGTTGATGACAAGCCACGGCGCCTATGCCACCGGCGCATACCGGACCCGCGTGCTGCGCCTTGGGCCAAGTCGATGAGTTCGCCGGGAATGGCCGGCGCCTTCAGCGCCCTGTGCCTGCGCGACCTGCGCCTGCTCTGGCGCCGCCGCGGTGATGCTGCCCAGCCGGTGCTGTTCGCCCTGCTGGTGATCATGCTGTTCCCGCTGGCCCTTGGCGCCAAGCCCGAACTGCTGCGTGGCATCGCGCCGGGAATCATCTGGGTCGCCGTGCTGCTGGCCGGCCTGCTGGCGCTGGACAGCCTGTTCCGTTCCGACCTCGAGGATGGCAGCCTGGAGCAGTTCCTGCTGTGCCCGCAGCCGCTGTGGCTACTGGTGCTGGCCAAGGTGGTGGTGCACTGGCTGACAACCTCGGTTCCGGTGCTGCTGGCCATGCCGGTGCTGGCCCAGCTCCTGTATCTGGAGAGCCATCTGCTGATGCCCCTGCTCGGCTCGCTGCTGCTCGGCTCTCCCCTGCTGTCACTGGTCGGCGCGGTGGTTGTCGCCTTGACCGTCGGCATGCGGCGCTCTGGT
This sequence comes from uncultured Lysobacter sp., assembly GCA_964350895.1. Lineage (GTDB taxonomy): Bacteria > Pseudomonadota > Gammaproteobacteria > Xanthomonadales > Xanthomonadaceae > Pseudomarimonas. The sequence goes on from CAYGMG010000021.1 coordinate 30,283, forward strand.
ATGCTCCTCGCGTTATTGGCGTTGCCCCTTTACGTGCCGGTGCTGATCTTTGGTGCCGGCAGCGTAGCGGCGGCGTCTTCCGGTTTGCCGTATGCCGGCGCCTGGCTTGTTCTGGGAGCGGCCTTGGCGCTGGCCATTGTGCTGGCACCGCTGGCAGCCGCCACGGCCCTGCGAATTGCGCTGACATGAATCCTGTTCTCCTCTGGTTCCACCAGCTCGGCTCACCTCCCCGCTTCCACCAGTTCGCCACTCGCTGGGCGCCGTGGCTGCTCGGCGCTTCGCTGCCGCTGATGGTCTGGGGTCTCTATCAGGCGCTGTGGGTGGTTCCGCCCGACTACCAGCAGGGCGACAGCTACCGGATTCTGTTCATCCATGTGCCGGCCGCCTGGATGAGCCTGTTCATCTACGCTGCGATGGCGGTAAACGCCTTCATCGCCCTGGTCTGGCGGATCAAGCTGTCCGAGTTGCTGGCTATGTGCTGCGCGCCGATCGGCGCCGGTTTCACCGCGCTCTGCCTTGCCACCGGTTCGCTCTGGGGCAAGCCGATGTGGGGCACCTGGTGGACCTGGGATGCGCGGCTGACCTCGGAACTGGTCCTGCTGTTCCTGTATCTGGGCGTGATTGGCCTGTACGCGGCCATCGAGGATCGCCGCGCCGCCGCGCGCGCTGCCTGCTTCCTGGCCCTGGTCGGCGTGGTCAACCTGCCGATCGTGCATTTCTCGGTGGTCTGGTGGAACACTCTGCATCAGGGCAGCACGATCAAGCTGTTCGGCGAATCAACCATGGACCCGGCGATGCTCCCGCCCCTGCTGCTGATGGCCCTGGGCACCAAGCTCTGGTTTGCCGGCTCCCTGCTGCGTCGGACTCGCGCCGCCCTGGTCGAGATGGAGTCGGGCAAGGATTGGGTGCGTCGATTGGCTGAGACACGCCGATGAGCGATCTGCTGTCGATGGGCGGTTACGGTTTCTATGTGTGGAGCAGCTACGGGCTGTTCCTGTTGCTGCTGATATGGGATCTGCTCGCGCCGCGCTGGCGCGAACGGGCCGCGCTGCGCGCCGCCGAGGCGCGCCGGCGGCGTGATGAGGCAAGGAGAAAGCAATGAACCCGGTTCGCAAGCAGCGCCTGCTCATCGCAGGGCTGGTTCTGGTCGCAGCAGCAGTGGCCGCCACCCTGATGTCCCTAGCCCTGCAGGAGAACATGACCTACCTGCATACGCCGAGCGAGGCGCGTGAGGGCAGCGTGCCGAGCGAAGGTGCGTTCCGCCTTGGCGGCGTGGTGCTGGAAGGCAGCGTGAAGCGCAGGTCGGGCACCCTTGAAGTGGTGTTCGACATTACCGACCGGGTGCAGGATTACCCGGTCCGCTTCACCGGCATCCTGCCCGACCTGTTCCGCGAGGGGCAAAGCGTGATCGCCCGCGGCCGGCTGGAAGGCGACGTGTTCGTCGCCGACGAGGTGCTGGCCAAGCACGACGAGACCTACATGCCGCCGGAAGTGGCCGAGAAGATTGCCGAGTCGCACGCCAAGGCCGCCGAGATCCGCGCCGCCGAAGCGGCGGCGCAGGGAGGCCAGCCATGATCCCCGAAATCGGCCAGTTCGCCCTGATCCTCGGCCTGATCCTGGCGATCATCCAGTCGACCATTCCGCTGATCGGCGCGCATACCGGACGGGCGCCGCTGATGTCGGTAGCGCGCAGCGCCAGCTATGGTTCGTTCGTCTTCATAGCCATCAGTTTCGCTGCGCTGACCACCGCGTTCGTGGTCCAGGATTTTTCGGTTGCCTACGTGGCCCAGAACAGCAACTCCCTGCTGCCGGTCGCCTACCGCTTTTCGGCGGTGTGGGGCGCGCATGAAGGGTCCCTGCTGCTCTGGGTGCTGATCCTGTCTGCCTGGACCGTTGCCGTCGCCGCCTTCAGCCGCACCCTGCCCGAGCCGGTCGTAGCACGGGTGCTGGCGATCATGGGCATGATCAGCGTCGGCTTTCTGCTGTTCACCCTGCTTACTTCGAATCCGTTCCTGCGCCACCTGCCGGCGCTCGCCGAAGGCCGCGATCTCAATCCCCTGCTGCAGGACCCCGGGCTGATCATTCACCCGCCGATGCTGTATGCCGGCTATGTCGGTTTCGCGGTGGCCTTTGCCTTCGCTATCGCCGCGTTGATGGGCGGCAAGATGGACGACCGCTGGGTGCGCTGGTCGCGGCCCTGGACCAATGTCGCCTGGGCCTTCCTCACCCTCGGCATCGCCCTGGGCAGCTGGTGGGCCTACTACGAGCTGGGCTGGGGCGGCTGGTGGTTTTGGGATCCGGTGGAGAACGCCAGCTTCATGCCCTGGCTGGTCGGCACGGCCCTGATCCACTCGCAGGCGGTGACCGAAAAGCGCGGCAGCTTCAAGGGCTGGACCCTGCTGCTGGCGATTGCCGCGTTCTCGCTGTCCCTGCTTGGCACCTTTCTGGTTCGCTCCGGCGTGTTGACCTCGGTACACGCGTTCGCCTCTGATCCGGAGCGCGGCCTGTTCATCCTGATCTTCCTCGGTATCGTGGTCGGCGGATCTCTGATGCTCTATGCCTGGCGCGCGCCCAAGGTGGCTGGCGGCAAGCCGTTCGCCATGGTCTCGCGTGAGTCGCTGATCCTGCTCAATAACCTGTTGTTCTCGGCGGCCGCGGCCATGGTGCTGATCGGCACGCTCTACCCGCTGCTTCACGACGCCCTGGGCTGGGGCAAGATCTCGGTGGGGCCGCCCTACTTCGGAACCCTGTTCATAGCGCTGATGATTCCGGTCGTGCTGCTGATTCCATTCGGGCCATTCGCGCGCTGGCAGCAGGAGGAGGCTTCACGCTTCATGCCGCTGATCAAGTTCGGGCTGAGCGGGGTCGCCGTTGCCCTGCTGCTGACCCTGTGGCTGGTCGACCCGATCAATGCCATGAGCCTGGCGGCGGCCACCGGTGCTGCCTGGGTGCTGATCGGCACCGCGCTGTTCGTACGCAAGCGACTGAAGACCCGCACCAGCGGCCCGCGCTTCCCGGCGGAAATGGTCGGCATGCTGCTCGGCCACGCTGGCCTCGGGGTATTCGTGCTTGGAGTGATGTTTACCGAGGGCACCAGCGTCGAGAAGGACGTCGCCCTGTCCAGCGGTGAGTCGGTCGAGATCCAGGGCTACACCTTCCGTTTCGACGGCGTATCGCCGCGCGAAGGCCCCAACTTCAAGGCAGACCGCGGCACCGTGACGGTGCTGGTAGACGAGCGCGAGATCGCCGTCCTGCATCCGGAAAAGCGCGCCTACGCCAGCGGCGGCCAGATCATGACCGAGGCAGCCATCGACCCGGCCCTGCATCGTGACCTCTATGTCGCCCTCGGCGAGCCGCTGGGACGCAGCGATGCCGGCCAGGACAACTGGGCGCTGCGGGTCTATGTGAAACCCTGGATCCGCTGCATCTGGCTCGGCGCACTGATGATGATGCTTGGCGGCTTCGTGGTCGCCGCCGACCGTCGCTTCCGTCGCGTCGAACAGGCGGACCTTGGCGAAGTCGGGGCCATGGCGCCAGCCGGCGCACGCGCATGATGGGGCGCTGGCTGCCGTTCGCGGCATTCCTGGCCCTGGCTGCCCTGCTCTACGCCGGCATCCGGCTCAGCGAGCAGCGCGACCCGAACGCTATTCCTTCGCCGCTGATCGGCAAGCCGGCACCAACCTTCTCGCTGCCCGACTTCCGCAACCCGCAGCGGATGATCAGCGATGCGGACTTGCGCGGCACGCCCTACCTGCTCAACGTGTGGGGCAGCTGGTGTCCGGCCTGTCGCCTTGAGCATCCGATCATCACCGAGATGGCCGAACGCGGCGTGGTCCGGGTGATCGGCTACAACTACAAGGACGAGCCTGCGGACGCGGCGCGCTGGCTTCAGCAGTTCGGTGACCCCTACGCCGAGATCATCGTCGATGCCGACGGTCGCCGGGCGATCGATTGGGGCATCTACGGCGCGCCGGAATCATTCCTCGTCGACGCCAGCGGCAACATCGTGTTCAAGCATGTCGGACCGGTGACCTGGGACGTCGTGCGCGAGGAGATCATCCCGAGACTGGAGGCCAGCCGCCCGTGAGACGCCTTGCCGTTTTTCTTCTGCTGCTGCTCTCCAGCGGCGCCGCACTGGCCATCGATCCGCTGCCATTCCGCGATGCCGCGGAAGAAGAGCGCTTCCGTGCGCTGACTGCCGAGCTGCGCTGCGTGATGTGCCAGAACCAGTCGCTGGCCGATTCCAACGCCGGTATCGCTGGTGACCTGCGTCGCGAAGTCCTCGACCTGATGCAAAGCGGCAAGACCGACGATGAGATCAAGGCCTTCCTGGTCGAGCGCTACACCGATTTTGTCCTGTACAACCCGCCGATGCGCCCCGACACCCTTCTGCTCTGGCTTGGCCCCGGCGTGATCCTGCTGACCGGCGCTATCGCGGTGGTGGTGATCATCCGCCGGCGGGCCGCCGCCCTGCCCAAAGGTGCGGGGCCGGCTGACGATTCACGTTCCGAGGAGTGGTAATGGCGTTCTGGATCCTGATCGCGGTAATGACTGCGGCGTCCCTGCTGTTCGTGCTGATGCCGCTGATGCGCGACGGTGGCAGCCGTCAGCGCCGACGCGCCGAATCCACACTGCGCGCCGCCCGCGATGCCGGCCTTCTCGACAGCGAGGAGTTTGCGCGCAAGCTGGCGGCGCTCGACCAGCGCGGCGCGCCGTCACAGCCACCGGCTCGCGGCGCAGCCGCCGGGCTGTCGCTGCTGCTGCCCTTCGCTGCCGCTGCCCTGTATTTCCACCTTGGCGAGCCTCGCGCACTCGACCCTGATGCGCGTGCGCCGGGCGTGGCCCGCATGGCCGCACAAGGCGGTAGCGAGGCGGCCGATGCGCCGGACATGGAGCAGGCCGTGCAGGGTCTGGCACAACGTTTGCGCGAGGATCCGGACAACCTCGATGGCTGGCTGCTGCTGGGCCGCGCCTACAAGGCGATGGAGCGCTTCGAGCCGGCGCTGGAGGCGCTGACCCAGGCCTATCGCCTGGCCCCGGACAATCCCGACGTGATGATCGAGTACGCCGAAGGCAAGGCCCTGGCCGCGCCGCGTCGACGCATCGAGGGCGAGAACCTCGCCCTGATCGAACAGGCCGTCGAGCTTCAACCCGACCACCAGCGCGGAATCTGGCTGCTCGGCGTGGCCGCGATGCAGGGCGGCCGGCCCAAGGACGCTGTCGATCGCTGGGAGACCCTGCGCCAGCTGATCTCCTCCGACCTCTCGGCAGTGCAGGCGCTTGATGAACAGATTGAAGCTGCCCGCCAAGCCGCTGGCCTGCCTCCGGCCCGGGTCTCCACCGCAATCGTCGAGTCCGCCGAGGGTCAGTCCGCCACGCCCGCTGAGCCCGCCTCGCCTGCCGGCAGCGACGACGCCGCCGGCGGGCCACGTCTGACCGTCATCGTCGATATCGCTCCCGCCTTGCGCGAGCGCCTGAGCGCCAGCGATGTGCTGTTCGTGTTCGCCCGGCCGGCGCAGGGTTCGCGCATGCCACTGGCCATCCAGCGACTGCCGGCGGCAAACCTTCCCGTCACCGTCACCCTCGACGACAGCCAGAGCATGATGCCGGCACTCAAGCTGTCGACCATGCCCGAGGTGGTGGTTGGCGCGCGGGTGTCGTCGAGCGGCCAGGCCATTCCCCAGCCGGGCGACTTCGAGGGGCTGAGCGCGCCGCTGCCGAACACCACCAGCGAGCCGATCAGGCTGACCATCGACCAGGTCGTGGAGTGACCGAGTTCATCACCGCCGGGACGCGCTTCCACGCCCTGCCCTCGCCCTTTGCGATGAAGCGCGGCGGCAGCCTGCACGGTGCGCGTGTAGCCTACGAAACCTGGGGCACGCTCAACGCCCAGCGCGACAACGCGGTGCTCATCCTGACCGGGCTATCGCCCAGCGCCCACGCGGCAAGCCACCAGGAGAATCCGGACAGCGGCTGGTGGGAAGCCATGGTCGGGCCGGGCAAACCGATCGATACCGACCGCTGGTTCGTGATCTGCCCCAACTCGCTGGGCAGCTGCAAGGGCTCAACTGGTCCGGCGTCGCCCGCCAAGGAGGGCGGCCAGCCCTATCGCCTGGAGTTCCCTCCGCTGTCGGTGGAGGACGGCGCGCATGCCGCGGCCTCCCTGGTCCAGGGCCTTGCCATTGAACAATTGGCTTGTGCGATCGGCTGCTCGATGGGCGGCATGAGCGTACTGGCCCTGCTCGCCTTGTATCCGGGCATCGCCAGAGCACATATCAATGTCTCCGGCGCCGCCCGTGCGCTGCCGTTCTCGATCGCCATCCGCTCGCTGCAGCGCGAGGCGATCCGCCTTGATCCGAAGTGGAACAACGGCGACTACGGCGAGGAGCGCTATCCCGACTCCGGCATGCGTATCGCGCGCAAGCTGGGCGTGGTGACCTACCGATCCTCGCTTGAGTGGGATGGCCGATTCGGCCGCGTGCGCCTTGACAGCGAGCAGCGTCCGGATGACCCGTTCGGTTTCGAGTTCCAGGTCGAGTCCTATCTCGAAGGCCACGCACAGCGCTTCATCCGCCAGTTTGACCCCAACTGCTACCTCTATCTCAGCCGTTCGATGGACTGGTTCGACCTCGGCGACTGCTGCGGAACCGATACCGCGAGCGCGCTCGCCGGCATCCGTGTCTCACGCTCGCTGAGCATCGGTGTGAGCACCGACATCCTGTTCCCGCTACAACAGCAGGAAGAGATCGCCGAAGGCCTGGCCCGCGCCGGCGCCGACTCGCGCTTTGTGCCGCTCGACTCGCCGCAGGGACACGATGCCTTCCTGGTCGACATCGACAACTTCGGCCGTGAGATCCGCACCTTCCTCGACGACAGCCGCTGAGCACACGCCTGTGAAAACCCGCGGCGCTGGTGTAGAACAGGCCCGGTAGTCGCAAGCGGAGCCAATGGTGGGCGCAGCAGATTGCCGGATCCGCCTCGTCGAGTTCGACTTCGAGGCCAAGCAGGAACGAGAGCTCGACCTCGACGCGGTCGCCGACGCCGTGGCCGCGGGCCGCTTCGTCTGGATCGACGTGCAGGCCGGCGACGCCGCCGACGTACGCGAGCCGCTGCAGCGCATCGGCCTGATCAGCGACGCGGTGATCGAGGAGGCCCTATCGGGAGATGCCCTGACCCGCCACGCGCGCTACGACGACTACCTGCACGTGGTGGTCTCAGGCTGCCGGCCGAGCGGCGCCCGGGTCGAGCTGGAGCGCGTCGACATTGTCATCGGCGAACGTTTCCTGGCTACCATCCACCGCGCCCCGGTGCTGTTCCTGGAGTCGGTTCGCCGCGACTATCACGCCGATTTCCTGCGCTTTGCCAAGAGCCCCAGTTTCCTCGTCTACGAACTGTGGGACCACCTGATCGAGAATTACCTCGAGGTCCAGCAGGAAATGGAGGAGCGCGTCGAGGCCATGCAGCAGGAGCTGGCCCGCGGCAAGGTCGACGACCCCGTGTTCGCGCGCTTCTCCTCGCTGGGTTCGGACCTGCTGCACTTCCGCAAGGTCCTGCTCCCGGCGCGCGCCGTGCTCTCCGAGCTGTCGACCCGTAAGTCGATCTTCATCAGCGAAGCGACCCAGGGCTTTCTTGGCAACATGGTCGGTACCGTCGAACACCTGTTGCAGGACCTGATGGTCGACCGCGACATCCTGTCGGAATCCCTCAACCTCTACATGCTGATGGTCAGTCACCGCACCAACCTGACCATGAAACGGCTGACCACGGTCAGCGTGGTGTTCCTCCCGCTGACCTTCCTGGTCGGCATCTACGGAATGAATTTCAGCCACATGCCCGAGCTTGAATGGCGCTATGGCTACGTCTACTTCTGGGGCACATGCGCGCTGTTGGCTGCGATCATCATCACCCTGATGCGACGCTCGCGAATGTTCTAGCCCGATGCACCGCAGCGCCGCCCATGCCCTATAATCCACGGCCGCGCCGAAGTGGCGGAACTGGTAGACGCAGCGGACTCAAAATCCGCCGGCCTTAAAACCGTGAGGGTTCGAATCCCTCCTTCGGCACCATCGCCCGCCGCATCCGGTTGGCGCGAAAGGCGGTCGCCCGCGAGCCCATGCACAACACGCGGCCACGCAGGGCGAGCCTTCCGGCTTGTGAACAATACCCCGTAAACCGAGTCTGGCCGCGACTGCCAAGCGCGCTCCTGAAGACCGGTCACACACGATCGGCAAGCTCAGATCCAAAGCGACCCTGCTGCAATGGCGATTCCGGGCGCATAGCTGCCGTTCGCAGGGCGCGCCGGCGAGCTGTTGTGGGAGCGGATCGTATCCGCGACCGCGACGCCTCGATCTGACCG
>CAYGMG010000022.1:0-37606 GCA_964350895.1 uncultured Lysobacter sp.
TCGCGCGGGTGACGTTGTCGAGCCAGGGCAGGTCGACGCCCAAAACCTCCCGATAGCAGAACAGCAGGGCGGACAGTGCCTGGTTCTGAGTGCTGGGGCTGACGTGGCGTTCTGTGGCCAGATGCGAGAGGAATGCTTCGACCTCCGCCGGCCCCAGCTCGCGAGGCGGCCGACGGAAGTGGCGGGCAAACTCGCTGATCCAGTGCCAGTAGACCTTCTCCGTGCTGCGAGAGTAGTGCTTGGCGCGGATGCGCTGGGTATAGACCTCGCGCAGCGTGACTTTTGTCGGGTTAATCAGTGCACTCATGGCGGATCAGCCTGTTAGCGGTCAGTCGTGGGAGTTATGCGGCGGGAGTGCCGCAGAATTAGCGTTCGGCGTCAAAGACAGTTGCTCTGCACGTACATTCTCCATGCGTTCATCACCGCGCCTGCAAGCTCGCGGTGGCTCATGCCTTCCAGCTCCGCGCGGTTGTAAAAGCCCTCTCCGCAGCGGTCGGCTTCATCGATGCACCATTCGACTTCACGCGGGCACATCGGCCGCAGGTCATCGCCGCCAGCGTAGCGGCGCAGCATTGCTTCGTCGCGCTCACAAATGCAATGCGCGCCCGGGCCTTGGCAACACACCATCGGAATGTCTTCAAAGAGTTCCATGTCAGTTCCTCGTGTTGACGCCGAACTATGCGTTCAAGCGGACAGACGGGACGGCTCTCCGCGCTTCCTTACTCTGCCGGCCGGCTGCCGCTTAACGCGGCGTTAGGCAGCAAGATCAGCTCTCTCGCCGCAGAAAGGACAGAAGCTCGCCAACACTGCCGGAACCGGCCTCCGCTTCGTCTTGTCCAACTTCTCGGTCTGCACCATCAAGCTGCTGCGCAGGCCAAGGCTCTCGGTGATCTGTATGGCAACCGCAATCTTTCCGTTGTGCTGGGCCAGCTTCTCGTTCATTCGCGTAGTGCATTCGCACATGGTTGTGTTGCTCCCTAACTATGCGTTTAAGCGGACCCGCCAACCTTGGCGGCATCCATCCGGTTACTCGTGCGGGCCGCTTAACGCGGCGTTAGGTGTCTGGTCCTGCGTTACTCGGTCAGCCCAGCGCATGAACGCCGTCTCGCGTTCGGTTTGCGGGCCGCCACGTTCGTTGATTGCGCACACTGTCACCAAAAGAGCCCATTCAGGCCCTTTGTCTGCGATGATTGCATCGGCACACTTAGCGCCGAGCACGTCGCGCATCACTGCACGCGGCGTCACGGCTTGAACCTCGCCAGAGCATTGCGCAATTGCTCTGCTCGGTGCGGCCCAAACCAAATGCCAGCACTAACCGCACGTTCAACCGGTTCATCGGTCCCTGCTGATGCGGTTCGCACAAGGCAATCCACAGCTTCGGCGATATCGCGTAGCGTTGCCGGCGACACCGGCACCCACGGCTTCCCATGCGAGTCTGCATCGTCAGACCATGCGCGCAGCCTCCTAACTATGGGTTCGAGCTGACCGCCCGGACGTGCTTCGGTGTTCATTCTGAGTCTCCTTGCGGGCGGCAGCTCAACCCGGCGTTATGCGGCAAGGTCGGGCAGCACGACACGTTCGGTCTGAAGCTCGATGTCTTCATCATCGTCTGCGTATATTTCTCTGAACGCTTCGCCTACTGTGCTGCGCGGGTTCTCGAACATCCCGTCAGAGCACTGTGCTGCGTCGCTCGCGTCAGAAGTGATGAACCCTTCGGTCCTTCCTTCGTTCCAGCAAATCCAATACTCGCGTGCCATGTTGTTGCTCCTTTCCGTTGTTGTCACATAACTATGCGGTCAAGCGGACCCCGGAGAGTCCGCGCCTTTGCTTGCCTTGTCGGCGGGGCCGCTTAACGCGGCGTCATCCAAAAGCCCGTTCCAGCACACCTCGCAAAGCGGTACGCCATGAGAATCGTGACGCGTTACCGGCCCGCATTCGGGCTGGTCGCTCTCGCAGTGCTCGACCTCTGCGTCGGGTTCGTCGCTCAGCTCTGCGCCAGATTCGGCGGCGTCAGAAATGATCTCTTTTAGCGCAATGTTGGCGATTACGGATGCCGCCTGGTTGGGAGTCACTCCGGATTTTCTGGCGATATCGCGGACAAGGCCTGCGGTGTTGGCGTCGAGGCACAACTGTAGGTCTACGTAGTCGTCGGGCTCCGCGCGAGCTTGGATGGACTGGAGCTCACGCAGCGCAGCAGCGATGTCGCGGTGGCGCTGCATGTACTCGTAGGTGCGGCTGGAGTCTGCGGCGCGATCGTCGGCGGCACGGATCAGCTCGCGTAGTCTGGTCGGGGTAACGGTCATGAATGCCTCAGCGGTTGGTAAGAGCCGTGATCAGCAGCGCCTGGCTGGCGGGCGGGACGCGGCGTAGGTCGATGGCGTACGGCTGGGCGGCGAGCCAGTCGCGTATGGCTCGCTCGGTGATCTGCCAGCGGCTGGTGGGGTCGCCTTTGCGCTCTTGTCTGGCGCGCAGGTCGCCGCGCTTGATGGCACGGGCGATGGTGGTGTGGCCGCAGCCGAGCAGCAGGCTCAGGCCGCGCTCGCTGTACACGCCGTTGTCGCTGCGCTCGATGCTGAGCAGGTGGCGGCGGGTCTGGATTGCGGTGGCGGTGCGCGGGGTGCCGCGGCGGCGGAAGGTGAGCGCGGCTTGGCCGGCGCTGAGGTGGGCGGTTTCGTGCAGCAGATCCGTCTCGGCCTCGGTCCAGGCGCGGGCGTCGTGGCGCGGCAGCTGGACGCCGAGGTCGTGGGCGCGGCGCTGGACGTACCAGAGCGGTCGGCCCCAGCGGACGGCGATCGTTTGCCAGGTGCCGCGCCCGGCGTTGCGCATAGCCTGGGCGCGGATCTCATCGTCGAGCCTTGGGTCGTGCGACCACCGCCGCCGGACAGTGTTGGCCTGCCGCGGCGCGCGGATCTTGTACTTGGTGCAGGCCATGTAGATAGCGGGGGCGCTGCGGTGCGGTAGCGCAGCCTGCGCGGCGGTGAGCCCGCCGGCGGTGTAGTGCTGGCGGAGCAGGTCGAGCTCGACGGCTGTCCACCGCGCACCCGGCGCGGGGGACAGCAGCGGCAGCTGGCAGCCGTCGGCGGCCATCAGGCGGCTCCCGATTCCTGCTCCGCCGGGCTGAGGCCGTCCGCGACTTCACGAGGTCCGCGGCGGAACATGTCGCCCTGTTCGGGGTCGTCGCGCACGAGGTCGCCGCGCACGCCGAAGAAGATGCTCGGCTCGGACAGGTCGATGTTGGGCGGCGTCTTGATCGCGACCTTGGCGCCGACGTGGATCTCGCGGTTCTGGCGGCCCTTGGGCGTGAGCGTCAGGGTCAGAGTGATGGCGCCCTTGTGACCGGTGTCCTGGACGCGCTCGACCAGCTTGCGCAGCTCGTCGGTCAGTTCGCGTTCCACCATGCCTCCGCGCATCTCGGCCAGCGTCTGCGAGAAGAGCTTCATGCCACGCTCCCGACGATGGTCAGCAGGCCGGTCTCGTCGCGGATGTGGGCGGACAGGGCCTCGATCAGGTCGCTTTCCATCCACAGTCGATCCGGCAGACGGATGCCGAGCTGCACCTTCTCGCCGGCGCTGCGCGGGATTCGGTACAGCAGCTCGGCGCGGACCAGGTGGTCGTCGTAGCCCGGGCCGTCTAGCAGCGGCAGCTTGAAGGTCAGCTCGCGCGGCACGTCGAGCTTGCGGTTCTGCGTGCCGGCGTTGGCCGAGACCTGCAGATCGAATCGCAGCTGCACGCTGCCGGTGAGGTCGTCGTCGAAGGACTGGAAGTCGCCCTTGCTGGTGAGCGTCAGGGTGCGGATCACCTCCAGCAGGTCGGCGGCCTTGGGCTCCTCGACGAAGCGGGTCAGGTCGCGGATCGCTTGGGCGAACGCGGCCTGGTCCATCAGCTTGCCGTCCAGCGCGGTCAGCATGGCGTAGGCCAGTGAGGGCTGCGGCGCAAAGGCGATGCGGTGCTCGTTCCAGCTGGCGTGCGTGAGCTGATCGCGGTGGTGGTAGTCCAGGTGGGCCTCGGCCAGCGACGAACCGACGGCCAGCTTGCTGGCGAACACGATCAGCGAGGACGGCTCCTTGTAGCGCTGGACGTAGTCGATGAAGTCGGTCACGCGGTTCACGGTGATGCGCTGGCGAACGCGGCTGGGCGAGTTGGCCAGCTTCTCCAACGACTCGACCTTCCAGCCTTCGGGAAGGGCGACGGCTGGGCCGGCGAGTTCAGGGTGGTCGAGGTGCTTGGCGCCGAGGCGCTCGATCACCGAATCGATCGAATCGAACATGGTGGTGGATCTCCGGGTTAGGACGCGGTGGCGTCAGTGACAGGCACCAGGGCGCGGTGCCTGGGAATGGGCAGGCGGTGCAGCTCGGCCTGCAGGCGCTCGCCGCGCAGGTAGCGGTGCGGGTAGTCGCGGGCCGCGAAGGCGCCGCAGCGGCCGGCGCGGTCGCGGTAGGCGTCGATGCGGTCGATTCCGTCGACGCGAGGCGCCTGATCGGCGTCGAGCTCGTCGCGAAGCACGCGCACGGTGCCGGTGGCGCCGAGGTTGCGGTCGACGGCGTGCGGGCCGAAGAGGTGGGGGCGGGTGCGGATGATCAGGGCGGTCATGCTTCGCTTCCTTTGAGGTCGTTGACCCAGCGCCATGCCATCTCGGCTTGACCTGCGGCCCACTGGCGCAGCGGCGACTCAATGCCGGGCATATGCTTGATGGCCAGCGGATCGCGTTCGGCAAAGTCGGCAAGCGTGAGCGCCTCGACGCACTCGCCAGCGAGGCGAGCAATCGCTTGCTCGGCACGTGCGCGGCGGCTTTGCGAGGGCTCGGCATTCATGCCGCCTTCGCCTCCAACCGCTTCGCCTTCTCGGCCACCAGTGCATCGCGGAATGCCTGCAGCCAGCGCTCTGCCTGGTGGGCCTGCGCGACGCTATCGAGGTCAATGGATGCATCACCCACGTGCAGCACCCAGTTGTCGCCTCGGGTCAGACTGTAGGTGTGGCAGTTCCGGAGCAGGGCATGCGCGGCGACGATGGTGTCGCCCTTGGAGCCGCTGCACTGCGGCGGCATGCGCACCTGGCAGCGGACTCGCTGCGTATCGATGGCCGGCTCGTCGCTGGGCTGATAGCCCTGGTCAAGTTCGACCACGAAGCCGCTGGCCATCCTGATGGTGAGCGGGGCAGGGCGGCTCATGCGGCGGCTCCTTTCACGGCGGCCCGTGGCTGAGTAAAGTCGCCTCCATGAGCCCCGAGCTGGTCCTCGCCATCTACGGCACGCTGGTTGCCCCGCTGCTGGTGTTCGCCGGCAACGCCCTGCACGCCTGGTGGCGTGGGCGTGGCGAGCGGCGGCGATTGCTGGCCTATCTCGCCGGGTTGCCAGACGAGCTGCAGGCTGTGCTGGCCCTGTACCACGTAGAGGGCACCCACACACTCGGCGGCAACCCCAGCGACCCGGCCGTAGCGCAGCTCAGGCACATGGGGCTGATCAGTACCGGTACCGGGCGAGGCACCTACGACGCGGTGAACGCCTACCTGATGCTGCGGGCCGATGTGGCGGAAGCTCTGCCCGCTTTGCGACGGCGTAGCCCGCGATTCAGGGCGCTGGTCGATGGGGAGATTGCTGCGCAGCTCGCGGCGATGAAGCAGGGCCCCGACAAATAGCGCGAAGCCAGCGCCAAAACCGATAGCAAGGCTCAGCAGATCGAGGCTCATGCGGCACCTCCCGGTTGCCAGTTGTCGCGCGTGGCGGCGAGGTCCTTGGCCATGCGCACGCCTTCGGAGACGGCGACGGCGGCGGAGCGGCCGCGGCGCATCAGCTTTGCGGCGTGGTCGACGCAGGCCTGGGTGTCGTAGCGGTCGAGCCGGTAGAACTCGCAGCGCTCGCGGACCTGGGCTTTGACGCGCTGGTAGCGGTCGCCGCGGATCTTCGGCATGGCGGTCACCTTCGGGGCTCGGGTGGCGAGGTAGAGCAGGGCGGTGGCGTTCATCACGCTGCGGCCTCCTGCTTCATGCGCTCGGCGATCCGCGCAAGCCCGCGAGGGGTGACCAGCACCTGGGTGACTACTTTGTCCGGGCCTTCGGCGCGCTCGATGGTCGTGACTTTGTGCTCAAGCAGCGCCGACTGCAGTTTGTCCTGGTAGGCCGTCCAGACCGCGCTGCCGACGCGGCGGTAGATCCAGCAGTGCTGCCTCAGCCACGCGAACAGCCGCTTGGGCTGAATTTGCAGCGTCTTCGCAGCCAGGGTGATGTTCATCGAGCCGGTGGCGTCGGCGATGCGCTCCAGCGCGGCGGCCTTGGGCTCCAGTTCGTGCACCTGGTGCTCCAGCGCCAGGCGCTCTTGCTCGGCGTCCATGGCCAGCTGGATCAGATCGAGCCGGGTGAGCTTGGTGGGGTCGGTGCGCGGCGGCGCGGTGACCATCGCGTCGTACGCGCGGATCACTCGCAGGTTGAAGGCGGGGCTGATCCACATGGCGTAGGCGTAGACCAGCTCGCGGGCGACGAAGGTGCCGCCGGCGGCGCCCTCGATCGTGGAGATGGGGGAACTCTGCAAATCTGCAGAGTTGCCGATCTCGTCAATCAGCGCGCGGGCCTGCGCGTTGCGCAACCAGAAGCTGGGCTGGTGACGCGACTCGCCACCGCTGGCGCGGTGCAGGTCGTTGAGGCAGAAGCGGCCGGCTTCGTCCTGGCGGACGTGGGTTCCGGCGACGGTGAGTGCGGCGGGAAGCTGGGTGGTGCTGGCCATCGGCTGCTCCGGGGAGCGCCCCGGGGTGGGGCGGATGGCGATACGTTAGGCGCACCTAACGCAAATTGCAATAGGCAAACCTAACGTTGCCTACGGCTGTGTCTGCGACAATGCTTCGACATGTGCTGCGGAGGATGGCTATGCGCTGGATCGCTGGGGCCTTGGCGTTGATCTGGGTTGGGGTTGCATCGGGGCAGCAGATCTACCGCTGCGCCGACGCAGCGGGCGGAAAGGTCTACCAGTCCATGCCCTGCGATGGGGAGCTGGTCGAGGCGGATAAACCTGTTGGCACGCCGAAACCAAGGGCTGCGCCGGTGCCGAAAGCGGATGACACGCCGCTACCGGATGGCGCTGTGCGGATCAAGGGCGAGCACTGGTTTGGGTGCAGGACTGAGGACGCTTACAAGCGCCTGGTAAGCCTGGCAAGCGATGTCGAGGCGTTTCGCGAGTATCTGGTGATCACAGTCGCGGCAGGAGAGTGCAGGGCCATACCCCAACGGTCCGGGGTATTCCTGGAACGGAGCGCCTTGTTTTCCGGAATGGTTCGCGTGCGGCCAGTCGGGTCATCGATGTCGCTATGGACGTCCAGAGAGGCGGTTTCCGAGTGACCTCAGCCTCCTTGGCGGTAGACGAACTGGCCCATTATCCTCAGCAGGTCGAGCTGATCCGGGGTGATTCGCTCGTCAGGGAAGCGGCGCTTGTCCGGGTTGTTGCTTTCCAAGACCCATGTGCCATCTATCTCGCGGCGTAGCCGCTTGATTCGCAGCCCGTCTGGGTGCTCGATCAGAAAAATGGAGCCACTTTTAGGGGCGGTCTTGCTGGTGTCGAAGATCACGATATCGCCGTCCACGATGAAGTCGGACATGCTGTCGCCATCCGCCCACACCGCAAGGGCCGTGCGCGGACTTACCTGGTAGCGGCGGAACCACGCTGGCTCTTTCAGCAGCGGTTGACGCAGATCCGCTTCGGTGACTGATCCGCCGCCACATGACCCAAAGGCATCCCGGAACGTTATTGGCATCGCTGGTTCGGAGTCTGTTGGCTCCGATATCCGGTAGCGAGATGGGTTCGCGTCGTGGGTGCGCATACTGCCTTCACCGCTCTGCAACCACTCTGGACGCACTGAGAGAAACTCCGCGACGCGCAGCAGGTTGGCGCCCTTGAGGGTTTGAATCTCGCCGCTGAGCCAATGGCTGACCGTGGCGCCGCTGACGCGGACGCCTCTGGCCAGGCTTGCCTGGTTCACGGTTGGCGGGCCCTGCATCGCAAGGGCGAGGCGCTCAGAGAAAGTCGACATAAGGCAAACCTAAACGCAACCGAGTTAGGTAGGGCTTGCGCACGGCGTTAGGTGCGCCTAAGATCGGCGACCATGAACAGAGACTCGGCAATCATCGATCGGCTCGGGGGCACATCTGAGGTGGCGCGCCTTTGCCAGATCCGCCCCGCATCAGTGAGTGAATGGCGGCGCTCGGGCATACCTTCGGCGCGGCGGCAGTATCTGCAGCTGCTGAAGCCGGAAGCCTTCCAGGTAGATCGCGAAGTGCGGCCTCCGAAGGGCGAGGCCGCCTGATGGCTCTGCGTACCGCCAAGGTGAGCGACCTGCTGGCTGATGAGGTGAGTTGCGTCGGTCTGGATGTGCAGGCGAATGGTTTGGCGGTCGTCGGTTACAGCTATGTGGTCGGCGAATGCCCCGGTCCGACGCCAGAGCAGCACAAGTCGCTGATTGATCGTTCGACAGCGCTGGGCCGGCTGCTGAATCAGGATGAGGTGGCGCTAATCGTGGGCGCCGAGGGTCGTGATGATGCGGACGACTGACCCTCGCTTGGGCTTCGGCTTCTTGGCGGCGTTGTGCGCCCGAATGGCGTACAGCGCTTCCTCGCGAGTGATTTCGCGGTACGCGCAGACCTCGTATGTCATCCCGGCATCCTTGTCGCGCAGCTTGGCTTGGACTGGCGGAAGTTCCATGGCGGCCTCCGGTGGTGGAGCGGTGTGTGTGGTAACCACAGCCTACCACCGGGGCGCCGCCGCCCAACTCGAACAACACGGCGACCAGGTCGCCGCCCGGGGCGCGCAGGGCGCGCACCCGTACCGCATACCCCGGCCCGGCCGCGGTGCCCCCTTCCGTTCGCTTGCCCGCAATCCCCACGGGCTGGCTCGGTCGGGTCGGGGTTCTGATGTTCTGGTCGTCCATGGGTTTCATGGTGGGCGGCCGAGTCTCTCAACGCCACTCAACGAGGTTGCGCAGTGATGAGCAGCCAGCTTTCCCTGCCTGTGGATGTACGCCCTGAGGAGATCGAGCGCGAGCGCTCACTCGGCGGCGCGATTGAGCTGTGCGCGAAGGTCGCGGGCTTTGCCTTCGACAAGGAACTGCAGCTGGCCTTGGGCGTCGACAAGGCGCAGTTCAGCCGCTGGCAGAGCGGGGCAGAGGGCATCGTGTGGCCGAAGCTTTCGAGGCTGATGGACCATTGCGGCAACGATGCGCCGGTGATGTGGATGCTGCACGACCGGGGCTATGACCTGTACGGCGTTCGCCGCAAGGAAAGCTCGCTGGAGAAGCAGAACCGCGAGCTGCAGGAAGAGAACCTCGCGCTGCGGCGCGTGCTGATGGGGAGGGCAGCGTGATGGCCCGGCGGCTGCTGGCCCTGATTGTGATGCTGCCGCTCAGCGGGCTGGTGTTCGTCGCGTACCTCTGCGATGCGCTTGGCCTGTTCGAGTGCGCTGAGCGCATCGACCTCTGGACAACTCCGCGCATCGAGGCCCTGCTGCGCTGGGCCGACGGTGGCCACGCGTGAGCCGGCGCAAGAAGCCGCTGCCGCCGCTGGCCGACCCATCGCGCAAGCCGTGGGTGAAGCGGGCACTTGATCGGCGCGATTTCAAGGCAGAGCGCGAGGCGCTGAAGGACCCTGCTGTCCGCGAGCGCACGCTTGACCAACTGCGCGCTGCGATCAAGCAGCTGGAGGGCTGATGGCCACGGACATTCGGATCAAGGTCGGGTTCGGCACGCACCCGAAGACACGCAAGCTGATCCGCCGCGTGGGCGGCGACGGGGCGTTCCGCCTGGTGATGCTGTGGGCTTGGGCCGCGGCGAACAAGCCGACCGGCGACCTGGCCGGGATGACGGACGAGGACATCGAGCTGGCTGCCGATTGGCAGGGCGAGCCGGATGCGTTCGTGCAGGCACTGGTGGATGTGCGCTTTCTTGACGGTGAGCCGGGCGAGCGCGCATTGCACGACTGGACAGACCACAACCCCTATGCCGCCGGTTCGAGCATGCGCTCGGAGGCGGGCAAGAAGGCCGCGAACAAGCGGTGGAAGAAGAAGGGCTGGGATTGCGGTGGTGATGCGCCGCCGAAGAAGGCGCGGAAGGCGCCGGATGCCGGCGGCGATGGCAGCAATGACGCGTTGCGTGAGGGTGCGGACGGATGCGGATCGGATGCGGATCGCATCAAATCGCATGCGGTTCGCATGGATCCGCAATGCGGTTCGCATGAATCCGCATTGCCCATCGCATCAAAGGGCAATGCCCCATCTCCAACTCCATCTCCAACTCCAACTCCAACTCCTATACCTACCACTGAGGCAAGAAACACACACCACGCTCCGAAAGACGCGCGCGAGGTTGTGTGTGAGCCGGATCAGGGCGAGGTCACGGAGATCAGGCCCGAGGTACGAGCCGCACTGGCGCTCCGAAAGCGGGGCCTGGCGATCAACGCCATGCACCCGGATCTGGTCGACGCTGTCGGCGAAGGCGTGACCATCGCCGAGCTGGACGCCATGGCCGAGGCCTACCCGGACAAGCCTGCGGGGTACGTGATCGCCGCCGCAAGGCGACAGCACGCCGAGGTAGGCCGGCCCGCGCATCGGCAACGCGCTGGGCCTGTGACTGCCGCTGCCCCATCGAAGACCCGCCAAGCCATCCAGTCGATCCTCGGAGACCCGGGACATGACCGCCCCGAACCAGCAGCCATCACCCATTCCGCCGTGGTTTGACCGCGCGATCCGCACCGGCGTGGCGTCGCTCTACGCCCTCGGCCTGGAGCATTGCCCGGCCGCGGATATGCTCGACGTCACTGTGCGGATCTGGGTGCAGGACCTGTGGCGCCTGCGGGCGGGTACGTGGGTGCAGGAGGATGCCGAGCGGCTCGACGAAGCGTTCTACCGGCTGCGCACCCGGCAGCGACGCTGGCCGCAGGTGGCCGACCTGATCGCAGCCATGCCGTCGCGTCCGGAGCTGGTAGCGCTGCCTGCCGTGGTGCTGAGCGAGGAAGAGCAGCAGCGCAACCAGGCACGCATCACGGCCATCTGCGAGCAGCTGGCTCGGAAGATGAGCGCGTGAGCGTGGTCGCGGCCAGTGCATCAAGGCACGGCAGCGCTGCGGCCCGCGAGGCGCAGGCCGCCGCTCAGGCTGCGGCAGCGGATCAGGCCATGGTCGACACAATGGCCGAGGCACTGATCGCCGAGCCCGACCTGATGCGCGTGCCCCTGTGCGTGCTGGCCGGTGACATGGTCGAGAAGTACGGGGTGAGCAGACTCACCGCCTACCGCGCCATCGCCCAGGCGAGGCTGATGCTGTGATGGTCAGCCGGGTCGCCAGCCCGCGGGTCCTCCCCCGGCCTGTCCAGGTACGGGGAGCTTGGCCGCAGAAACGCGCTAGTCACGAGCCTCTCCTAAGGGGGTTATGTGATTGATCTGCATGACATTCCTACGCAGGCTCAATTCGGTGAGCTGGTGGGGATATCACAGCCGGCGGTTTCCGGGCTGGTTTCGCGCGGCGTGCTGAGCGAGGGCGAGACTGCAGCGACCTGGCTGCTGTCGTACTGCGAGCACCTGCGCGAGATCGCCGCCGGCCGTGGCGGCGACCAGGTGGGCGAGCTGGCCGCGGAGCGTGCGCGCCTGGCTCGCGCCCAGGCCGAGAAGTTCGAGATGGCCAACGCGGTGACGCGCGCCGAGCTGGCGCCCAAGCGCCTGCTCAGCGATGTGCTGGCCCGCACTCTGGCGCGCGTCGCGAGGTTGCTGGATACCATCCCGGGCGAGCTGCGGCGCCGCAATCCTGCGCTCAGCGCCGACGACATCGAGGCCGTGCGCCGGACGTTGGCCAAGACCCGCAACATCGCCGCCGCGACCACCATCGATGACCTGTTCCGCACCGACGACGACGCCGATGCGGCGCAGCCCGACGCCGATGAGGATATGGAGGCCGCCGCGTGAGCGACGGCGAGCTGCTGGAGTTCTGCAGCCTGGCCGACCTGGGCGCCTACCTCTGCGAGGGCGTCCAGTCGATCGGTGTGCCGGAGCCGCAGACGCTGGAGCAGTGGGCGCGTCGGCACTTCTACCTCTCGGCTGAGTCGAGTTACGTCGAGCAGGCGTGGGACCCGTGGCCCTTCCAGCGTGGCCTGATGGCGGTCATCGGCAGCGACGACGTGCAGGAGGTCACCGTCCGCAAGTCTGCGCGCGTCGGGTACACCAAGATCCTGCTAGCCTGCATCGGCTACACCGCCGAGCACCTGCGCCGAAACCAGGCGCTATGGCAGCCGACCGACGACGACGCTGACGATTTCATGAAGTCCGAGCTGGATCCGATGCTGCGCGATGTGCGTGCGATGCAGGCGGTGTTCCCGGCGTACCTCGCGCGGCACAAGGACAACACGCTCACACAGAAGAAGTTCATCGGCTCGATCCTGCGCGTGCGCGGTGGCAAGGCCGCGAAGAACTACCGCCGGTTCAGCTGCGACCGCGCCTATCTCGATGAGGTCGACGCTTTCGACCGGGACATCGAGAAGGAAGGCGACTGTTTCACCCTCGCCGGCAAGCGCATCGAGGGCGCGACCTTCCCCAAGATGGTCGCCGGCAGCACGCCCAAGCTCAAGGGCTTCTCGCTGATCGACGACCGCTTCAACGTCGCCGAGGAGCGCTTCACATTCCAGGTCCCGTGCGCACACTGTGGCGGCTGGCACGCGCTGACCTGGGGCGGCAAGGATAAGCCGCACGGCTTCAAGTTCCACCCGGGACAGCCTGAGTCGGTCCGGCACATGTGCCCGCACTGCACCGCGCTGATCGCGCAGTCCGACTACCTGCGCATCGCAGAGCAGGGCCGCTGGGCCAACGAGCGCGGCGATCTCTACTTCGATCAGGACGGCCACTTTTCTGACCTGAACGGTACGCGCCGGGCGCCGCCCAAACACATCGGCGTGCATGTCTGGACCGCCTACAGCCCGACCGTGCCATGGTCGCAGATCGTCGCCGACTTCATCGCCGCGCACACCAAGCTGCTCGAGGGCGACGCGACCAAGCTAAAGGCGTGGACCAACACGACCCTCGGCGAGGCCTGGGAGGGCGAGGTCGAGCGCACCGACGCTGAGGACCTCAAGCAGCGCGCCGAGCCGTTCCCGCTGCGCGTGATGCCGCGCGGCTGCCTGCTGCTGCTCTGCGGCGCGGACACCCAGGACAACCGGGTTGAGCTCGGCGTCTGGGGGATCGGCCTCGGCGGCGAGATGTGGGCCATCGACCACAAGGTGATCTTCGGCAATCCGGCGCAAGTGGAGCTGTGGGCTGAGGTCGAGCAGTTCCTGCGCAGCGCTGAGTACCCGCATGCCTGCGGCATCCCGCAGCGGATCTTCGCCACGGCTATCGACTCCGGCGGCCATCACGCCGACGCGGTTTATGCCTTCGCCCACCGCTGCCGGGACATCAAGGTCCACGCAATCAAGGGCGCCAGTGGTCGCGAGCGCTCGATCGACAACGGCAACAGCAAGGTCAGCTTCAAGTGGAACGGCCGCATCGAGAAGTGGGGCCCGACGCTGTGGATGGTCGGCACCAATCTGGCCAAGGACCGCTTCCAGTCGCGCCTCGACGTGACCGCGCCTGGGCCCGGCTATGTCCACCTGTCGAAGGACCTCAGTGACGAGTGGTACAAGCAGCTCGCCGGCGAGGTGCGCGCAGTGCGCCGCATGCAGGGCGGTACCGAGACGCGCTGGACAGCGGTCCGCACCCGCATCGAGGTCCGCGACTGTCTGACCTACGCCATCTGGCTGGAGGAGCGCCTGGACCTGTGGCAACCCCGCCGGGCGCAGTTCTGGAAGCAGCTCGAGCAGACCGTGCAGCCAGAGGACGATCTATTCGCCGCCGCGGCCGCGGCAGCGAATTCCGAGAAGCCTGCCCCCACTTTCGAAGGCGCGGCTAAGCCGAGCCATGCTCAAAAGCAGGATCTGCCTGCCTCTTCTGGTGCTCCCCGTGAAACACCACAGCAGCAGGCCAAGAATGGCTTTGCAAGCGATGCCTGGAGCCGCCGCCTATGAGCCGCAAGGTCGCCCGGCGCCGCGCTCGCATCGGTGAGCTGGTTGACGAGCTGTCCGTGGGCGCGGCCCTGCGGCTTCGAACGGACAGCGATGACATACGGTCGGTTGTCGAGGCAGTGGTCGCGTACCTGGTCGAGGAGTATCCGAGCCAGGATCTCTACATACCAGCGAGCGCTGGCGAGCCGCAGTATCCCGTCCAGGAGATGCGGGATGCCCTGCAGCAGGGGCGGTCGGTGCGATGGGTGTGCCGTGAGTACAGAGTCTCCCGCCGCACGCTCTATGCGTTGCTGGACTCTGAGAGCAGCCACGAAGTAACCGCCAACGCTGCCTGATCCAGTGCGTCCCGTTCCCCCGAGACGGGACGCACTCAGTTCCGGAGTATCCGATCCGCGCCCCACAACGAAGTGGGGTGGTGAAACCGGATGCTTATGCCGACCACCGCACAGACCATGCTGCAATCCTACCTGGACGCCGAGACGGCGATCCTCGCGGGCCAGTCTGTGCGCATGGGCGAGCGCATGCTCACCATGGCAGACCTCAACATGGTTCAGGCCGGCCGGCGCGAGTGGGAGGGCAAGGTCGCTGCGGAGAATGCGGCGGCGTCTGGCCAGTCTTCGCTCTACGCCCTGGCGGACTTCTCTGGCCACTACGGGTGCGAGGGCTTCCGCCGATGAACTGGCTTGCCAAGGCCCTTGATCGAACGGTTGAGACCGTTGCCCCGCTGCACGCACTGCGCAGGGCGCAGGCCCGGCAGGCCATCGCCTATTCCACCAAAGCCTACGAGGCTGCCGACCGTAGCCGATTCCGCGATGTCATCCGGGATTTCGGCAGTGGCAACAATGCCGTCGCCGGCAGCGGTCTCTACGTACGCAACGCGGCCCGGCACCTGGATCGAAACCTGGACATCGTCAGCGGCGCGTTGAACACGCTGACGCAGAACATCATCGGGCCGACCGGCATCGGCGTCGAGCCGCAACCGCGCAACCGCAACGGCGATGTGCTCGAAGACCTGGCATTCCAGCTTTCGATGCTGTGGACGGACTTTTGCAAGCGACCAGAGGTCACCTGGCAGCACGACATCGGCAGCATGGAGCGCCTGGTCTGCCGCACGTGGCTTCGCGATGGCGAGGGCCTGCTGCAAGAGCTGATCGGCCCGGTGCCGCTGCTCGATCACGGAACCCGGGTGCCGTACAGCCTGGAGATGATCGAGCCGGACCTGCTGCCGTGGGATTTCACCGAGCCAGGGCGAGGGATCACGCAAGGTGTCCAGCGCAACGCCTGGGGGCGGCCTGTCGCCTACCACCTGTTCAAGCAGCACCCCGGAGAGACCCTCGCCCTGCTCGGTGAAACCAAGAGCGTGCCCGCTGAGCGGATGATGCACCTGCGCCTCGTCGATCGCATCGGCCAGGTGCGCGGCATCAGCCTGCTCGCATCCGTGCTCACCCGCCTCGATGACCTGAAGGACTACGAAGAGAGCGAGCGCATCGCGGCCAAGATTGCCGCGTGCTTTGCCGCATTCATCATCAAGGGTGACGGCTCCACGTTCATGGCGCCAGGAGAGGGCATCGGCCCTGCAGTCGCCCAGCCCGACCGCACCGCCCGCCTCGCTCCCGGCATGGTCTTCGACAACCTCCGCCCCGGTGAGTCCGTGGGCACCGTCGACACCAATCGGCCGAACCCGAACCTTGAAGGCTGGCGCAACGGCCAGCTGCGCGCTGGCTCTGCCGGCATGCGGATCAGCTTCAGCAGCTTCGCGAAAAACTACAACGGCACGTACAGCGCGCAGAGGCAGGAGCTGGTCGAGCAGTACGGCGCCTATGGCGTCCTGGGCTACGAGTTCATCGGTGCGATCAAGCGGCGCATGTACGAGCGTTTCGCTGCGGTAGCGCTTGCCACGCCGGGCCTGCTCCGCATTCCGTCCGACCTTGACCCGGCCAGCATCGGCGACGCGATGTACGCGCTGCCGCAGATGCCTTGGATCAACCCGCTGCACGAGGCTGAGGCGATGGCGGTGCTCGAAGAGCACACCTACATGTCCGGCCCCGAAATCATTCGCCGCCGCGGCGCGAACCCGCGGGATGTGCTGGACCAGCAGTCCGCCTGGATCGAGCGCAAGCGCGTGTGGGGCATCTCCAACGCTGCGGGATCTGCGGCAACCAACCGACAGGACAACACCATGGATCCGACCACGGGCGCTCCCGCTCCTGCCGCGGCTGCGCGGCACCGCACCAGCCACATCGCCGCAGAAGCTGCATCCGCCTCGCCGGCCGCGAGTGGGCAGCACTCTGTGCTCCGCGCGACTGCGCTGGCCTCGGGTGCCGAGCTGCTGATCTACGGCCCGATCGGCCCGGACTTCTGGGGCGACGGCATCACCGTCGAGCGAATCGCCGCTGACCTGCGCAACGCCCCGCCCGGCGACGTGCGCGTGCGCATCAACAGCGATGGCGGCCTGGTCAGCGAGGGCGTGGCGATCCACAACGTCCTTCGCGAGTCCGGCCGCCGTGTGATCGTCGAGGTCGAGGGTGTGGCGGCAAGCATCGCCAGCCTCATCGCCATGGCAGGCGATGAGGTCCGCATGTACGCCAACGCTTCGATGATGGTCCACACGCCCAAGGCGGCGCAGTTCGGATCGCCCGAGGACATGGACGACGCGGCGGCCTACCTGCGTGTTCAGCGCGAAGCCATGGCGCAGAGCTACGCCCGCAAGACCGGTCGCCCGGCAAAGGAGTTCGTCGACCTCATGGCCGACGGCCGCGACCACTGGTACACCGCCGCCGAGGCGGTCGAACAGAAGCTCGCCGACACCCTGATTGACAGCTCCGAGCCGGTGCTCGACGCCAGCACTGCTGCGGCGGCGCTCATCGGCTACATCAACGCGATCAGCAAGGCGCCGGCCCAGCCGCGCTACCAGCTGCGCGCGCACATCAATTCGGCCGTTTCCCTGGCCGCTTTCGCCTCGCTTAGCGAGCACTACCAGCGCTCCGTCCTGGAGCACATCGAGGATCCAGCCATGCGTAAGCAGTTGGTTATTGCGATGGCGGCTGCCGCAGGCGGCGCGCCCAACCCCACCCCCAGCCCGGCTGCCGCCGCGCCTGCTGCCCCGGCTTCTGCGCCGTCGGCGGCACCGGCTCAGGCCGCAGCACCCCCGCAGCAGGCTCAGACTGCCGCGCCGGCGCCTGCTGCCAGTGCGGCCAACCCCCAGCCGGCCGTTGCAGCCGATGCCATGGCGGCGGCCCACGCCGCGATCGCCCAGCGCAACACCACGCTGCGCGGCATCTTCGCGGGCTTCCGCGAGCTGCAGGGCGTCGCCCAGCTCGAGTCCGAGATCCTCGCCGATCCCGGGATCAGTGTGGAGCAGGCACAGGCCCGTCTTCTGGCCCGTGTGGGCCAGGGTCAGCCGGTCCAGGGAAACAGCGGCCGCGTCGAGGGCGGCGTTGACGAGCGCGATCGCGCCCGTGCCGCCGCGACCAACCTGCTCCTGGCCCGCCACAACCTGCTCACCGGCGCCGAGGCCGACGCCGCCCGCCAGGGCAATCCGTTCGGCAGCATGAACCTGACCGCCATCGCCGAATCGATGCTGCGCCAGCAGGGCGTGGACACCCGGACGATGAACCGCGAGGAGATCGCAGTCCGCGCGCTGGCGATGCAGTCCACCAGCGACTTCGTGGTCGCGCTCGAGAACACCATGCACAAGGCGGTCAACTCCGGCTACCGCCTTATCCCGTTCACCTGGTCGCGTTTCTGTGCCATCGGCACGCTGTCCGACTACCGTCCGCACAACCGCTACTCCCTGTCCAGCTTCAGCGACCTCGAGGCGCCGGGCGAGAGTGGTGAGTACAAGAACGGCGTGCTAGGCGATGCCGAGAAGCAGACGATCACCGGTGTGCGCAAGGGGCGCATCCTGGAGATCACCCCGGAGGTCATCGTCAACGACGACCTGGGCATGATGCTCCGTGCCGCCTCGGCTCTCGGCCAGGCTGCTGGCCGCACGATCGAGAAGGACGTGCACGCCCTGTTCGCGCTGAACAG
The DNA here is from genome assembly GCA_964350895.1 of uncultured Lysobacter sp. Taxonomy (GTDB): domain Bacteria; phylum Pseudomonadota; class Gammaproteobacteria; order Xanthomonadales; family Xanthomonadaceae; genus Pseudomarimonas. The sequence continues at coordinate 18,040 of CAYGMG010000022.1, forward strand.
CGGCTTCGGTCCGACCATGTCGGACGGCAACGCGCTGTTCCACGCGAGCCACAGCAACCTGGCGGCCACTGGCGCGGCACCGTCGATCGAAGTGATCGATGCGATGCGCCAGCAGATGGCCAGCCAGCAGGATCCGGGCGGCAACGACTACCTCGACATCCAGCCGGCGCTGTGGGTCGGCCCGTTGTCGCTCGGCAGCAAGGCGCGCGAGCTGAATGCCCAGGAGTACAACGACGAGACCTCGAAGAATCAGCGCAAGCCGAACGTGGTGCGCGGGCTCTTCCGCGATGTCGTGGACTCGGTCCGGATGGCCGCGACCGTCTGGTACATGTTCGCCGATCCGGCCGTCGAGCCGGTGCTCGAGGTCGCCTTCCTCGACGGCGTGCAGACCCCGACCCTCGATCAGCAGACCAACTTCCGCACCGACGGCGTGGCCTGGAAGGTCTCGCACCGCTACGGCGTGGGCGCGGTCGGCTGGCGCGGCGCGGTGCGCAACGCCGGTACCGGCGGCTGATCGCCCGGCACACCTGAAGGAGTCGCAGCAAGGCACTCCGAACCTGTAGTTCCATCGCCCGGCCTTTGGGTCGGGCACCTCCAAGAGGAATCGTGTCATGGCAAAGAACTATCAGCAGCCGGGCGAGATCATCCCCTGGACCAATGGCACCGGCGCCGCCGTTGCCTCCGGTCAGATGGTCAAGATCGGCAACATTCTCGGCGTAGCGCTCGGCGCTATCGCCAACGGTGCGGTCGGCAATGTCGCCATCGAGGGCGTCTTCTCCGGCATCCCGAAGGTCAGTGCTGCCGTCTTCGCGAAGGGCGAGAAGCTCATCTGGGACGTGTCCGCAAACACGAACACCGGTGCCTTCGACGACAGCCTGGCGACGCCAGCGTCCGGCGACGTGACCGGTGGCGCGATCGCGTGGGAGGCCGGCACCAACGGCCAGACCGCCTGCACCGTGAAGCTCACCCCCGGCAACAGCACCGTCACCTGATCAGCAGGGCCGAGCCTTCCCCCGGCCGCCTGGGCCGGGGGCTTTCTGAGCACGTTGATTCAGCGGAGACGCCATGCCACGCACTGCTGCCAATCTGATCGGGGGTCCGCACGTTGCGGCGTTCCTCGACATGCTTGCGCACGCCGAGATCGGCGAGCGGCTGCTGCGTGAGTCGGACGACGGTTACGACGTGCTGGTCGGCGGCAAGCGCTTCGAAACCTACGCGCGGCATCCCAACATCCTGGTGCATCTGCCGCGCTGGGGCATCAGCAGCACGGCGGCTGGCCGGTACCAGTTTCTGCGCCGCACCTGGGATGACCTCACCGAGCAGCTGAGGCTGCGCGATTTCAGCCCCGAAGCGCAGGACCGCGGCGCGGTGCGCATGTTCGTGTGGGCCGGTGCCCTGGACGAGATCAAGGCCGGGCAGGTCGAGAAGGCCATGCACCTGTGCCGCAAGCTCTGGGCCTCGCTGCCGGGGGCTGGCTACGGGCAGCCCGAGAAGAAGCAGTCGGAGCTGCTGGCGGTGTACCGCGAGGCGCTGGAGGGCTACCAGTGAGCGACCCGGCAACCATCGCAAAAACCCTCGGTGCCGCGGGCGGTGTGGCCGCCGCGGCGCCGGTGGTCGTGATCTTCGGTGTCGAGCTGGGGATGCTGACCGCGGCGGCGGTCGGTGCGCTGCTCAGCCTGGCATACAGCCGGCCGGCTGCCGTGACGCCCAAAAAGCCATTGCCCGAGTCGCCGCCGTTCAAGCGGCTCCTTGTGCTGGCCGGCCGCGCGTCAGCGATGGCGTTCACCTTGACCGCGCTCGCCATCGTGTCGGCCTGGACTGCTATGGCGCTGCCGCATGTGCCTGGCGGTGGATGGGCCGCGAAGCTGCCGGCCGAGCCCTTCGCCGGGCTGCTGGCATTCGGCGGGCAGTACGTGCTGCCGCGCGCATTGGCGCTGGCCAACAGCTGGGTCGCAGCGAGGGTGACGAAGTGATCGACCTGCTGCTGGCCATCAACAGCTTTGTGGTCACCGCAGCGGTGATCTGGCGCCTTGCCAACCTGCCGCTGCCCGATGCCAGTTGGCGGTGCCGTGGAGTGCACGGCGCGTGGGTTGCCGCGCATGTCCTGATCGGCGCGGGCGCACTCAACATCGGCTCAAGTCTGCCCAGTGAAACGCTCTCCAAGCCCGGCGTGCTGTTTCTCCTCGCCGGGGTGGCCATCCTCTTCCTGGGCCGCTGGCGTCGACGCGTCGGCGACCAGGGCTCTTCCCAACCGAGGGCCTCCGTATGAACACCCCGATCCGCCTGCTCGTCCTGCTGCTCGCCGTGCTGACCCTGTCCGCCTGCGCCAGCACCCGCACCGACCCCCACTACGCCGCCTACCTGCAGGCCGCCACCGCCGACGCCCAGCGCGATGCCCTGGCGCGCGGATCGATCGCGGATGCCGCTGCGGCCTGCAACGGAGACGACACCTGCGTTGTGGCCGTCGCGGGTTTCGCCGCGCTGGCGGTGCAGGGTAGTGCCGGCCGTGGCGCCAACCTGCAGCCCTACCGCAAACAGCATCACCCCGCATGGGGCATCCTCGGCGCGACGCTGCCGGTGGCGATCCAGTCCGCTGTAGCCTGGCGATCCAGCGACAACAGCCGCGACATCGCGCTCGGCCAGTACCAGATGCTGGGCGGCATCGTCGGCAGCGTCGTCAACAGCCCCGCGCTGACCCCTCGCGACCCATCGATCACCGTCGGCGGTGACTACATCACCGGCCGCGTGGGCGATGACGTGGGCCGCGACCAGATCGGCGGCGACCAGCATATCGGCGACACCGTCGGCCGGGATCAGATCGGCGGTGATCAGCACATCGGCGACGCGATCGGCGGCGACAACAATGCCGGCAACAGCGGCCGCATCTACAGCCCCGGCGAGTTCGGACCCACCTGCACGGGCCCACGCTGCCAGGGCGACGGCGATGTCTTCCCGCCGCCCGAAGACAGCGACAACGGCCCGGCTCCGGACAACGGCGGCTGATCATGGCCTTCGATCCCCGCGCTTACGAGCAGGACCTGCAGGAGTACCGCCCGCACGGCGTGCTGCTGTGGGGCGCTGTGCTCGCGCTGCTGGCGATGGTCGGCATCGGCGTGGCCATGCTGGCCGGGTGGCTGCAGTGATCGGCCAGCTCGCCACCGCCAAGCCGCTGCTGGCCGTGGCTGGCCTGCTGCTGGCCTCGCTCGCCGGCAATGTGTGGCAGGGCTGGCACTCGGTCAATGCCGCGGCCGACTGCCGCGCGCAGCGAGAGGCGGCGGCCGCGACCGGGGAGGAGCGCGGCCGCCGCCTCGCCGCCGAAGAGACCGCCACGCGCACTGGCCTGGTGGCGGCCATGGCCAGTGCTGACAATGCGCGGCTGCTGGCCGACCTCGAGGCCATCGCCGATCGCGCAAGGCAGACCCGCACCGTCTACCGTGACCGCATCCGCGAGATCCCCGCTGCCACCTGTGCGCCGGGCGCCGATCGCATGCAGGCTGCCAACGCAGCCATCGGCGGTGCCGAGTGAGCCGCGATCCCAGCGCCATGACCTGCACGAGCTACGACGCCGAGCTTGCCGAGCTGCGCCGCCATGCGCAGCTAGCGCAGGCGCGCCTCGACCGCTTCGTGGCCACGCTCGGCCATCGCACGCTGCCCTGGTCGCAGCGGCGGCGCCTCGGCAGCATCCGCACCCGCATCGCCGCCCTGGTCAAGGCGCTGGCGGTGTCGCTGCTGCTCACTGGCTGCGCCACCGGCCCCGAGCTGCCGCCCGAGCGCTTCACTGCCGCGCCGGTACCGGCCCAATGCGACGCTGCCTGCACCACGCCCTGCACCCCGCCGTCCAGCGGCTGGCCGCAGTGGCAGGGCGACCCCGAGGCGCCCGAGACCTGGGACCGCTGGCCCACCGACGTCGGCGTGCCGCTGCGCGAGCTGTCCGAGACCTGCGACACCGCGCGTGCCGCCTGCGTCCAGTGCCTGCACCGCCTCGAGCGCGCCGGACTGATCTGCGGCGTGGGCCGCCCGTGTGGAGGTGTCGAGTGAGCTGCTCAACCGCTGCAGCCAACCTGGTAACCCGCCGCGGCGCCACGTGGGAGGTGGTCTTCGCGTACCGCGGCGCCGATGGCGAGGTGGCGCCGATCACGGGCATGAAGGCCCGTGGCCAGGTGCGCACAGCCGACAGTCGCGCCGAGCTGGTGATGGAGCTGACCAGCACCGGCGGTGCGCCGCGGCTGATCATCGACGGCCCGGCCGGCACCGTCACCCTGCGCGTGAGCGCGGCGGATTCGGTCAACCTCTCCGCCGACGTCATCAACCCGCGCGAGCTGATCTACGGCATCGAGCTGTACGACGATCTGGTCTCGCCCGAGTACGTCGAGGATTTCATCGCCGGGCGGCTCACCGTGCTGCCGGAGATCGTCCGGTGAGCGCGTGCGAGGTCACCGTCAACCGTCCTAGCCGCACCGTCGTCGTGACGCCGGTGGAGCGCGTGGTGGAGGTCAATGCTTCGCGCCGCGTGGTTGAGGTTCGGGCCTTTGCGCCGGTGATCGAAGTGCAGCCGCGCTTGCGGCGCGTCGAGATTGCCGCGCGCGGCCTGCGTGGCGAGATGGGGCTGCAGGGGCTGCCTGGCGAAACCGAGGGCGCCACCTTCCTGGTGCCGGCCGGGGCGACCATCCACGGCCATCGTGTCGTGCGCGCCGAGGGCGGCTCGCTGTACCACCCGGATCCCGCGACGGCGGCCCACGCCGACCAGGTCATCGGCATCGCCCTGCAGGCCGGGAGCGCGCCGGCCCCTGTGCTTGTGCGTGCGCACGGGCAGATCACCGAAGCCAGCTGGTCCTGGGCAGAGGGCCCGATCTGGTGCGGCGCCGATGGGCAGCTCACCCAGACGCCGCCGCCCACCGGCTGGTTGCTGCAGGTCGCCCGGGTGGTGAGCCCTACCACCATCACCGTCGACATCGACACCCCGTTCTTCCGGAGCTGAGGCATGGCCAAGTACCTGGCACTCGTAAGTAACCGCCCGACTGAGGTCGAGGGCACCGCCACCTCGGCGGGGGCGGGCGATGCGAACAAGATCCCGCAGTTGGGCGCGGACGGCCGCCTCGATACCTCGCTGCTGCCGACCGGCATCGGCGCCGACGTCGCCGTCATCGAGGCCAGCGAGAACCTGGCCGCCGGCGACTTCGTCAACATCCACGACAGCACCGGCGCGAAGGTGCGCAAGGCCGACGCCAGCGCCGCCAGCGCCGGCAAGATCGCCCACGGCTTCGTGCTGGCGGGCGTGACCAGCGGGCAGAGCGCCACGGTGTATTTCGAGGGCCGCAACGATGCGCTCAGCGGCCTTACGCCCGGGCTCACCTACGCGCTTTCGCACAGTGCGCCGGGCGGAGTGGTCGCGCTGGCGTCCGGCTCCACTACCGCCGGCCACGCGCTGCAGATAGTCGGCATCGCCACGGCCGCCGACACCATCAACACCGAGTTTGGCCAGCCGGTGATCCGCGCCTGATGGCTACCCGTCGGCCCCTTGCTGTGCTGGACTCGCGGACCTTCGGCGAACTGCCGGACGAGGACCAGATCCCGGCTGCCAATGTTCCGGGCAGCGCGGTCGGCAAGGCCGTGCTCGCGGTGGCCGATCCGGACGCCGAGACTTTCCTGCGCATCAATGCCGACAACAGCGTCACACTGCGCAGCGCGGCGGATTTCCGGGGCGACCTGGCGCTGGGTGCGCTGGCCACCATGGCAGTCGAATCCCCCGGCCCCTCACCCTTCTCCCGCGCCTGGGTCGATCTCTACGCATCGGCCAGCGAAGGCCTGTGGGCGACGCTCAAGATGCCGGCAAGCCCCGGTGTGTTCGGCCGGCGGGCAGTGGTCGAGTCGCCGAGCGATTCGGCGGGCGAGATCAGCACGACGGTTGCCAACACGATCTTCTGCTACGACGGGACGACACTGGATTTCCGGCAGATTTCGCCGAGCTACATCACCGGCCTTGGCACGATGGCGACGCAGAATGCCAACGCGGTGGCGATCACTGGCGGGACGATCAACGGCGCAAGTGTCGGCGCTACGACACCGAGCACGGGGGCGTTCACGACGCTGAGCACGACGGGGAATGTGACGCTTGGTGATGCGACGAGTGACGTCCATACAGTAAACGGGCGAATCACGTCGTCAGCCATTTTCAATGCGGGCATTTCTGGATCTGTGCCGGCTCTAAGAGCAAGCGGAGCATTCGGCGGCGGGTTTTCGCTCGTTGACGGATCGCTCGATTCAGGACTCTACGCAACGAACTCTGGACAAGATCTTGCGCTTTTTGTTGGGCGGAACACTTCATCCGAAGCGGCCACGTCGAAAGTTGCGATGTACTGGGTTGGCAACAAACTCGGCATAGCTGCAACGACCAACCTTTCTGCCCAGATGAACTTTGATGGCTCCGACCGTGGCGAGACTATCAACATATTCTCATCTGCGTCGGCAGGAACCCGCACCGGATGGGGCAAGTGGAGTTTTGAAAGCCGCTTCTATATCCCTAGCGGAGATCGGTTCACGTGGTATGGCGGCGGACCAACGGGCGCGGAACTGATGCGGTTGGCCGGTAGTGGCGGCCTATCCATCACCGGCACCCTGACGGCTACGGGCACGATCACCGCAGCAAAGTCCCTGCTGGTCGACGATGTGTACCAGATCACCGCCGTCACCACGGCCAGCCAGACGCGCACGGTTGACCTCGCCAACGGCGCGACGCAGACGCTCTCGGTCAACCAGGCTTGCACGCTCAACGCGACCGGGCCGGCGGGTAAGGCCGGGCATCTGATGCTGGTCATCTACAACAGCGCCGGCAGTTCGTCGGCCTGCAGCTTCGGCACCGGCTGGTATCCGACAAGCGGAGCGCTGCTCCCCAACGGCACGAACACGCAGGTGACCCATTTGTGGTGGGACGGCACGCGCATGGCCCCGCTGTTCGACTCCAACTTCCCCGGCGACCTGCGGCCGACCTAAGACGGACCTACCACATGCGACAGACCCGCGAACTCGAACAGATCACGATCAAGATTCAGGACAACGGCGAAGGAACCGTCGGCTTCCAGCACCGCATCCGCGTGCGCGGCGATGCCGGCGAGCGCATCGCCGACGGCGACAGCGTGCAGGCCCGCATCCGGCTGGCCGATTTCCGCGAGCAGAGCTTCGAGGTGAACGGAAAGTCGATCACCGGCGCCGAGTTTCAGACCCTCTGCGGCCTGATCGGCGACGAGATGGAGCGCCAGGCGGCGGAACGCGAGCGCGAGGCTGCGCGGCTTGCCCGCGAGAAGGAGATCGAGGAAAAGCGCATCGCCGAGGCCAGGGCCGCGATCGAGGCGCGCGAGAAAGCGCTGGCCAAAGCGGCCGAAGCAGAAGCCCGCAAGGCGGATCGCAAGCACCGCGGCAAGGCTGAGCGGGGCTGATCGTGACGCAGCGCGACCGCCTACGCGATATGGATGCCAGGATCACCGCGCGCTTTCGCGCGGGGGGCATCGCTGACAGCGTGCGATACACGCCGCCGCTGCGTGGGGCTGCGGCTGTGGCCGCCACTGGACTGGTCAACCGCAGCATCGAGGCGATGGGATTCGATTCTCGGCTGCCAACGGGCGTGATCGGGGTGACCCTGTTCCTGGGTGAACTGAGCATCCGACCGTCGATCGGTGGTCGCATCGAAGTGCTCGATGCCCTGGGCGCGGTCACCGACACCTTCACCGTGACTGACATCGACGGCGCCGACGAGTCGCGGGTGGTCTGCCTGTGCAAGGAGGGCGCGTAGTGGACAGCCTGCCCAGTCGGTCGATCAGCGAGCAGCTGCTGTGCGACATCGAGGCGCAGCTGCAGCGCATCAGTGTGGAGCGCGGCTATCTGACCGACGCCGGTGCCCGGGTGTTCCGGGCTCGCGAGCGGATCGAGGAATCGGATCTGCCGTGCATCGTGCTCTGGGATGCCGGCGAGACGGCCGAGGCCGCGTCCGGCAACAGCGCGAGCATGACGATCAAGCAGTCGATCCTCATCGAGGCCCATGTCCCGGCGAACCTCGCCGACACCGGACGCGCGATCGGCGCGATCAAGTCCGACATCAAGCGTGCCGTGCTGCGCTGGGCAAGGCCTCAGCAGCGCGGCTGGGCGCACGGCGGGCAGGACGATCCCAAGCCCATCACCTACGTCGGAGCCGAGGTGCAGCCCCGGGCCGGCGCCGGCATATCCGAAGTGGCTGCACTCACATTCATCGCCACGTACCGCGAGGGGTATGGCGATCCGTCCAACCCCACCTGACCAGGAGCTTTAACCATGCCTCTCTCGACCCATTCCAACGACTACGTCTTCGGACGTGGTGAACTCTACGTCGATCTGATCGACAGCAACGGCGCCACCGTCGGCGAGCGATTCCTGGGCAACTGCCCGGGCTTTACGCTGTCGGTTGAAAGCGAGCAGTTCGAGCACTTCAGCTCGACCTCGGGCATCCGCTCGAAGGATCTCACCGTCACCCAGTCGGTCGATTTCTCTGCGCAGATCCAGTGCGATGATGTGTCGTCCGCTAACCTTGCCCTGTTCCTGGGCGGTGCGGTGGGCAGCAAGGCGCAGGTGGCCACGCCTGTGGCAAATGAGCCCCACACGGTCAAGCAGGGGCTCGAGTACCAGCTCGGCACGAGTTCCAGCAACCCGACCGGCGTGCGCGATGTCGGCAGCGTGGTGGTGACCAACGTCGCCGGCAGCACGACCTACGTGCTCGACACCGACTACCGGCTCAACGCCACGCTGGGGCGCATCTACATCATCCCCGGCGGTGCGATCGCCGACGACCAGGTGATCCACGTCGACTACACCCCGGTCGCCGGCTCGCGCGTACAGGTCACCTCGGGCAATGCCGGCCGCTTGACGGCGGCGGTGCGCTTCCTCGCCGCCAACGCCAACGGCACCAACCGTGATCTGTACATCGCGTCGGCGTCGCTGTCGCCCGAGGGCGAGCTGCCGCTGATCACCGAGGATGAGCTGGCCAGCTTCACGCTCAACGTCGGCGTGAGCGAGAAGAACAGCCAGACCGCGGCGATCATCATCGACGGCCGGCACGTCGCGAGCTGAGCCCGGCACGGATGGCGGCGAAGTTCGACATCGCTCCTGCGCTCCAGGCGGCTCTACGCCTGGGGCGCACGGCTGCCCAGCTCAAGCAGCTGCGGCAGCGCGCGACGGGCACGCTGCGCCGGCGCATGCCGGTGGCATCGCGCCGCGACATCCAGCAGGAGTACAACCTCACCGCGTCGCGCATCAACAAGGGTCTGCGCAGTTCGCCCATCGACGGCGGCGTGCAGATCACCGGCAGCGCGCGCGGCATCGGCCTTATCCAGTTCAGCGCACGCCAGACCGCCAAGGGCGTCAGCTACGCCATCCGCAAGGGCCAGCGTGAGCTGGAGCAGGGCGCCTTTATCCAGACGCCGGCGAAGTCGGCTGCCAGCGGCAAGCAGGTCTTCGTGCGCAAGTACCAGGGCGGCAAGCGCGTGCCGCGCTATCCCCTGGTGCGCGAGTACGGCCCGCAGATCGCCCAGATGCTGCGCCGGCCTGAGCGCCGCGAGCGGCTGATCGAGATCCAGTCCGACATCCTTCAGGCGGAAATCCGCCGCTTGCTCGGGACCCTCTGACCGATGGCCACGCGCGACGAAATCCTCCGCTTTCTGCTGGAGGTCAGCGGCGAGAAAGACCTCGAGGGCCTGGCCAAGGCGCTCGACCAGGTCGGCTCGCAGGCCAAGGACAGCGAAGGCGAGGCCAGCAAGCTGGCTGCCGAGCTGGACAAGCTGACCGCCGCGGCGCGCGGCTCGGCGGATTTCGTCCGGCTCAAGGCCTCGATCAACGAGACCGAGGATGCGCTGCAGCAGGCCGAGTCGGGACTGGCCGCGCTCAACCAGGAGTTTGACCGCAGCGACACCAGCTCGCGCAAGGTGGCCAAGGCGTTCAAGGATGCCGAGGCCGAGGTCGCGCGGCTTACCAAGCAGCAACGCGAGCAGCAGCTGGCCCTGCAGCGGACCAGCGTGGAGCTGCAGAAGGCGGGCGTCGATGTCGACAACCTGGCCACGGAGGAAGCGCGCCTGCGCGAGGAGGCCAACAAGGCCTCCCGCGAGCTGGACACGCAGGCCCAGCGCCTGGCCTATGCGCGCGAAGCTGCCGAGCGCAATGCCAAGGCCCTGGACGCGATGGGCGATGCGTTCCAGCGCATCCGCGGCAACCTCAACACCGTCGGCGCGCAGCTGCTCAAGGTGGGCGCCGCGGCGACGACAGCTGCGGCGGCCTTCGCTGCCTACAAGGGCGCGCAGTTCTTTCAGGGCTCGATCGAGGCCGCGCGCGATCTGCAGGATGGCATCGCGCGCATTGCGGCGGCGACTGGCGCCACCACCGAGGAGCTGAACGCGCTGCGCGCCGCGGCGCAGGCCGCCGGCAGCAGCACCGTATTCACGGCAGCCCAGGCGGCCGAGGGCCTCGAGATCCTCGGCAAGGCCGGCCTCTCTGCCAGCGAGTCGATCGCGGCCCTGCCGCAGGTTCTGGCCGTTGCCCAGGGCCAGTCGATATCGATGGCCGAGGCCGCAGGCCTGGTGACCGATGCGGTCGGCGTGATGGGTCTGGGCTTCGAACAGTCCGCCCGCGCCGCAGACGTGCTGGCCAAGGGCGCGAACCTCAGCAACACCACGATCACCCAGCTGGGCAATGCGCTGGCGTTTGCCGGGCCGGCGGCCAAGGCGGCGGGGATCGAGATCGAGGAGATTGTCGGTGTCCTCGACGTCCTGGCCCAGAACGCGCTGCGCGGTGAAAAGGCCGGTACCGGCCTGCGCAGTGTGCTTGCGCAGCTGTCGGATCCTGCGAGCAAGGCCCGCCGCGAGCTGGCCGAGCTGGGCATCAACACCGGCGACCTCTCCGAAGTGCTCGACGGCTTGCAGGCCGCCGGCGGCCGCGCCGAGCGCGCCGTGCTGGCCTTCGGCCTGGAGGCCGGCCCGACCGTCCGCGCCCTGGTCGCGGCAGGCTCGGCGGGCATCGCGGAGTTCAGCGACAAATTGCGCGAGGCGGGCGGCTCGGCCGAAGCCGCGGCCAAGCGTATCGACAGCACACTCACGGGTAGCGCCAAGGCTGTCGAGTCCGCGTTCGAGTCGCTGCGCATTGCCCTGGTTGACCCGCTGCTCGAGCCGCTGCAGCAGGAGCTGACCGGACTGGCCCAGGCGCTGCGCGATTTCGGCGCCTCGCCCGAGTTTGCGCAGATACGCGACTCGGTCGAGAAGATCTTCCAGGCTGGCATCGCGGCGGCAAAGGAGTTCGCGGCGTCGGTGGACTTTTCCGAGGCGGCGCAGCGGCTCAGCGCTTTTGCCGATGGCGCCGCCGAGGACTTCCAGGGCTTTGCGGACAACATCCGTGGGGTGGTGGAGACACTTTCGACGGTTGGCAATGCGCTTTCGATCATCATCAACGCGGTCGAGACCGGCGTGCTGGCGATCGCTACTGCCGTCAGCGCGCTGGGTAGTGCTGGCGCGAAGATTATCGAGTTTCAGACCCAGGTGCTTGATGCCATCCCCGCGGTCAATCTGCTGACCCGTGCGCTCGATGTCGATCTGCCCGAAGCGGCCGACAGGGCTGCCGAGGCGTCCGGAGGACTGGGTGCGGTGATGCGCGAATTCGCGACGCGCACCGCCGATAACTTCAATGATCTGCGCGCTGGCATCGATAGCTTCGGCGAGGCTGCGCCCGAAGCAGCGGCCAAGACGGAAGCGGGCGCTGCGCGTATCGAGCAAAGCAGCGACCGCATGGCGGCGGCCGGCGAGCGCGCCGCCGAGGGCCTGCGCGAAGTGCCCAAGGCGGCCGAGGAAGTCGCGGATGCCACGGGCGATGCCGCGGCCAGTGTCGAGCAGTCATCGCAGCGGATCGAACAGGCCACCGAAAGCGTCGGCGCCCGGCTGACGCGCCTGCGCGCCGAGCTCGACGCTGTGCGTCTGAAGCTGGCGCAGGCGATCAACAATGGCGCCAGCGAGGCCGAGATTGAAGCGCTGGAGGCGGAGTTCGACCGGCTCACGGCCGCCGTCGCGCGGACCGAGGGCCAGCTGCAGAAGGCCGGCATCGCGCTCGAGGATACCGGCGCCGCCGCGGTGAGTGCGGCCGGTGGCATCAAGCAAGCCGCTCAGGCCGCAGAAGGCAGCGCCAGCTCGCTGTCCGCGGCGGCTTCGGCGGCTGATGCCACGGCCTTCAGCTTGGGCGGGGTCAGCCAGGCAGCGGCCGAGGCCTTTGCTGCCATGAACCAGTACGCCGGGCAGAGCCGGATCTGGGCCGAGAGGATCAATGGCGTCACCGCGGCGCTGCGCGAGCAGCGCGAGGCCGCGCAGCTGCGCATCGAGCAGCTCGACCAGGAGCTGGCCCGGTATGACCCGATGACCGCGAAGCTGGAGCAGCTCCGCGCGCAGTACGGCCTGCTCGACGACGCGACCCTGCTCGCCATCGCCGACCGCGAGGAGCGCCTGGCGCGCGAGCAGGAGCGCATCGACCGCGAGCGCGAGCAGGTCGACCGCGATATCGACCGCGTGCAGCAGCAGCGCGACCGAGGCGGCGGCAGTGCGTCGAGCGGTGGCTCCTCGAGCTCGGGCAGCAGCGCGTCGACGGGCCGGCCGAGCACGATCAACATCGAGATCAATGGATTCATCGGAGACCTGGACCGCGCGACCGCGCAAGAGCTGGCGCGACTGCTGGCCCCCTATCTCCGCCGACTGGAAGACCGCAGCGCATGACCGCCTACCTGCCGAACAGACGCAACCTGGTTCGCACCGCGACCCTCACCGCCAGCTCGCTGCTGCCGAGCACGGCGATTCGCCGCACCGACACCGCCGAGAAGGCGGGCGGCGGCCGGGTGACGCTGGGCGGGGCCTACACCGGCGCCAGCGATGCGAGCCTCGATGTCGAGGTGCTCGACAACGGCGGCAGCACGCCGGCGGTCTCCAAGCCGGTGTTCCGTGGCGTGGGTAGCGGTGAGTTGGCCGATCTCTCGGTGGACCCGGGTGTGTCGGCGCAGATCTTCACCGTCACCCTGGAGGATCTCGGCACCGTCACCCGGCAGGCCTATGCCCCTTTCCAGAGCGCGACCCTGCGCGCGCGGGACAGCGGGCCTGACGGCAACCTGATCACGTTGACCGTGGACGCCACCGGGCTGACCTACACCGCGACTGGCTTTGCCGTGCGCAACGACATGCAGGCTGGCGTTGCCGAGTTTGTTGGCGATCAATACAACTTCGGCGCGTCGACGCTCAACGTCGACGGCACCCTGCCAGAGAGCGCGCCGCGCATCAGTTTTGGCGACGACCCGCAGGTCTACCGGCCCTGGCGCAAGTACGTTGCGGGACGCTACGTCTACGGCTTCTCGCCGGCCTTGGTCCGCGATGTGCCGGCAGGCGTCAAGGTGAAGGCGGTGACCGGCAGCCGCACTGTGACCATCACCGACGGCACCACCACCGACACGCTGACCGGCGTGGTCACGCTGTACGACTGCCTGCGCAAGATCCGCGACGACAGCACCCTGGTCGAGGTCGATGGCGTGATCGTCAACGACCTGCAGCCGAACGGGCAGGCGGCGGTTGATCTGAGTGTTTGGACGCAGCCGTATGTGGCGCGCACCCTGCGCGAGGGCACGGATTACATCCGCCTTGCCGAGGTGCCGATCAGCGTCGATGAGAGCGCCCCGACCGAAGTGCTGGAGATCCAGTGCACCGATGTCTCGGTGCCCGGCCGCGAAGTGTGGCGCGTGTATGGCCAGGCATCCAACCGCCTGGCGGATGCCATCACCGGCGAGCTGTACGACGCCGGCGGCTATAGCTTCCGGATCCCACGGCCAGCGGCCAGCGAATCCAGCACGGCGCGGGCCACGGTGCGCGTCGAGTTCCACCGGCCAAACTGGGACGGCATCTCGTCGATGCCCGGCGTGGCGTTCACCGACGTCACCCTCGGGCCCGCTGCCGTCAACGGCAAGCGCGTCTTTACCTACCAGCCGAAGCCCAAGCCGGACTGCGATCCGGACCTTGGCGAGATCGTCGGCGCCCTGAACCCGGATTGCATCGGGCTGATCCCCGAAGAGGAGGAAATCGTGACCACGGAATCGCGCAAGCGTCGCTTGCAGCGATTGGCGGACTGGCTACAGTCGTTCATCCAGAGCAACACCGGCAAGCCGTCGGGGCCGTTCGCGAGTGTCGACCAGGACATCGCCTACGCCCGCCGCGCGGCAAAGGTGCTGCAGGACTGCCTCGGCGGGCTGTACAAAGCCGATGCGGTGCTCAGTTGGTCGGCGTGGCAGGCATTGACTGCCTACCCGGTCGACGGGGTGATCGAGCATGACGGCTTCCGCTTCGCTGCCAACACTGCCGGCACCTCGGGTGCCAGCGAACCTACCTGGCCGACCACGGTCGGCGATACCGTCACCGATGGCGGGGTGACCTGGGAGAACATCGGCAAGGTGCCGCTCGCGATGTGGGATGCGGTGTTCGACACCTTGCGTGCTGACGCGGAAGAGCTGCATGGCCTGGGCGCGCAGGCGTGGTTCGAGAGCTGGGCCCGCTCGACCCGCTTCAACCGCGGCGACGTCATCATCTACGACGGCTTCCTGTATGTCGCGCTCAACACCGGCACGACGCGGCAGCAGCCCTACGTGGGCGACCCCGCATGGCCGACCACGGTCGGCGAGACGGTCTACGAGACGCAGTTCGAGGGCGGCGCCGGCGGCGAGACAGCGACCACCCCCGGCATTACCTGGATGTGCCTCGGCCCGCCGCCGCCGCAGTGGGCCTCCAGCACGGCGCGTGCAGTGGGGGACCGCATCAGGGCGTTCTTGCCGCGCTCGACCAGCAACCCGACCGGGGAGCATATCTGGGCGCTGTTCCAGTGCACCGTGGCCGGGACCTCTGGCAGCACGCAACCGACCTGGCCGACGGCCGCCGGCGACACCGTGGTGGATGGTGGGGTGACCTGGGTGCGGATGGGCGGCAACATGACGCCCATGGGTCCGGTCAAGGACGCGTACTACGAGCGCTACATCAGCGCGTGCGGAGCCGTGCTTGCCGCGGCGGAGGTGGCGCCGGATTTTGATGACGCCAGCGGCCAAGGAGATGGCTGCTGGCGAGATATCCCTGATGCTGCCTATTGGTGGGCGTCCACGGACGACTATGCGCCCATCTTCAGCAATCGCTTCTACCACTCTGCGCGGCTGCTCAGCTCCGGCCGCGGCGAGCTGGTGGCGGAAACAACCCGCGAGTTCGCCTTCGGCCCACAGGTTGGGTGCCCTGAGCTGCTGCAGGTCGGTGATCAGATCATCGTCACGATCAACGGCGTCAACGGCGTGCAGACCTACCAGCCGGGCGACCTGATCGTCGCCGACATTACGCGCGCCACCGAGGTGGAGTTCGGCGGCGGCCAGACCGGCAACGACACGCTGACCTTTTCTGTTGTCGGCAGCATCGATGGCCGGCTGCTCGACTACGAGCTATATACCCCGGTGCCGGTGCCCTACGACGACGGCGGTGTCAGCTTCCAGGTCGCGCCTGGCGGGATTGACTTTGCCCTCGGCGATGCCTGGACCTTCGCTGTCGAGGGCGGCCGCTTCCGCTGGCGCAAGGATGGCGGGACCTGGTCGAGCGCTGTCGACATCGATGCCGCCTCGCCGGTGTCCCTGGGCGATGGACTGAACGCGGTGTTCAGCGCGGGCAGTGCGCCGAGCTGGGTGCCGGGCGACCGCTGGACCTTTTCCGCGCTGGCTGTCAACGGCCCCGACCAGCTGCGCCAGCCCTCGCCGGAGGCCTTTGCCTGGGCGAGCAGCCAGCAGCTGGTGATCACGCCCGCCAGTGCCTCACCCGTCGAGGGCCTGCTGATCGCCGAGCACGGTATCCCCGAGGGCGCGACCATCACCCTCGAGGGCAGCGACGACAACTTCGTCAGCACCCCGCTTAACACGGCCGTGCCCTGGGCCACGCGTAGCATCTGGCTGCCGCTGTCTGGGAGCTACGCCAAGTATCGCCTGACTATCAACCAGGGCGGCAGCATCCGCTGGCTCTGGCTCGCCGAGCCGCTCGAGGCCGCCATGCGCGGCGGTGGCGTCGAGCTCGGCCGTGCTGTTCGCCGGCATCGTCTTCCGGGCCTGGGGCGGCGCAGTGCGCTTTCGCTATCTGTCGAGCATTCGGCCCTGAGCCAGTCAAGCGTCGATACCCTGCTCGCCGCGTTTGACCACGCCGCCGAGGTCGATGAGTCGCTGCTCGGCGTGCTGCTGGGCGGCGCCGCACCGCTGGCGGCCATCGTCCGCTTGGCGGATGCGCCGATCGAGATCGCGGACGTATTCGAATACCACCCGACCGATGCGGCCAACCGGCTGCTGTCGCTGTCGGTGGAGCTGGAGCCGGTGTCCTGATTGCCTGGCTTGCCATTGCTGGCCCTGAGCCAGTGACGCTGCTGCGCGACGCCCGCGCTCGGGAGTGGGTAGACAGCGGTGCGCGCGTCGCCGAGCTGCTGCTCGCGATCGATCCGCTGCGCGACAGCATCGAGGGCGAAGCCGCGGGAATGGCGGTGGTCTGCGATAACCGCAACGGGCGCTGCGCCCAGCTCTTCGCCGTGCCGCCGCTGGGCGTGCCGGCCACGCTGTACGGCGTGCGCTCGGGGGCAGCGGTTGTGCTGTTTGAGGGGCTGGTCGACGCGGTGGACCTGGGCCCCAGCGATTGCCGCCTGGATCTGATCGCATGACCCAGCTGACCGACCGGCTGCCGCTCCGCACCACCGCCGTCTGGGCGCTGTACCGCGAGGCCGAGATCATCCCGCACCGCTACGGGCGCACGTCCGGGCGGCTGCTGCAGTACGACGACACCCGCCGGCGATTCGTCTGGGCAGACCACCCTGTGGCCTCAGTCGAAGAGGTGTACGTTGACGGCCAGACCATCGGCGGCTGGGAGTTCCGCGCGCAGCCCGACAGCACCGGCCGCCCGATCGCCTTCGTGGAGTTCGCGAGCGAGGTGGAGGAGGGCGTCGAGCTGGTCGCCCAGGGTCAGGGCAAGCGGCATCCGCGCACCGGCGTGCTGCTCGACAACCCGGGTCTGATCGCCTGGGACATCCTGGCCAACATCGCCGGGCGGGATGTGCCCGAGTCGCGGTTGCTGTCCTTCGCCGCTGAGGCGACGGCGTTGGGCATCGTATGCGCGGGGAGCCTGCGCGATGAGCTGACGGTGCAGGGTGCCGTGCGCGATCTGGCCAGCAGCGTCGGTGCGGTGTTTGCGGCGACATCGCCGGGATTGCTGCATCTTTGGCCAGGCGTGGACCCGGGGCCGGCGACGGCCTCGCTCGACCGGGGCGATGTGGCGTCGGTCGCGCGGCTCTCGCAGCTGGCCAACGACATCACCTTTCGCTTCGACTTCCGCGGCGCTGAGCCGCAGCGCGCGCTGCGCCTCGATGCGCCGGCTGCGGTGGCGGATCGGGGCCGCCGGGTTCGCGAGATCGACCTGCGCTGGGTCGCATCGCCACGCGTTGCGCTGTCGGTCGGCACGCGCCTGCTGCAGCACGCGGCCCGGCCCGAGTGGCAGATCAGCGGCAGCGTGCGCGGCGATCTCGCTGTCGGCGATGTCGTCGAGCTGGACCATCCTGGGCTGCCGGTCAGCGGCTGGCATCGGGTCCTCGAGCGAGAGCGTTCGATCGATTCGGCCGAGACCCGGGTCGGTTTGCGCGTGCCGGCGGGGCCGGTGCCGAGCGTGCGCATCGTGAGCCAGGGAGAGCGTGCCTCGACGCTGGCCTACGCCGGCGCTGCCGTGGCAACGCAGGGCGACCAGCGCGTGATCACGTTGCGGGAAGAGAGCGGCGCCCCGATCGTCGGCGCCAGCGTGACCCTGAACGGCGCGATCACCCGCACCACCGACGGCAGCGGTCGCGTCAGCTTCCCGGCACTGCTCATGCCGCGTGGCGAGCATACGCTCGCGATCACCACCGCTGATGGCCGTGCCCTCACCACTGTGGTGCTTGTCCAATGACGCGCCGTTTTCGGCTGACGGCGTCGGCAGCGGCGGCGGATCCGTGGCGGCAGGCAGTCATCCTGCCGCCAGTGTCGCCCGCTCCAGCGCAGGCCGCCCCCGCAGAAGCGCCAGCGCCGGTGGAATGCGACTGCGCCGATGCTGTCCTTCGCTTTCTGGTAGTCGACGATGGTTCGTGGGTGCCCTCGACATCTGCCTTCATCGGATTCGGCAGCGACCCCCGGGAGGCCCTGCTTGTGTTGCAGCAAGCATTCTGCGCTGATGAGCGAATCGAGGGCGGCATCCCAAGCGGGTATCTCGATGCCGACATCGACATCGAGGCCGATGGTTTTGAGATCAGCGCGGATCAGATCACAGACCGGGTATGGCTGGTTAGCATAGGTAGCAACGAGGACTTCGAAGCCACGCTCACGTGCCGAGTGCGCTGTGCCGGGGTTGAGTTCGTGACCAACTCGGTGACGCTTACCGTGGCCCTCGGCGGCGCATGACTTGGAAGCGATCTGACGCTGGTTGGGCTTGGGTGGAATCCCCGGCGCCGCGCGCAAAGGCGAACCCAGTGACGCAAGTTGTTGCCCGCGCCCGCCGCGCGCTATCGCGAGATTCCGGGTGCGCCGCCTGCAACCGTGCGCGCCGGGCCATCTCATCGATCCTGCCGCAGAGGCGCTAGTCACATTCTGCCCGTGATATCGTCATGCACGAGGCCAAAAGGAGCCGCCACCATGCGCATCGCCATCGCCGCCACCCTCAGTCTCGCCGCCCTGCTGCTCACCAGCCCCGCCGACGCCCAGCGAAGCGCAGCCACTTACCGCTGCGACAAAGGCGTCATCAGCGAGGGCCGATCCACCGCCGACCTCATCGCAAAATGCGGCAACCCCGACCGCACCGTCCAGCTTGAGAACGGCTTCGGCGCGGCAGTCGCCGAGCGCTGGGAGTACTACCGCGACGGCGCGACCGTGATGTTCACAATCCAGCGCGGCAAGGTCGTCAAGATCATGGAAGCGCGCTGACCCCGAGCTGCGCGCAGATCCTACGGTCAACTCAGACTTTTCCTACTGACAGCGGCATGCCAGCTCGGCAGACTGTTCTCGCCCGGAAGCACTTGGCGGCGACGGCCGCGACCGGCCAGGCGGAGAGCAGCCCTGGATAAGCTGTGCCGGGTTTTTCTCCTCTGCGGGGCGTAGACAATTCCCGCTGCAGCCCGCATTATTCCGCCGCCGACAAGCTGATCCGGTAGACAATTCGTCCCCATATCTTGCTGATCCGATTCGAGAGTCCCAGCGATTCGTAATCAGTAGGTCGGAGGTTCGACTCCTCTCATCGGCACCAGCACGGACAGGCGCTACGGCGCCTGTTTCTGTTTCCGGCGGGCGATGTGGCGTCGGACTGCTGATGTCGGGAGACCCGGCCTTGGTTGTGCTCGCTATCTGCTGCCGAGCGCGTCGATGCGTGGGCTCGCTTGCCGCTGAACAGGCCGTTTCGGTCTTGTCGCGGCGGCAGTGCCGGCGTTCCGCCCGTTGACGCCGGCGAGCACAATGCGTGGCCTTGGCTTGGCA
>CAYGMG010000023.1:0-37462 GCA_964350895.1 uncultured Lysobacter sp.
ATGAAAGGCGCCACCCAGAGCCGGCGCAGCGCAGTCACGTGGGCGCCGCAGCCCAGCGCCTCGCCCAGATCGCGGACCAGGCTGCGCACATAGGTTCCGCTGCCGCACTCGACCTCCAGCTGCAGCGTCGAGCCGGTCAGCGACAGCAGGCGCAAGCCATGCACCTCGACCTCGCGCGGCGCCAGCTCGACCTGCTCGCCGGCGCGAGCGCGGCGATACGCCGGCACGCCCTCCCGCTTGAGTGCCGAATAGGCCGGAGGGCGCTGCAGGATGCGGCCGGTCAGCGGCGCCAGCAAGGGCTCGACATCACTGAATTCGAGTTGCGGCGCCGGCCGCTCGCGCAGCACCTCGCCGTCGGCATCATCGGTATCGGTGGTCAGACCAAGGCGGGCCTCGACCCGATACGCCTTGTGCGAGCCGAGCAGCAGTCCGGCGATCTTGGTCGCCTCGCCGAAGCAAATCGGCAGCAGGCCGGTAGCCAGCGGATCCAGGGAGCCGGTGTGGCCGCCCTTGGCGGCACGGAACAGATGCCGAACCCGCTGCAGGGCCTTGTTCGAGCTGATCCCGGATGGCTTGTCGAGCAGCAGGATGCCGTCGACGTCCTTCCAGGCCGGCGAGGCGCCGCGCCTGCGCGCCATCACTCAGTCTTCCTGCGGATCCGGCTCGGCGTGATCGGCAGCCAGCAGGGCATCGATCCGTTCGCCGCGGTCGACCGAATCGTCGTAATGGAAGTGCAGCTCGGGAACGTGGCGCATCTGTACGCTGCGGCCCAGCTGGAAGCGCAACTCACGCGACAGCTCACGCAGGGCGGAAATGGCCTCAGCCGCACGCTCGCCCTGCAGGGCGGTCACGAACACCTTGGCGTGGGCCAGATCACGCGAGACTTCCACGTCGGACACGCTGACCGAGGGCAGGCCGTGCTCGCGCACCGCGTGGTGCACCAAGGCGCCCAGCTCCCGACGGAGCTGGGCGGAAACGCGGTCGGTGCGGTGGAAGCTGCGCTTCATGGCACTCACAGGGTCCGCTGGACTTCGATGCGCTCGTAGCACTCGATCTGGTCACCGGGCTTGACGTCGTTGTACTGCTTCACCGCGATGCCGCACTCGGTGCCGTTGCGCACCTCGTCGACGATTTCCTTGAAGCGGCGCAGCGATTCCAGTTCGCCCTGGAAGATCACGGTCTGGTTGCGCAGCACGCGGATCGGCTTGGTCCGGCGGACCACGCCCTCGACCACCATGCAGCCGGCAACCGCACCGAACTTCGAGCTGCGGAACACGTCGCGAACCTCGGCGGTGCCGATGATCTCCTCGCGGATTTCCACTCCCAGAAGGCCGGAGGCAACCTGCTTCACCTGGTCGATCACGTCGTAGATGATCGAGAAGTAGCGCAGGTCGAGTCCATTGGTCTCGATCACCCGGCGCGCAGCGGCGTCGGCACGCACGTTGAAGCCGATCACCACCGCCTTGGAGGCGGCGGCCAGCGTTGCATCGGACTCGGTGATACCGCCCACGCCCGAGGCGATCACGTTGATCCGGATCTGCTCGTTGGACAACCCGGTCAGCGAGTCGCGCAGCGCCTCGACCGAACCCTGCACGTCGGCCTTGACCACCAGATTGAGCTGCTGCTGCTCGGCGCCCTGGCCCATCTGCGCCATGATGTCTTCCATGCGGTTGCCGGCCTGGCGTACCAGGCGCGACTCGCGCTTCTTGGTCTCACGCTGCTGGGCGACGTCCTTGGCCAGGCGCTCGTCCTCGACCACGACGAAATCATCGCCCGCGTCGGGCACCCCGGACAGGCCGAGCATGACGACAGGAATCGACGGACCAGCGCTATCCACCTGCTTGCCGGCCTCATCGAACAGCGCACGGACGCGTCCGTACTGGGTACCACAGACAACGTAGTCGCCCTTCTGCAGGGTGCCCTGCTGAACCAGCACCGTGGCCACCGGACCGCGGCCCTTGTCCAAGGTCGACTCGACCACCACGCCCGCGGCGCGGCCTTCGACGACGGCGGAAAGCTCCATGACCTCAGCCTGGATCGACACCGCGTCGAGCAGGGCATCGATGCCCATGCCGGTCTTGGCCGACACCGGAACGAACGGGGTATCACCACCCCACTCCTCGGGCACTACTTCCAGCTTCACCAATCCCTGCTTGACGTGCTCGGGGTCGGCGCCGGACTTGTCCATCTTGTTGACCGCGACAATGATCGGCACGCCGGCGGCCCGGGCATGCTGCACCGCCTCGGCGGTCTGCGGCATGACGCCGTCGTCGGCAGCGACCACGATGATCACGATATCGGTCAGCTTGGCGCCGCGTGCGCGCATCGAGGTGAACGCGGCATGGCCCGGCGTGTCGAGGAAGCTGATGACGCCGCGCTCGGTTTCGACATGGTAGGCGCCGATGTGCTGGGTGATGCCGCCGGCCTCACCGGAGGCGACCTTGGTGCTGCGGATGTAGTCGAGCAGCGAGGTCTTGCCGTGATCGACGTGGCCCATGATGGTCACCACCGGCGGACGGACGACCTTGTCGCCCTCTGCCTCGGCGTGCGCAATCAGCGCCTGCTCGGCATCGTCGTCGCTGGCGCGCACGGCGCGATGGCCGAGTTCCTCGACGGCGAGCACGGCAGTGTCATGGTCGATGGCCTGGTTGATGGTCGCCATGACGCCCATCTTGAACAGCGCCTTGACCACTTCACCGCCCTTCATCGCCAGCTTCTGCGCCAGCTCGGTGACCAGGATCGAGTCACCGATCGCGACTTCGCGGGTCATCGGCGCGGTAGGACGGGAGAAACCGTGCGGCCCGCCGGACTGCCGCGACTGCTCCTTGGCCGGCCGGCCGCGCTTCTTGCTCGCGGCGCCGCGACGAGCGGCCATGGCCTTGGACAGGTGCAGCTCGCCCTTGGCGAAACGGCTGCTGCTGTCGTCCTCACGGACATGGGCACGGGCCGGCTTGTGGGCGCGGTGCTTGTCGTTCTCGCGACGCGGCGGAGCCGGCGGTTCGGCCGGCGCTGCACGACCAGCCACGGGTGCGGCGCGAACGCCGTCGGCCTGGGCAGCGATGGCGGCCAGCCGTGCGGCGTCCTCAGCCAGCTGGCGCTGGGCTTCTTCCTCGCGGGCCTTGCGCGCTGCCTCTTCCTCGGCCAGACGCTTGGCTTCCTCTTCCTCGCGCTTGCGGTCGGCTTCGCGCAGGGCGGCCTCTTCGGCCTCGTTGCGGCGCTGGGAGTCGGCGAGCAGGCGCTGGGCCTCCTCGCGCTCGGCGCGCTGGCCATCCTGTTCTTCGACCAGCTCGCGCTTTACGTAGGTGCGCTTCTGGCGCACTTCCACGGCGACCGTGGTCTTGCTCTTGCCGGCGGCGACGGTGATTTCCTGGACCTTGCGCCGCTTCAGGGTGATCTGCTTGGGCGCTGCGGCTTCCACCGGCGCCTCGGCCTTGCCATGGGCACGGCGCAGGAACCCGAGAAGCTTCATCTTCTCGGTCGGGGTCACCACCTGATCCGGCCCCTCGAAGCTCATGCCGGCCTCCGCCAGCTGCTCGAGCAGCTTGTCTACCGGGGTGCCGACCAGCTTGGCGAGTGAACGTACCGTTACTTCGGACATGTGACTTCCTGTTCGGGGGCGCAGCGGGCGCCCGAGAAAACACGACATTCTATCCCGACCGCCTACGCGGCCCAAAGGCTGCACCCCGCTATGAGGCGGCCTGCTCCAGTCGCGCGATCTCGTCGGCCCGGGCGGCCAGGATGAGGTCGGCGGCAAGCGCCTCGTCGACACCCTCGATATCGGTGATCTCGTCGGCTGCCAGCTCGGCGAGATCCTCGCGGCTCTGCACGCCACGCGCGGCCAGCGCATAGGCGATACCGTCGGTCATGCCTTCGAGACCCAGCAGGTCCTGGCCTGGCTTGTGCTCTTCGATCTCTTCCTCGACCGCCAGCGCTTCGTTGAGCAGGGCATCGCGGGCGCGGGCGCGCAGCTCCTCGACGATGTCCTCGTCGAAGCCTTCGACCGCAAGCAGCTCGCCGGCCGGCACGTAGGCGATTTCCTCGACCGTGGAGAAGCCCTCGGCGACCAGGATGCCGGCGATTTCCTCGTCGACTTCCAGCTTGTCCTGGAACAGCTGGCGCGCGGTGGCCTGCTCGGACTCGCTCTTGGCGCTGATCTGGTCCTGGGTCATCACGTTGAGCTGCCATCCGGTCAGCTTGCTGGCCAGGCGCACGTTCTGGCCGCCTTTGCCGATCGCCTGGGCCAGACGATCCTCGGCGACCGCGATATCCATCGAGTGGCGCTCTTCGTCGACGATGATCGACTGCACCTCGGCCGGGGCCATGCCGTTGATCACGAACTGCGCCGGGTTGTCGCTCCACAGCACGATGTCGATGCGCTCGCCGTTGAGCTCGTTGGACACCGCCTGGACGCGCGAGCCGCGCATGCCGATGCAGGCGCCGATCGGATCGGTGCGGTGATCGTGGGCGAGCACGGCGATCTTGGCGCGGTCGCCCGGATCTCGCGCTGCGGCCTTGATCTCGACCAGGCCCTGGCCAACTTCCGGCACCTCGAGCTTGAACAGCTCGATCATGAACTCGGGCGCGGTGCGCGACATGAACAGCTGCGGCCCACGCACTTCGGCGCGCACGTCGTAGAGGTAACCGCGGACGCGGTCGCCGGCGCGCATCACGTCGCGCGGAATGGCCTTGTCCTTGGGAATGAAGGCTTCGGCGTTGCCGCCGAGGTCGACATAGACATTGCCGCGCTCGACGCGCTTGACGATGCCGGTGATCAGCTCGCCGACACGGTCCTTGTAGGCATCGACCACCAGGGCGCGCTCGGCTTCGCGGACGCGCTGCACGATGACCTGCTTGGCGGCTTGGGCGGCGATGCGGCCGAACTCGGCGTTCTCGACCTGCTCCTCGACGAACTCACCGACTTGCGCCTCGGGATTGTCGTCGACCACGTCCATCAGGCGGATCTGCCGATCGGGGGACTCCATCACCACGTCGTCGGCGACGATCTCCCAGCGGCGGAAGGTCTCGTAGCTGCCGTCCTTGGAGTTGATCTGCACGCGCATCACGGTGTCTTCTTCCGGATAGCGCTTGCGCGCCGCCGAAGCCAGCGCGGCCTCCATGGCCTCGATGATCACGTTGCGGGCGACGCCTTTTTCATTGGCGACCGCCTCCACCACCATCAACATTTCCTTGCTCATCGCTCAAGCTCCAGCGCGCCCACGGCGTCGCGTTGTGTCAGTCCTGGGATGCGGCGTCGTCCGCCGCGGCCTTGTCACCGCGCCGGGGGCGCGGCGGCTTCTTGTCCGGAGAATCGAACTGCGGCACCAGCCGCCCTTTCTGCACATTGCCGATCGGCACGCGGATCTCCGCGGACTCGTCAGCGATGACCACGGCGTCGCCTTCCACGCCAACGATTCGTCCACTCAGCCGGCGCCGGCCCTCGACCGGGACCAGCAGGGCCAGCTTGGCCTGCTCGCCGACGAAACGCGCGTAGTGCGCCACCTCGAACAGCGGCCGGTCCATGCCCGGCGAGGAGACCTCAAGGTTGTAGTTGCCCGGAATCGGATCATTGATGTCGAGCAGGGCGCTGATCTCCCGGCTCACCTTTTCGCAATCCTCGATCCCGACATGCCGGCCTTCAACATCGATATAGATCCGCAGCATGGCCTGCCGCGTGCCCGGCACGAACTCAATGCCCCACAGGGACAGACCGCCACCCAGCTCGGCAATCGCCGGGCCGAGAAGTTCGCCGAGTTGTTCAACGCGGTTGGCCATCGGTTGCGGTGAAACCTCTTGTTTTGAAGGACGAAACGCCCGCCAGAATCGAGCGTGTAGCGCGCACCGGACAGAAAACGCGCCCAAAAAAAAGGGCCTCGCGGCCCCTTTTGAAAACCCAGGTTGGCTTCCGGCCCTAAGGCTGGAAAAGGAAAGAGCCTCTCGAAGAGGCTCTTCCAGAACCAAAACTGGTAGCGGGGGCAGGATTTGAACCTGCGACCTTCGGGTTATGAGCCCGACGAGCTGCCAGACTGCTCCACCCCGCAGCAGCGAGCCACGAATGATACGCAGACGGCGCTGAACGCGCAAGCCTAATTTTGCGCTTACTCGCTCAGCACCACCGGGATACGCAGTTCGCGCGGCAGGGCAAAGGTCATGTTCTCCGGCTCGCCGCGCATATGCCGCACTTCGCCGCCGCCGAGCTCACGGACGCGGGCGATCACGCCCTGCACCAGGACCTCGGGGGCCGAGGCGCCAGCGGTCACGCCGACCGCCGTCCTGCCGGCGAGCCAAGCAGGATCGATGTGTTCGGCGCCATCGATGAGGTAGGCCGCCGCGCCCTGTTTCTCGGCGAGCTCGCGCAGGCGATTGGAGTTGGAGCTGTTCACCGACCCGACCACCAGCACCAGATCGCACTGCCCGGCCAGCTCGCGCACCGCATCCTGGCGATTCTGGGTGGCATAGCAGATGTCATCCTTGCGCGGCCCCTGGATGGCGGGGAAGCGCTCACGCAGCGCACCGATGATGTCCAGGGTGTCGTCCACCGAGAGCGTGGTCTGGGTGGTGAAGGCGAGGTTTTCCGGCTGGCCGACTTCGAGTGTTGCCACATCGGCGACCGACTCGACCAGGTAGATCGCGCCGCGCGCGCCATCGCGCAACCACTGCCCCATGGTGCCCTCGACCTCGGGATGCCCGGCATGGCCGATCAACACCACGTCGCGGCCGGCGCGGCAGTGACGGACCACTTCCATATGCACCTTGGTGACCAGCGGACAGGTGGCGTCGAACACCTTGAGGCCACGCGCGTCGGCCTCGTTCCTGACCGCTTGCGAGACACCGTGCGCGCTGAAGATCACCGTGGCCCCGTCGGGCACTTCGTCGAGTTCCTCGACAAAGATCGCGCCGCGCGCGCGCAGGTCCTCGACCACGAAGCGGTTGTGGACCACCTCGTGGCGGACGTGGATCGGCCCACCGAACAGCTCCAGGGCACGGTTCACGATCTCGATCGCGCGATCGACGCCGGCACAGAAGCCGCGCGGGTTGGCAAGGATGATGTCCATCTCAGCCCTCCTTGGGCCGCTGGCCGAAGCCAAAGACGATCAGTGCGATGGCACCGCCGACGATGGCCGAGTCAGCGATATTGAACGCGGGCCAGTGATAGCCACGCCAGTACCAATCGATGAAGTCGACCACGTGGCCAAAGCGCAGCCGGTCGACCAGGTTGCCCAGCGCGCCGCCGATGATCAGGGCGAACGGCAGCGCGTTGCGCCAGTCGGCGCGCGGCGTGCGCAGCAGCCAGACCGTCAGCAACCCGCTGATGCCGATGGCCAGCGCGGCGAAGAACCAGCGCTGCCACCCGGATGCCTCGCTCAGAAAGCTGAAGGCGGCGCCGGTGTTGTAGGCCAGGGTCCAGTTCCAGAACCCATCGATGAAGGCCACCGGCTGGCCGTAGACCAGATGATCGAGCGCCAGCTGCTTGGTCCACAGGTCGAGAGCGATGATCAAGGCAGACAGCAGCAGCCAGATCGCGGCATTCGGACGAGGCGCGCTCATGGCGCGCGATCCTTCGGCAGGGAGCACGCCACGACGTGAAAGCGCCGCAGCACGGCGACGGCCTCGCCGCAGGCCGTGAATCGGCAATCGGGCAACCTGATCAGAACCATTTCCGCGTCTCGCCGAAGCCGACCACGTTGTCGACGCAGCGGCCGCACAGCTCAGGGTGATTGCGCGCCGGGTCCTCGGCATCCAGATGGGTACCGACATCGGCGCGATGGTGCCAGCAGCGCACGCACTTGGGATGCGGCGAGGCCAGCGCGGTCACGTAGGCCTCCATCCCTTCGGCACGCTGCGCGCCGGCCGGCCGATCGCGGAGCGGCTGCAGGCGCACTTCGGAAGTGATGAACAGGAAGCGCAGCTCCTCGGCCAGCGGCTCGAGCCAGGTGCGCATCGATTCATCCACGTAGAGATCCACCTCGGCAGCCAGCGATGCGCCCAGCGTGCCGGCGGCGCGCATCGGCTCCATGACCCGGGTAGCCGCCTCGCGCAGGGCCAGGATCTGCTGCATGTGCGTGATGCCCAGCACCGCGTCAGCCGGCAGCGGCGCCAGCCCTTCGTACCAGGTGCCGAACAGCAGGTTGTCCTCTTTCTCGCCGGGCAGATAGGCAAACGCCTCATCGGCGGTGAAACTGAGGATCGGTGCCATCCAGCGCACCAGGGCCTGGGCGATGTGGAACATCGCGGTCTGCGCCGAGCGCCGGCTTCGGGAATTCTCCGGCGTGGTGTAGAGCCGGTCCTTGGTCACGTCCAGATACAGCGAGCCGAGCTCGACGCTGCAGTAGTTTCCGAGCCGCTGGACCACGCCGGCGAAGTCATAGCGCTGGTAGCAGGCCAGGATCTCCTGCTGCAGCGCATGCGCGCGGGCCACCGCCCAACGATCAAGGAGCACCATGTCGTCGAGGTGCACCTTGTGCTGCTTCGGCTCGAAGCCGTGCAGGTTGCCGAGCAGGAAGCGGAAGGTGTTGCGGATGCGCCGGTACAGGTCGGCGCTGCGCTTGAGGATCTCCTGCGACAGCGACATCTCGTAGCAGTAGTCGGTGGAAGCGATCCACAGGCGCAGGATGTCGGCGCCCATGGTCTTGATCACGTCCTGCGGCGAGACCACGTTGCCCAGCGACTTGGACATCTTGCGGCCCTTCTCATCCACGGTGAAACCATGGGTAAGAACCTGCTTGTACGGCGCCACGCCGTCGATGGCGACGCCGGTCAGCAGCGAGCTCTGGAACCAGCCGCGGTGCTGGTCGGAGCCCTCGAGGTAGAGGTCGGCCGGCTTGCCAAGACCGCGCGCCGCCAGCACTGCTTCGTGGGTCACGCCTGAATCCAGCCAGACGTCGAGGATGTCGCTGACCTTGTCGTAATCGACGGCCTCGGCGCCGAGGAGTTCCGCGGCATCGAGCTGGAACCAGGCATCCACCCCACCCTGCTCGATGCGCTGGGCGACTTGCTCCATCAGCTCCACCGAACGTGGATGCGGCTCGCCGCTGAGCTTGTGCACGAACAACGCGATCGGCACGCCCCAGGTGCGCTGCCGCGAGATGCACCAGTCCGGGCGACCTTCGATCATCGAACGGATCCGTGCCTCGCCCCATTCCGGGAACCAGCCGCCGGCCTTGCCGATGGCGGCGATCGCCGCCAGCGCATCGCTGCGCAGCCCTGCCTGGTCCATCGAGATGAACCATTGCGGCGTGGCGCGAAAGGCCACCGGCGTCTTGTGCCGCCAGCAGTGCGGATAACTGTGCTGCAAAGTGGCGCTGGCCAACAGTACGCCGCGCTCGCGCAGCAGCTCGATCAGGAACTCATTGGCCTTCCAGATGAACTGGCCCTCGACCAGGGGCGTGCCCGGCAGGTACACGCCATTGCCGCCCACCGGATTCATCTCGGCCGCCGAATACTTCTCCAGCAGGCCGTACTGGCGGCTGACCACGAAGTCTTCCTGGCCATGCCCTGGCGCGGTGTGCACGGCGCCGGTGCCGTCCTCGGCGGATACGTGGTCGCCGAGGATCAGCGGAATGTCGCGCTCGTAGAACGGGTGCGCGGTAAGCACATGTTCAAGTGCGGCGCCCTTGGCGTGGCCCAGCACCTTGACCTCTTCAACGCCGTAGCGGGCCAGTGCCTGCGTGGCCAGGGCCTCGGCGAGCACCAGCAGGCTGCGGCCATCACCCGTGGCCGGCCCCTCGACCAGCACATAGTCGAGATCGGGGCCGATACTGATGGCAAGGCTGGCCGGCAGGGTCCACGGGGTGGTGGTCCAGATCGGTACTGCGACCCGCGCGCCCTGCTCCAACTCGACGCCGAACCGGGACGCAAGCCCGGCAGCGTCACGTGCGTAGTAGGCCACGTCGACCTGGCTCGAGGTCTTGTCCGCGTACTCGATCTCGGCCTCGGCCAGCGCCGAGCCGCAGTCGAAGCACCAATGCACCGGCTTGAAGCCGCGGGTGACGTGGCCGCGAGCATAGATCTTGGCCAGCGAGCGGACGATGTCGGCCTCGAAGCGGTAATCCATAGTGCGATAGGGATTGTCCCAGTCGCCGAGCACGCCAAGGCGCTGGAAGTCGGTGCTCTGCAGGGCAATCTGCTCGGCGGCGTACTCGCGGCATTTGGCGCGGAACGCGGCGGCGTCGAGCTTGCTGCCGACCTTGCCGTGCTTTTTCTCCACCGCATGCTCAATCGGCAGGCCGTGGCAGTCCCAGCCCGGAATGTAGGGAGCCTGGAAGCCCGACAGCAACCGCGACTTGACCGCTACGTCCTTGAGGATCTTGTTGACCGCGTGGCCGAGATGGATCACACCATTGGCGTAGGGCGGACCGTCATGCAGGACATAGCGCGGCCTGCCTTCGGTGCGCGCCTGGATCTGCTCATACAGCCCGTCCTGCTTCCAGCGCGCCAGCGCATCGGGCTCGCGCTTGGGCAGGTCGCCGCGCATCGGGAAATCGGTGGCGGGCAGGTGGATGGTTGGCTTGTAGTCGTGGCTCACGCGGGTATCCGGTCGACATTGATCGGGGAAGCCGGCGACCTGGCAGCGAGCACGCGACGCGCCTGGGCAGCATCGAGGTGCATCTGCTCGGTCAGCGCCGGCAAGGAATCGAACTTCAGCTCGTCGCGCAGCCGCGCAACGAACTCGACTTCGATGCGCTGACCGTAAAGGTCGCCATCGAAATCGAACAGGTGGGTCTCGAGCAGCGGCTCGACGCCGCCGACGGTTGGCCGCGTTCCCAGGCTGGAGACCGCCGGCCAGGGCGAGCCGTCGAGACCGTGGACGCGGGTGGCGAAGATCCCGCTGAGCGCCGGACGCACGCCCTCCAGCCGCTGGTTGGCGGTCGGATAGCCAAGCGTGCGCCCGAGCTGTCGGCCACGCACCACCTTGCCGGCGATGCTGTAGGCCCGTCCCAGCAGACGGCTGGCGGTGGCGAAATCGCCTTCGGCCAGGGCCGCGCGCACTGCCGAGCTGGATACCCGCTGGCCATCGAAGGCGTGGGTCTCGATCGCCTGGGCGCGGAAGTCCAGCCGCTCACCCAGCGCCTGCAACATGGCCAGATCACCGCGCCGCCGGTGACCAAAGCGGAAGTCGTCGCCAACCCAGACCTCGACAACCCGCCAGCGATCGACCAGGACCTGGGTCACAAAGTCTTCTGCCGGCATCGCGGCCATCGCCGCATCAAAGCGCAGCAGGCCAACCAGATCGACGCCCATGGTACGCAGCCGTTCGAAACGGTCACGCGCCGAGGCGATGCGCGGCGGTGCGGCATCGCCAAGGAAGAACTCGCGCGGCAGCGGGTCGAAACTGATCACCCCGGCCAGCGCGCCAAGGGAACGGGCACGCGCCAGCGTATGCCGCACCAGCGCCTGATGCCCTAGGTGCAGGCCATCGAAGGCGCCGATGCAGACCACGCTGCGTTGCGTTGCGAGGGGGGCGCCTTCGACGTCCCGAACCAGCCTGCTCATTGGCGCAAGTATAGCGGCTATGCCGGTTCGCGCAGGTGGCGCGGACGCAGGCCCAGGACCAGCAGCACCCCGGCATAGGCCGCGCCTCCGGCACCGATCACCACGCCGAGGCTGGTCACGCGGCGCCAGGCCGGCAGCGAATCCCAGTCACCGGCTTCGGCTTGCAGCCAGAACACCAGCAGCCCCATGACCAGCACCGCGCAGAGCAGTCGCAGCAGGTAGCCAGGCCAGCCGGGCTGCAGCCGCAGCAGCCCGCGGCGGCGCAGGCCGCGCGCCAGCAGCAGGGCGTTGGCGATGCCGGCCAGGGCGGTAGCCAGGGCGATGCCGGCGTGCGCTGCCGGATGTCCGGCCCGCCACAGCGGCCAGACCAGGGCGACGATCAGGACGATATTTATCAGCACGGTGACGATCGCCACCCGCATCGGCGTGACCGTGTCCTGGCGCGAGAAGAAGCCGGCGAGCAGCACCTTGCTGAGCATGAAGCCGGGGATGCCGATGCTCATCGCGCTGACTGCCACCGCGGTCATCGCGGTGTCCTTCGCGGCGAACGCACCGTAGTTGAACAAGGTGGCGCAGATCGGTGCTGCCAGCACGCCCAGTCCGACCGCAGCCGGCAGGGCGACCAGAAGCACCGCGCGCAGTCCCCAGTCAAGACTGGCCGCATAGCCGGCATCATCGGCCCGCGCATGCTTGCCGGCCAGGTGCGGCAGGATCACCGTGCCGATGGCGACCCCGAACAGGCCGAGCGGCAGCTCAACGAGGCGATCCGAGTAGTACAGCCAGCTCTGCGCCGAGGCCACCAGCAAGGAAGCGGCCATGGTCCCCACCAGAAGGTTGAACTGCGCCACCGACGAGGAGAACAGGGTCGGCAACATGAGCCGGAACACCCGCAGCACGCCCGGATGCCGTGGGCTCAGGCGCAGTCGCGGGCGCAGGCCGAGGCGGGCCAGGGCCGGCCACAGCAGCATCGCCTGCAGCAGGCCGGCCAGACACACGCCCCAGGCCAGCGCTTTCTCCGGCACCGCGAACCAGCTGCCGGCAAACAGGATGGCGGCGATCACCGACAGGTTGTGCAGCACCGGTGCAAAGGCCGGCAAGCCGAAATGGCGGAAGCTGTTGAGCACCCCGCCGGCCAGCGCGGTCATCGAAATGAACACCAGATAGGGAAAGGTGATCCGCAGCATGTCGGCGGTCAGCTCGACCGGGATCGCGTTGTCGCCGCTGGCGAAGGCGAGAAAGCCGCGGGCGATCCACGGCGCCGCCAACCAGCCCAGCGCAGTCACCAGGACCACCGCGGCAAGCAAGGCGCCGGCGACATGGTCGAGGAAGTCCTGGATGGCCGCCTGGTCGCCCTTTTCGCGCAGCTCGGAGAGCACCGGCACGAAGGCCGAAGAGAACGAGCCCTCGGCAAAGATCCGCCGCAGATAGTTGGGGATGCGATAGGCCACGACGAAGGCGCTGACCGCCGGGCCAGCGCCGAAGGTGACCGCCTGCAGCCAGTCGCGGACCAGACCGGCAATCCGCGAGAGCAGGGTCATCGAACCGAACACCGCGCTGGCGCGCGCCAGGCGACTCATTGCCCTGCCCTGCCCGGCTTAGACAAGTTCATGCGCACTGTTGTTTTCGCCCTGCGTGCTAGGCATAATGCGCGGTCTTTATCCGGTCCCGTCGACCCCATTTCAGGAGCAACCCCTTGGCCAATATCAAATCCGCCAAAAAGCGCGCCAAGCAGACTGTCGTCCGCAACGCCCGCAATGTCGCCCAGCGCTCGATGCTGCGCACCGCCGTGAAGAAGGTCATCAAGGCCATCGACGCCAACGACGCCGCTGCCGCGACCGAGGCGTTCAACACCGCCCAGCCGATTCTCGACCGCTTCGCTTCGCGCGGTCTGATCCACAAGAACAAGGCCGCTCGCCACAAGAGCCGCCTCACCGCGCGCATCCGCGCAATCGGCTAAGCGGCCAACGACGGGACCATCGATCAAGCCGGCGCAAGCCGGCTTTTTCGTTTCTGTCCCAGACGTTTTTTTCAATGTGGGCAGCACTCGCCCGCAAGTCGGACCGGGCCGGATCGAGTTATCAGCGGCCCTGGCGTCGCGCGACTGCGAGATGAACGCGAGCGCCGCGCCGGGCTCAGCGCGATGCGCCGTCGGCATCGCCGTCCTGCTCCGCGGCTTCCTGTTCCGCTTCGCGCTGGGCGTCGAGCGCCTTCATCACTTCCTGGCAGACCCGCTCGGTGCCTTCGCGGCTGATCGCCGAGATCGCGAACCAGGGTGACTGCCAGTCGAGATCGCCGAGGATCTGCGCCACGCGCGCCTCGCGCTCGTCTTCGGGAACCAGATCGAGCTTGTTGAGCAGCAGCCAGCGCGGCCGTTCCAGCAGTTCCGGGTCGAATTTGGCCAGCTCCTCCTGGATGGCGCGGACCTGCTCGACCGGGTCCACACCCTCTTCCAGCGGCGCCGCGTCAACGATGTGCAGCAGCAGCCGATTGCGCTGCACGTGCTTGAGGAAGGTGATGCCAAGGCCCGCTCCCTCCGCCGCGCCCGGAATCAGGCCCGGGATGTCGGCGACCACGAAGCTGCGATGCTGCTCGACCCGGACCACGCCAAGGTTCGGATACAGGGTGGTGAACGGATAGTCGGCGACCTTCGGCGTCGCCGCGGAGACGGCGCGGATGAAGGTGCTTTTGCCAGCGTTCGGAAAGCCCAGCAGGCCGACATCGGCCAGCAGCTTCAGCTCCAGGCGCAACTCGCGCTCTTCACCCGGCGTGCCCGGCGTCGCCTTGCGCGGGGCGCGGTTGGTCGAGGTCTTGAAATGGATGTTGCCAAGGCCACCGCGGCCGCCCTGCGCCACCTTGAGGCGCTGACCGTGTTCGGTCAGGTCGCCCATGATCTCTTCGTTCTCGATCTGGGTGATCACGGTGCCGACCGGCACGCGGATCTCGGTGTCCTCGCCCTTCTTGCCATACATCTGCCGGCTCATGCCGTTCTCGCCGCGCTGGGCGCGGAACTGGCGCTGATGGCGGAAGTCGACCAGCGTATTCAGGTTCTCGTCGGCGACCAGCCAGACCGAACCACCATCGCCGCCGTCACCGCCGTCCGGGCCACCCAGCGGGATGAACTTCTCGCGCCGGAAGCTGGCGCAGCCATTGCCGCCGTTGCCGGCGTTCACGCGGATGTCTGCTTCGTCGACGAGTTTCATGGGTCAGGGCCGTGATGGGTGATTCGTGATGGGTGATTCGGAAAGGCGCGGCGCGGCGACCTTGGGCGTTACGAGTCTAACGGAGCGGCCCGGGGGGATTCTGATCGCCTGTGACGGGACAATGGCGTGGATGTGGCGGGCTTCCGCTCTTGGCGAATCACCAATCACGCGGCCGCCACAGGCGGCCGCAAAACAAAAACCCCGCACGCGGCGGGGCTTCTGCGCGCGTCGCTGGCTGGGGTCAGTCGGCTGCGCTGACACTCACCGTGCGGCGACTCTTCGGACCCTTCACCGCGAACTGGACGGTGCCGTCCACCAGGGCAAACAGGGTGTGATCGCGGCCCAGACCAACGCCGCTACCCGGATGGAACTGGGTGCCGCGCTGACGGACGATGATGTTCCCGGCTTCAACGGCCTGACCGCCGAAGATCTTGACGCCGAGGTACTTGGGGTTGGAATCGCGGCCGTTACGGGTACTGCCGCCTGCCTTTTTATGTGCCATGACTCGTGCTCCAGGCTAGTGGGCGTGCGCTCAGGCGCTGATGCCGGTGATTTCGATTTCGGTGTAGTGCTGGCGATGGCCAGCCTGCTTGCGGTGGTGCTTGCGGCGACGGAACTTGACGATCCGGACCTTGTCGTGACGACCGTGGGCCTTGATCGAGGCCGAGACCTTGGCGCCATCGACCAGCGGTGCGCCGACGGTGACCTTGTCGCCGTCGCCGATCATCAGGACCTGGTCGAAGTCGACCGTGCTGCCTTCGGCGAGCTCAAGCTTCTCGACGCGGAGGGTCTCACCCTTCATCACGCGGTACTGCTTGCCGCCGGTAACCATGACTGCGTACATGACTTTCCTCTGTAGTTCTTCTGATAACCCCTCCCGGTCGCAGCCAAAGCCGGACGGAAGGACCGCGAATGATAGCCATGCCCGTCGACGCGGTCAATGCTGGCGAGCGCCCCGCGTGGCGACCACCTTGCCGGCGTTCAGTCGCGCTTGCCATCGCCGGCGCTATCTTCGGCTCTGATCCGCGCCACCTTCCGGAGTCGCCATGTTCAAGTCACCGATGTTTCTGCTCTGTCTTGCCCTGCCGATGCTGGCCCTGGCCCAGCCGGCGGTGGATAGCGCCCTGGTTCAGGTCGACTTCGAGAAGCCCGAATCGTTCAGCGATGCGCGCACCAATGATTCCTTCCGCAAGGGCGCCAGCGAGAACGTGACCAAGGGACTTGCCAAGTATCTGGAGAAGACCGCTCCGGCCCATCTGTCCGCAGGGCAACGCCTGCAGGTCGTGTTCACCGAGATCGATCTTGCCGGCGACTACGAGCCAGGCACCAACCTCTCGCTTTACGACGTGCGGATCGTCAAGCCGATCTATCCGCCGCGCCTGGGCTTTCGCTGGCAGCTGATCGACGCCGGCGGCGAGGTGCTGCGCGAAGGCGAGGAGTCGCTGCGTGACCTTGGCTTTCAAACCGGCTCGCCGGGCAATGACCGCGACCCGCTGCGCTATGAGAAGCACATGCTGAAGCGCTGGCTGCAGGACACCCTGCCGCGCTGAGCTGGCGCATCCCTGCAGTATTTCCACCGCCGCAGACCGACCGGTCACCCGGTGCCAACGTGCCCCTCGCTAGACTAGCGGGCTTGCCCTGATCGAAACCCATCGCATGGACAGCATCCGCATCCGCGGCGCCCGGACGCACAATCTGAAGAATCTCGACATCGACCTGCCGCGCGATCGGCTGATCGTGGTCACCGGTTTGTCCGGCTCGGGCAAGTCCTCGCTCGCTTTCGACACCATCTACGCCGAGGGCCAGCGGCGCTATGTCGAATCGCTGTCCTCCTACGCCCGGCAGTTCCTGTCGATGATGGAGAAGCCCGACGTCGACCACATCGAGGGGCTGTCTCCGGCGATCTCGATCGAGCAGAAGTCGACCTCGCACAACCCGCGCTCGACGGTCGGCACCATCACCGAGGTCTACGACTACCTGCGCCTGCTGTACGCCCGGGTCGGCACGCCGCGCTGCCCGGACCACGACCATCCGCTGGAAGCGCAGACCATCAGCCAGATGGTCGATGCCACCTTGGCCCTGGATCCCGAGCATCGCTACATGCTGCTCGCCCCGATCATCCGCGAGCGCAAGGGCGAGCATCTGCAGGTCTTCGATCAGCTGCGCGCCCAGGGCCTGGTGCGCGCGCGGGTCAACGGCAAGGTGGTGGAACTCGATGATGTGCCGAAGCTGGCCCTGCGCCAGAAACACACCATCGAGGCGGTGATCGACCGCTTCCGCCCGCGGCCCGACCTCAAGCAGCGTCTGGCCGAGTCCTTCGAGACCAGCCTCAAGCTCGGCGATGGGCTGGTCCGGGTGGTCGACATGGACGATCCCGACGCCGAAGAGCAGCTGTTCTCGCAGCGCTACTCCTGCCCGGTCTGCGACTACGCCCTGCTCGAACTCGAACCCCGGCTGTTCTCCTTCAACAGCCCGATCGGCGCCTGCGGCAGCTGCGATGGCCTGGGCGTCAGCCAGTTCTTCGACCCCAAGCGGGTGGTCACCCAGCCCAACAGCAGCCTGGCCGGCGGCGCCGTGCGCGGCTGGGACCGGCGCAACGTTTACTACTTCCAGCTGATCCTCTCGCTTTCCAGGCACTACGGATTCGATGTCGACACGCCCTGGAGCGAGCTGCCGGAGACTGTCCAGCATGCGGTGCTGCATGGCAGCGGCGGCGAGCCGATCAGCTTCCACTACCTGACCGAGTCCGGCAGCCGGGCGCAGCGCAAGCACGCCTTCGAGGGGATCATTCCGAACTTGCAGCGGCGCTACCGGGAGACCGAGTCCTCGATGGTCCGCGAGGAGCTGTCGCGCTACATCAGCGAGCGGCCCTGCCCGGAATGTCAGGGCCAGCGGCTCAACCGCAGCGCGCGCCACGTGTTCGTCGATGGGCACAACCTGCCGGCGGTCACCGCGCTGCCGATCGACGCCTGCCTGACGCGCTTCGAGCAGCTCAAGCTGGACGGCTGGCGCGGCGAGATCGCGGTCAAGATCGTCAAGGAGATCCGCGAGCGGCTGCGCTTTCTGGTCGACGTCGGGCTCGACTACCTGACCCTGAATCGCAAGGCCGACTCGCTGTCCGGTGGCGAGGCCCAGCGCATCCGGCTTGCCTCGCAGATCGGCGCCGGCCTGGTCGGCGTGATGTATGTACTCGACGAGCCATCGATCGGCCTGCACCAGCGCGATAACGAGCGCCTGCTAGGTACCCTCACCCGCCTGCGCGATCTGGGCAACACGGTGATCGTCGTCGAGCACGATGAGGACGCCATCCGCCTTGCCGACCATATCCTCGATATCGGCCCTGGCGCGGGCGTGCATGGCGGTGAGATCGTGGCTCAGGGCCAGCTCGCGGACATCCTCGGCGCCGAGCGCTCACTCACCGGGCAATACCTGTCCGGGCGGCGCGGCATCTCGGTGCCGTCCAAGCGCCAGCCGATCGATCCGGAGCGGGTGCTCCGGCTGCGCGGCGCGCACGGCAACAACCTGCAGGATGTCGATCTGGATATTCCGGCCGGTTTGTTTGTCTGCATCACCGGGGTGTCAGGATCAGGCAAGTCGACCCTGATCAATGACACCCTGTTCCGGCTGATCGCCGCCGAACTCAATGGCGCGAGCACGCAGCCGGCACCGTATCGCAGCGTCGAGGGGCTGGCGTTGTTCGACAAGGTGGTCGACATCGACCAGAGCCCGATCGGGCGCACCCCGCGCAGCAACCCGGCGACCTATACCGGCCTGTTCACCCCGCTGCGCGAGCTGTTTGCTCAGGTCCCGGAGTCGCGCGCCCGCGGGTATCAGCCGGGACGCTTCAGCTTCAACGTCAAGGGCGGCCGCTGCGAGGCCTGCCAGGGCGACGGCATGATCAAGGTGGAGATGCATTTCCTGCCGGATGTCTACGTGCCTTGCGATGTCTGCCACGGCAAACGCTACAACCGCGAGACGCTGGAGATCACCTACAAGGGTCATACCATTCGCGACGTGCTGGAGATGACCGTCGAGGACGCCCTGGCCCTGTTCGAGCCGGTGCCGACGATTGCCCGCAAGCTGCAGACGCTGATGGAAGTCGGCCTGTCCTACATCAAGCTCGGCCAGTCGGCGACCACCCTGTCCGGCGGTGAGGCGCAGCGGGTCAAGCTCTCCCGCGAGCTGTCCAAGCGCGACACCGGTCGCACCCTGTACATCCTCGACGAGCCAACCACCGGCCTGCACTTCCACGACATCGAGCAGCTGCTCGGCGTGCTGCACCGGCTGCGCGACGCCGGCAGCACGGTGGTGGTGATCGAGCACAATCTGGACGTGATCAAGACCGCCGACTGGGTGGTGGACCTCGGCCCCGAGGGCGGCCATCGCGGTGGACAGATCATTGCCAGCGGCACGCCGGAGCAGATCGCCGCGAGCGCGCACTCGCACACTGGCCAGTTCCTCGCCCGACTGCTGGCCCCGGACAGCAAGAAGGCTGCGGCGGACAAGCCGGCCGCCACCAAGCGCAGCAAGCGCCCCCCGGGCAAAACGCGGAAGCAGGCATGAGTGACTCCGAACGTAGCGACGAAACCGCGGGCGAAGCAAAGCGCGCAGCAACCCAAGCTGCCAAGCCCGCGCGCAAGCGCAGCAGCCGATCCAAGTCGGGTTCGAAGTCGGAAACCGGATCGGCAGCGCCCTCGGCCGCAAAGGCCTCACCGAGCGCAGCGCCGGCCGCAAACTTCACGCCGGCGCTTTTCGTGATCGACTTCGCGGTGCGCTGGCGTGATCTCGACGCCTTCAACCACGTCAACAACGCGACCTTCCTCACCTACCTCGAGGAAGCCCGGCTGCGCTGGCTGGAGTCGCTGGACGGACCATGGCTTAGCGAAACCTGCGCCCCGGTTCTGGCCGCAGCCGAACTGCAGTTCCGCAGGCCGATTCCGTGGCCGGAAACCCTGCGCATCGAACTGCGCGCGCTGCGCGTCGGGCAAAGCAGCCTGACCCTTGGCCATCGGATCGGGTCAGCGGGCGATGCCAGCGCGGTGTACAGCGAAGGCAGCACGGTGATGGTCTGGGTCGACGCTGCCAGCGGCAAGGGCGCTGCCCTGCCCGAAGCGGTGCGCCGTCATGCCGAAGGCGCCGGCGCTTAAGGCCGGCACCTCAGTTTATCGACACACCGTTACCGCGAACCGCAGCGCAGCCGCGCAGCCGCGCAACCGCCCAGCCGACCCGGCATCAGGCGGCCACAGGCTGCACTGGCAAACGCTGATCAATGATGCGCATGGCCCTCGTGGTCCGTGCTCTCGTCCTCGCCGTCAGCGACGCCGGGGGCGCTGCGCGAGACCTCGAACAGCACCGGCAGTTCGCTGCCGTCGGAGAGCTTGAGCAGGATGCGCACCTGCTCGCCTTCTGCTGGCACGCTGGCGGGACGCATCAGCATCAGGTGCCGTCCGCCTGGCTCGAGCGCCGCCGAGGCGCCTGGCGCCAGCTCGATGCGCGGCACTTCGCGCATCCTCGCCATGCCGTCGACTTCGATCGTCTCGTGAACCTCGGCCATGCCGAAGCGCTCGCTGGCGGCGCCGACCAGGGCCACCGATTCGCTGCCACGGTTATGTAGCACCACGTAGCCGGCCAGCATCTTCGCGGTCGGCGGCGCGGCACGGATCCACGCAGCTTCAGCCTCGACCGTGGCGGCCTGGGCGAGCGGGCACAGGCCCAGCAGGAAGGTGAGGATCAGCGATCGATGCATGGTCGGGTCTCGGCAAGGGAATCAAGTCGCATTGTCGCCCGACCTTCCATGATCCAAGGTGAAGCGCCTCGCGGTGCCGGATCGGCTACGCTCTGGAAATACTCCCGAAGGACCCGCGAATGATCCAGACCCAGTCCCACGCCGGCGGCATCCACGAGCTGCGCATGGCGCGCCCGCCGGTCAACGCACTCAATCCCGAACTGCTGCAGGCGATCCGCCACGGCATCGATCAGGCGGTCGCCGATGGCGCCCAGGGCATCGTCTTCTCGGGTGCCCCGGGCATGTTCTCGGCCGGCCTTGATGTGCCCTACCTCATGAGCGTCGATCGACCGGCGCTGGAGTCGGCATGGCGTGAGTTCTTCGCCGTGTGCTCGACCCTGGCGCACTGCCCGGTGCCGGTGGCCGCGGCGATCACCGGCCACAGCCCGGCCGGCGGCGCGGTGATGGCCCTGTTCTGCGATTA
Source organism: uncultured Lysobacter sp. (assembly GCA_964350895.1). GTDB lineage: Bacteria > Pseudomonadota > Gammaproteobacteria > Xanthomonadales > Xanthomonadaceae > Pseudomarimonas. The sequence continues at coordinate 20,900 of CAYGMG010000023.1, forward strand.
CCGGGTGATGGCGGAGGGCAGCTTCCGCATCGGCCTGAACGAGGTGCAGGTTGGCCTGGTGGTGCCCGACCCGATCCAGGCCGCACTGCGCCGACTGATCGGCGACTACCGGGCCGAGCGCCTGCTTGTGGCCGGCGCCATGCTCGAATCCGATGCAGCGATGCGCATCGGCCTGGTTGATGAACTGGCCGCCCCTGAACAGGTCGTTGCAGCGGCATGCGAGTTCCTCGGCAAGCATCTGGCCCTGCCGAGGTCGGCGATGCTGCGCACCCGCGAACTTGCCAGGGCCGAACTGCGCCGGGCCATCGGCCTGCCGGGCGAGGTCGATCTCACGCCGTTCCTTGACGCCTGGTTCGAGGAAGAGACGCAGCAGGTGCTGGGAGCCCTGGTAGCCCGGCTCAAGGCGCCCAAGTAGGCGCCTTGCGACTGCCTCAGGCCGGCTGACCGGCCTCGCGCGGGCGCGGCTTGGGCGGCTCGCCACGGGCTACCGGGCGCGAGGGATCGCTGGACCACTCGCTCCACGAGCCGGCATACACCCGCGAGCCCTTGAGCCCGGCGTGTTCCATCGCCAGCAGGTTGTGGCAGGCAGTCACGCCCGAGCCACACATGTGGATGATCTCGGCCGGCGAGGCTGCACCGATCAGAGAGCGGAACTCGGTAGCCAGCAGACCAGCCGGCTTGAAGCGGCCCGTGACGTCGAGGTTCTGCGCATAGTGGCGGTTGATCGCGCCCGGAATATGCCCGGCCACGGCGTCGATCGGCTCGACCTCGCCGCGATAGCGCTCCGGCGCGCGGGCGTCGATCAGCGGCGCTCCGCCGCCGACCGCGCCGCGGGCTGCGATCACCGCGATGGTCGCGACCTGCTTGACGTCATAGCGGCCGGTATAGCCGGCCGGCTTGGGACGCGGGATGCTCTTCTCCAGCGGCAGGCCCTGGCCAGCCCAGGCGGCGAACCCGCCGTCGAGCACGGCCACCTTTTCGTGACCGAGCAGGCGCAGCAGCCACCACAGCCGCGATGCGTAGGCACCATCGGCCGAGTCGTAGACCACGACCTGGGTGCTACGCGAGATGCCCCAGCGGCCGAGGCGGGCGCACAGCGCATCGGCCTCGGGCAACGGGTGCCGGCCGCGGCCGGTGCGCGCCAGGTCCGACAGGTCGCGGTCGAGATGGGCGAACACTGCACCGGGCAGGTGGCTGGCCAGATAGGCGCGCTCACCGGCCTGCGGATCGCGCAGGTCATGGCGGCAGTCGACGATCACAGTCGGCTGCTTGCCGAGCACTGCGGCCAGTTCGTCACAGGAAACCAGGGTCTTTGCGTGCATGCAATCAGGACTCTATGTCGAAGAACCGGCGCAGGTTCAGGATCATGGCTGCGGTCGCACCCCAGATACGGTGGCGATCGAAGTGAATCTGCCAATAGTGCCGCATGCGGCCGCGGAATTCAGCGCCGACCTGCTCACTGTTCGCAGGATCCAGCAAATAAGCGACCGGCACCTCAAAGGCCTCGGCGACTTCCTCGGCCTGCAGGCGGAGCCGGTAATCGGGCCGCAAACGCGCTACCAGCGGCGTTATCCGGAAGCCGGTGATGGTGGCATACGGGTCGAGAAAGCCCAGCGGCTCGATCAGGGCCGGCGGGATGCCAACCTCCTCATGGGTCTCGCGCAGGGCTGCGGCACTCAGGTCGATGTCAGCCGGATCCAGGCGGCCTCCGGGAAAGGCAATCTGCCCGGCATGCTGGCGCATCGAGTCGTTGCGCCGGGTCAGCAGCAGATGATCGCCCGAGGGACGCTCGACCAGACCGACCAGGACTGCGGCCTCGGCCAGTTGCGAGGGCAACAGGTCGGATAGCTCGTCGACATTCCAAGGGTCGCCAGCGGGGGGCGCGCGGAGGGGATGCAGCTGTTCGCAGCGCAGGCGTGGGGGCGGCTTCACCCCGCGCGCGCCGCTTCACGCTGCGGCAGCACCTGCTCCATCAAACGGGCCCGCTCGCTATCCGGCAGCCTCGACCAGGCGGCGATCTCCGCCGCGCTGCGAAAACATCCGCCGCACAGGCCATCGTCTTCCAGCGTGCAGACGCCGATGCATGGCGTGAGAACAGCCGCCGGAGCGGGTTGGGACCAGTTGAGCACAGCTACCTCATCGGCCGGGCGACGGCCTGCGCCGCCCGGCCACACACTTACTTGACTTCGACCAGCTTGACGTCGAACACCACGGCCTGGTTCGGACCGACCGGCGAACGCGGCGAGTTGCCATAAGCCTGGTCGGCTGGAAGGAAGATTTCCCAGCGCGAGCCCTGCTTCATCAGCGGCAGCACGTCACGCAGGCCGGGGATCGGGTTCTCGGCGACCTTCATCGATACCGGCTGGTTGCCGGTGTAGGTGCTGGCGAACTCCTGACCGGTGTGCAGGGAGCCACGGAAGTGGATCTGCACGTCGCTGCTGGTCGCAGGGCGGGCGCCAGAGCCTTCCTCGATCACCCGGTACTGGATGCCCGACGGCAGGGTCACAACGCCAGCCTTGCTGCGGTTCTGGGCCAGGAACTGGTCGCTCTTGGTCTTGTTCTCGCCGGAGACGCGCATGAACTCCTTCTCCGCCTGCTCGACCATCTTCTGCTGCATGGCCTGCAGGGCAGCCCGCATGTCTGCCTCGGACACCGCAGGATCGCGCTTGGCACTGCCGTCCTGAATCGCACGAATCACTGTCGCAATGTCGACATCCATCTGCTTGTCGTTGAAATCGCGGCCGATCTCATAGCCAATGGCGTAGCTCAGCTTGCCCTTGTCCGAGGTGGTGTCCTGAGCGACGGCCACGCTCATCGTCGTGGCTGCGAGCATCGCAACCGTCCAGCGCAACTTCATTCGATTCTCCTGAGGTGGTACCCACGCCTCGCCGGAAGCGGCGAAAAGGGCGCGACAGCATACCTGCTGACCGCCGGGTTCACCACTTCGGCAAGGCTCGCTTGGACAGCGCCATCCACGCCGAGTTCCCGAGGCCAGCCGGTACAATCGCGGTTTTGCTTCAGGAGCCTGCCGTGAGCTTTGCCAACCTGCTGATCGAGGACCGCGAGGCGGTACGCCGAATCACCATCAACCGCCCGGACAAGCTGAACGCCCTGAACCGCGCCACCATCGGCGAGCTGCACGAGGCATTTGCCGCGGCCGCAAGCGACCCGGCGGTGCGCGTGGTGGTGCTGGCCGGCGCCGGGGGCAAGGCCTTCGTCGCCGGTGCCGACATCTCCGAGCTCGCCAGCCAGACCCCGATTGAGGCCCGCGACACCTCACGCTTCGGCCAGCAGCTGATGAGCCGGGTCGAGGCGCTGGGCAAGCCGGTCATCGCCGAGATCGGCGGCTTCTGCCTGGGCGGCGGCATGGAGCTGGCAATGGGCTGCCACCTGCGAATCGCCAGTGAGAAGGCCAAGTTTGGCCAGCCCGAAGTCAATCTCGGCCTGATCCCGGGCTTTGGCGGCACCCAGCGCCTGCTGCGGCTCGCCGGACGAAACGCCGCGCTGGAGCTGTGCCTGACCGGCCAGCAGATCAGCGCCGAGCGCGCCTTCCAGCTCGGCATCGTCAGCCGGGTCGTGGCGGTCGACGCACTGGAAACCGAGACCATGGCCCTTGCCAACCAGCTTGCCGCCCTTGCCCCGCAAGCGCTGCGTGGGGTGCTCGACGCGGTGGTGCTGGGCGGCGAAGCAGCCCTGCCGATTGGCCTGGAGTTCGAAACCCAGGCCTTTGCCGTGGCCTTCTCCACCGAGGACATGCGTGAGGGCACCAGCGCCTTCCTTGAGCGACGCAAGCCGGAATTCCGCGGCCGCTAGCGCCCTGAGCCGGAAGTACGTTGCCGAGATAGCGACGCGGATGCGTCGTCTAGGCAAGGCGCGATAAAGAGGCATAGCAGCGCTATGGTGACGACGAGGAACGCAGCATCGGCGGCGCAGACCGAGCGAGTTCTGCGATGTACTTCCGGGACAGGACACTAGTGCCCACCGGTAGCTTCCACGGCGGACTGGCCCTGGCCGGGCGCAAGGATGCCGCGAGCCAGCCAATCCGCGCCTGCCCGCTGCCCGCCGAGCTGCGCATCGCCCTGCGCCAGCACCCTGGCCCGGCCGCGCAGCCGCTGGTGCAGGCAGGGGAGCAGCTGGCTGCGGGCCAGCGCATCGCCCTCGCCCACGGCGCGCAATCGGCTGATCTGCATGCGCCCTGCGCGGCCGAGGTCTTGGAGGTGCTGCACGGCGACGACGGCTGGATCCGCTTGCGCCCCGACCCGAATGGCCGCGCCGCGCAGTGGATGGCGCCGCTGGACGCCGACGCTGCGACGCCGGAGGCGCTGCGCGAACGGATCCGTGCGGCCGGCATCGTCGGGCTTGGCGGTGCTGCCTTCCCCACCGCCGACAAGCTGGCCGTGGCCCGTGACGCGCTGATCCTCAACGGCGCCGAGTGCGAGCCGCTGATCGCCTGCGACAACCGGCTGCTGCAGGAGCGCGCCCACGCGGTGATCCGCGGCGGCGACCTGCTGCGCCGGGCCTGTGGCGCGGCCAGCCTCAGGATCGCCATCGAGTCGAGCATGAGCGATGCGCAGGCGGCCCTGCTCGCGGCAGGCGAGGGCGCTCCGGCCTTCCAGCTCGACGTGCTGCCGGCGCGCTATCCGCAAGGTGGCGAGCGCCAGCTGATCGAAGCCGTACTCGGCATCGAGGTCCCGCGCGGCGGCCTGCCGCGGGATCTGGGCGTCGCCGTATTCAACGTCGGCACCGCCGAGGCGGTGTGGCGCGCGGTTGGCCAGGGTCGCCCACTGACCCACCGGCTGGTCAGTCTGGCCGGCGGCGGCCTCAACCAAGCCGTGGTTCTGGAGGCGGCCCTGGGCACGCCGATCGCCGATCTGGTCGCCGCGGCCGGGGGCTATCGAGACAATGCCGCGCGGCTGATTCTCGGCGGCCCGCTCACCGGGCGCGCCCTGGCCGACGACAGCCACGGCCTTGGCAAGGGCGACAACGCCATCGTCGTGCTGTCGGGCGACGAGCTGCCGGCGCCGCAGCCGAGCCTGCCGTGCATCCGCTGCGGAGCCTGCGCCAGCGCCTGCCCGGCTCGCCTGCAGCCGCAGCTGCTCTGGCAGTTCCGGCTTGCCGGACAGCCAAAGCGTCTGGCCGAGCATGGCCTGTTCGACTGCATCGAATGCGCCGCCTGCGACCTGGTCTGCCCAAGCCACATCCCGCTGACCGCCGGCTTTCGCGCCAGCAAGCAGGCGCAACGCTTGACCGCCGTCGCCCGCGAAGCTGCCGACGCGGCGCGTGAGCGCTTTGAGCTACGCCGGCAGCGATTGGACCAGCTGGCCGCCGAGCAGGCCACCGCGCAGGCCGAGGCGCAGCGCCGCCTGCTGGCCGGTGACGCGGTCAAGGCGGCGATGGCCCGCGCCCGCCAGAAAGTCGGCAAGCCTTCCTCATGAACCGCCGCTTCGAAACCGGGCCGACCCCTGCCCTGCCCGCGCAGACCAGCGTGCGTGCGGTGATGGGATGGGTCCTGCTCGCCCTGCTGCCGGCGGCCATCGTCCATCACTTGTGGTTTGGTTGGGGAATCTGGCTGCAGATCGCGCTGGCTGCCGGATCCGCCTGGCTGATCGAGGCCGCCATCCTGCGCATCCGCCGGCTTCCTGCCCGGGCCTTCCTTGGCGATCTCAGTGCGCCGCTCACCGGTGCGCTATTCGCTTTCTGCCTGCCGCCGGATGCGCCCTGGTGGATCGCGCCTCTGGGCATGCTGGCGGCCATCGGTCTTGCCAAGCACGCCTATGGCGGGCTCGGCGGCAACCTGTTCAATCCGGCGATGGTCGGATACGCGGTGGTGCTGGTCTGTTTTCCCGCTGAGATGGCGCGCTGGCCGCTGCCCGGCTCGCTGGATCTATCAACGACTCTGGAACGGGTGTTCGGGCTGGCACCGGGCATCGACGCGCTGGCCCGCGCCACGCCGCTGGACTTCGCGCGCAGCGAGCTGCTCAACGGCAGCAGTCTGGGCGAACTGCGCGGCGAGCCGCCGTTCGCGGGCGTTCTGGCCCATCCCTCGCTGCCGCTGGCCCTGGCGTTTGCCGCTGGCGGAGCGCTGCTGATCTGGAAGCGGATCATCCGCTGGCAGCAGCCGACTTCCCTGCTGCTGGGCGTCATCGCAGTCACGCTACCGTTCTGGCTGTATGACGGCGACCGCTTTCTCGGCCCGCTGGAACAGCTAGTTCAGGGCGGCGTGGTGATGGCGGCGTTCTTCATCGTGACCGATCCGGTGAGCGGCTGCAGCACGCCCCGGGGACAGTGGTGGTTCGGCCTCGGCGTGGCCGGATTGACCGTGCTGATCAGGCTGTTCGGCCACTACCCGGATGGCATCGCCTTCGCCGTGCTGATGATGAATGCAGCGGCGCCGTGGATCGACCTGCACTCGCGACCGCGTATCCATGGAGAGCCGCGATGAACCCGGGACAGCGGCAGGCGGTGAGCCTCGCCCTGCGACTGGCCGTCATTGGCCTGGCCGCGGCCCTGCTGCTCGAAGTGCTGCACAGATCCACCGCGCCGCATATCGAGGCCGCCCAGCGCGAACTCGAGCGCGATGCCCTGGCCCTGGCCCTGGCCGGCCAAGCCTTCGATAACGCCCTGGAGCAGGACCGCATCCTGCTCGTCGCACCGCGCTGGCTGGGCAGCGCCGCTCCGCTCGCCGCGCATCGGGCGCGGCTTGGCGACGAGCATGCGGCCTGGGTGATCGAGGCCGTTGCCGCCGACGGCTACGGCGGCCCGATCCGCATGCTGATCGGCATCGCCGCTTCGGGCCAGCTGCTCGGCGTGCGCTTGACCGAGCACCGCGAAACCCCGGGCCTTGGCGACTACGTGGACGCCCGGCGCAGCGACTGGCACGTCCAGCTCGCCGGCCGCAACCTGGCCGACGGAGACCTGCGCATCCGCCGCGATGGTGGCGATGTCAGCTATGTCGCGGGTGCTACGCTGAGCCCACGCGCGGTGCTCGCCGCGGCCGACAGGGCCTTGCAGCTGATAGCGCGCCACGGCGAAGCGATAGGTGCAGCACCCGCCGGCAGCACACTGGAGTTCAGCGATGGACCAGAAGCTCTCGCCCGTCCGGCTCGCTGAGCAGGGCCTGTGGCGAAACAATGTCGGCCTGGTCCAGCTGCTTGGACTGTGCCCGCTGCTGGCGGTCAGTCACAACGCGGTCAACGCCCTGGCGCTCGGGCTGTCGACCGTGCTCGCGCTGAGCGCCAGCGCGCTGGCGGTCTCCCTGCTGCGCCGGCAGCTGGCCCAGCCGATCCGCCTGCCCGGCTTCCTGCTGCTGATCGCCAGCGTGGTGACTGCCATCGAGCTGCTGATGCACGCCTTCCTGCCGGCCCTGCACGCGGTGCTTGGACTGTTCCTGCCGCTGATCGTCACCAACTGTGCGGTGCTGGCTCGTGCCGAATCCTTTGCCTCGCGGCAGTCGCCGCTGCCGGCCACTCTGGACGGGCTGTTCATGGGCTGCGGCTTCCTCGCCGTGCTGCTGGCGCTTGGCATGCTCCGCGAACTGCTCGGCCAGGGCAGCCTGTTCGCCGGCGCCGGCAGCCTGCTCGGCCTGCCCTGGCTGGAGCTGAGTCTGCCCGGATATAGCGGCCTGCTGCTGATGTCCCTGCCGCCGGGCGCCTTCATCACGCTCGCCCTGCTGGTCGCCTGCAAGCAATGGCGCGACGCCCGCGGCGCGAGCCAGGACGCATTCCAGACCGAGGAGCCAGCAAGCCTTGAACGCCCAGCAACGCCATGAGTTCTTCGCCCGCCTGCGCGAGCTGAACCCGCAGCCGAAGACCGAGCTTGAATACCGCACTCCGTTCGAACTGCTGATCGCGGTGATGCTCTCGGCGCAGGCCACCGACGTCTCGGTGAACAAGGTCACCCGGCGCCTGTATCCGCTCGGCAACACACCCGAAGCGATCCTTGCGCTCGGTGAGGAGCGGGTCCGCGAGCTGATCAGCAGCATCGGCCTGTTCAACGCCAAGGCAAAGAACGTAATCGCCACCTGCGCAATCCTCATCGCCGAACACGATGGCGAGGTCCCGCAGGACCGTGAATCCCTCGAAGCCCTGCCCGGGGTCGGCCGCAAGACCGCCAATGTCGTTCTGAACACAGCGTTTGGCCAGCTGACCATGGCGGTCGACACGCACATCTTCCGGGTCGGCAACCGCACCGGACTTGCGCCGGGCAAAACCCCGCTGGCGGTCGAGAAAGCCTTGCTCAAGCGGGTGCCGGCCGAGTTCCTGCTCGACGCCCATCACTGGCTGATCCTGCATGGGCGTTACGTCTGCAAGGCACGCAAGCCGGACTGCCCGGGCTGCGTGGTCCGCGATCTGTGTCGGTTTCGTGGCAAGACGCCGACAGCCTGAGCCGGCCGATTCCGCACTTTGTAATAAGTCCGAAATATTTGCGTCATACACTGGCCATCTTTCCTTCACACAACGGACATCCCCATGCAACGCACCGCCCTCGCCCTCGGCTGCGCGCTGGCCTTCGCCTCGCCCTCGCTGCTCGCCATCGACATCGGTCCGCTGCAGCTCAAGGGCAACTTCCAGTTCGACACCGTCTTCGTTGACGACGCCCCCGCGCCGATCGACGACGTCGATGACTGGCGGCGCCGGCGCCTGGCCCTGGCCGGCGACCTGCCAGCCGAGGGTGACTTCAAGTTCGAATACGACTTCGGCAGTCAGGCCTTCACCGACGCCTACCTGCGCTTTCCGCTGGCCGGCGGCAAGTTGACCGTGGGCCAGTTCAAGATTCCGTTCGCAGCGGAGTTCCTGGCCTCCAGCTCGCAGCTGATGTTCACCGAGAACATTGTCTCCGCCAGCCTGTTCGCGCCTTCGCGCCGGGTTGGCGTGCAGTACGCCTATCTCGGCGACGGCTGGGCCATGCAGGGCGCAGCCTATGGGCAGGATCTCAAGCAGTCCGGGCCTGACTTCGGCCTTGCCGCACGCGGCTGGCTGTTCGGCGAGCACGGCGAGGGACGCTGGCACGCCGCGCTCGCGGCCACCAATGAAGCGCCGCAGGACAACCAGGTGCGCTTCCGCCTGCGTCCGGAGATCGGCAGCTTTGGCCCCACCTGGATCGATGGCGGCCGCTTCACCGACGCCGACAACCTGCGCCGCAGCGGCATCGAGCTGGGCTACCAGTCGGGCAACTTCGTGACCTCCGGCGAATGGTTCCACGCCAGCGCCGACAGCGACGCCCAGGGCAGCCGGAGCGCCCGCGGCGGCTATGCGCAGGCGGCCTGGACCGTGCACGGCGCGCCGCGCAAGTACGACCCCGCGGCCGGCCTGTTCGTCGGCCCGAAGGGCACCGAGGGTCTGGGCCAGATCGAGCTGACCCTGCGCTACAGCCATGCCAGCCTGCCGCGAGTCAACGGCGGCGAGGATGGCCAGAGCGGCATTTCGGCCGGCGCCAACCTGCAGTACGGCAAGCACCTGCGCTTCATGCTCAATCGCCACCAGCCGGAGCGCGACAGCGACGGTGAGGACGCCGCGCTGTGGACCTTCCGGGTGGCTGTCGGGTTCTGAGCCGGGCACCTGGCCTGGTTACGGCAGCAGCCGCAGCGGCTGAAAAAATGAACGCCAGATGAACTTTTCCGCTGGCGCGACGCACCCGTTGCCGCCCCGGCGCCCACTTATCCCATGAATCCAGCGCATCAGCGCATCCGTCGGCCCGGAAACAGGCCGGCGGGGCCTGGCGCGCTATCCTTGGGCCACGACGGGCGGAGAAAAGCGGGTGCAAGCCGAGCTCACCACCGACGATATCGAAGCTGCGCGACTGGGCGATGTCCAGGCTATCGCGCGGCTTCTTGGCGCCCGCCGGCGTCAGGTGGTCCGCTACGCGGAACGCCACTGCGTGGTCCATGACGTCGAGGATGCGGTCCAGGAAACCCTGCTGATCGTCAGCCGGCGCATCGGTGCCCTGCGCGCTGCCGGCGCGCTCAACGGTTGGTTGTTCCGCATCGTCAAGCGGGAGTGCGACCGGATGAAACGCTTCTGGAGAACCCACGTCTTCGACTACGCGCCCGAGCGCGAACTGGAGCAGCCAGTGCTGCAGCCGGTCGATGCGCTGCGCTGCGACCTCGCGCGGGCACTCGAATCGCTGCCCGAGCACTATCGGCAGATCGTCCTGCTGCGCGATTGGGAAGAGCAGACCATCGACGAGATCTGCGCCACCCTCGATCTGTCCCGCGAAGCGGCCAAGGCGCGCCTGCACCGGGCTCGCGTCCTGCTGCGCGAGTATCTGAATCCATGAGTCCGACATCTTGCGTAGGCACTCTGTGCACTCAGCAAGCCTATCCCCGCGTGAGCGGGCACCTCGCGGGAGCACCCCGCTTTTTGTTTCACCAAGGGAGTCAATCATGAACAAGCGTATGCAGACCCTGTCGCTGGCCGTTGGCGCCGCCTTTATCGGTTCACTGGCCATGTCCAGCGCCGCCACCGCTTCCAGCTTCAACGTCACCGACCTCGATGCCGGCTACCAGCTGGTTGGCGAGAAGGGCAAGGAAGGCAAGTGCGGTGAAGGCAAGTGCGGCGGCTGATCAAGCGCAGCTGAGCTGATCCGATGAGCTCCCGACCACTCGCTGCGGCGAGCGCGGGTCTCGGTCTGCGGCGGGCCCTGCTGGGCCCGCTGCTTGACTGCGACCGCCAGGCCTTCGACTTCCTCGAAGTCGCTCCGGAAAACTGGATCGGCGTCGGCGGCAGCCTTGGCCGGCGCTTTGCCGCCGCCTGCGAACGCCACCCGCTGCTCTGCCACGGGCTGTCGCTGTCGATCGGCGGGCCGGACGCGCTGGACGAGCCCTTCCTGCAGCGGCTCAAGCGCTTCCTCGACCGTTATCAGGTACCGATCTACAGCGAGCACCTGAGCTACTGCACCGACGGTGGCCATCTCTACGACCTGATGCCGATCCCGTTCACCGAGGAAGCGGTCAGCTATGTAGCCGGACGCGTGCGCCGGGTCCAGGACATCCTCGGCCGCCGCATCGCGCTGGAGAACGTCAGCTACTACGCAGCGCCGCACCAGGCGATGCGCGAGATCGATTTCATCAATGGCGTTCTGGAGGCCGCGGACTGCGACCTGCTGCTGGACGTCAACAACATCCACGTCAACAGCGTGAACCACCGCTACGACGCGCTGGACTTCCTGCGCGCGCTGCCGGCGCGGCGGGTGCGCTACGTGCACGTCGCCGGCCACTACAAGGAAGCCGAGGACCTGATCGTGGATACCCACGGCGCGGCGGTCGTTCCGCCAGTGTGGTCGCTGCTTGATGCCGCCTACGCGCACGCGGGGGTCAAGCCAACCCTGCTCGAACGCGACTTCAACATTCCTGGCCTTGCCGAACTGGAAGCCGAGATCGCCATCATTCGCGATATCCAGGCGCGCCATGCAGCGCCGGAAACCGATGCCCATGCGGCCGCTTGAGGCGCCTGCGGCGCTGCGCGAGCAGCAGCTGGCGTTTGCCGCACACCTGCGTGATCCAAGGCAGAGCCCGGCCCCGGAGGGCATCGAGGATCGCCGCATGGCGATCTATCGCGAGCTGTTCTACAACAGCCTGGAGGGCCTGCTCGCCGGCAACTTTCCGGTGATCCGCCAGCTGCGCGGCGATGATGCCTGGCATGCCCTGGTCCGCGACTTCTATCGCGAACACTACAGCCACACCCCCCTGTTCACCGAGATCGGCCGCGAACTGCTGCGCTATCTGGAGCAGCGTCAGGCCGACGGCCGCGGCGATCCGCCCTTCCTGGTCGAACTGGCCCACTACGAATGGATCGAGCTGGCGCTGTCGCTGGAGGAGGTCGACGCCGCCGATCTGCAGGCCGATGCCGAGGGCGACCTGCTGTCCGGCGTGCCGCTGCTCTCGCCGCTCGCCTGGCCACTGGCCTATCGCTTCCCGGTGCAGCAGATCCGCGCCGACTACCAGCCCGACAGCGCGCCCGAAGCCCCGACCTTCCTGTTGGTGGTGCGCAACCGCCGCGACGAGATCCAGTTCAAGGCCATCGATGCGCTCGGCTTCCATCTGCTGCAGGCGATTGGCAGCAACGAGGCGGGGCTGTGCGGTCGCGACCTGCTGCAGGCCCTGGCAGGGCAAGCCGGCGTCGCCGAGGTCGAGCCCTTTGTCGCCAATGCCCTGCGCCTGCTGGAGCAGCTGCGCGAACGCGAGATCATCCTGGGGACCCGCAGCGCAAGCGCAACCGACTAAGCCGAGGGCCAAGGCCCGGGCCGACGGGCGGGGGCCGTCACCGGGCGCGCAATCCGATCAGCGGTAGCTTGGGCTGCGCATCGTTCCGCGCCCTGCCTGCCTCTATAGGATCGAACCCGCATCGGCGGCACGTCCGCAGCGGCCTTTGCTATCCGCCACAGGAATTACTCGACCATGAATCGACTTGCCAATCTTTACCACGCCATCGTCAGCCGCCTGGAGGGCCTTGGCGAGTGGCTGGCGCCGCTCGGACTGCGCCTGATCCTGGCCTGGGAGTTCTGGGAAGCCGGCCGCGAGAAGTTCAGCGGCAGCAACTGGTTCATGAACATCAAGGACCAGTTCCCCTTCCCTTTCAACTTGGTTCCGGCCGATCTCAGCTGGGGCATGGCCACCTGGTTCGAACTGATCGGTGCCTTGGCCTTGGCACTGGGCCTTGCCACGCGCTTCTTTGCTTTCTCCTTGCTGGTGCTGACCGTGGTCGCCACCGCCGCGGTGCATTGGCCGACCGACTGGGCGAGCACCGCCGACCTGCTGATGGGCTATGCCATCTCCGACAAGGGGCACGGCAACTACAAGCTGCCGCTGATCTTCTTCGTCATGCTGCTGCCGCTCGTCCTGCGCGGCCCCGGCAAACTGAGCCTGGACGCTCTGGCCCAGCGCATCGCCGGCGTCGGCGCGCCAAGCGCAGTGCTCGATGGCTTCGCGGCCGGCGCGGCCCTGCTCGCACTCGGCCTGCCGCTGGCTATGCTGCTGCCCACCCTCGGTGTTGCCATGGCCGGCGCCGGCCTGCTCCTGCTCGGGATCAGCTGGCGCTATTCAGGCTGAGCAAGGTTGCCCGCGGAGGCGGCTGTTATCCTTGCGCGAATGAGCAACCTTTTGACCTGCGGCCGCATGGCCGAGCGCTTCCGTGGCTTTCTGCCGGTGATCGTCGACGTCGAGACCGGCGGCTTCGACTGCACCCGGCATGCGCTGCTGGAGATTGCCGTCTGCCCGATCGAAATGCACGAGGACGGCAGCGTCTACCCCGGCGAGATCACCTCGACCCATGTCGAGCCGTATCCCGGCTCCGAGCTGGACCCGAGATCGCTGGAGATCACCGGCATTGACGTCGACCACCCGTTCCGCGGCGCCCTGCCCGAACGCGAAGCGCTCAACCATGTGTTTCTCCCGGTGCGCCAGGCCGCCCGCAAGCACGGCTGCCAGCGCGCCATCCTGGTCGGTCACAACGCCTCGTTCGACCTCGGCTTCCTGAACGCCGCAGTGGCGCGCACCCAGCACAAGCGCAACCCTTTCCATCCGTTCAGCACCTTCGATACGGTGACCCTGGGCGGTCTCGCGGTCGGTCAGACGGTGCTGTCGCGCGCGGTGCAGGCCGCCGGCTTCGACTGGTGCGGCGACGAGGCCCATTCCGCGGTCTATGACACCGAACGCACCGCCCAGCTGTTCTGCTTCGTGATCAACCGCTGGCGCACGCTAAGCCTGCTGGGCGATGAGCTGCCAGCCGCGGCCAGCGCCGCCTGACCGCGATGCCGATCTATACCTACCGTTGCACCGATACCGGCTGCCCACGCTGCGAACCGGGCTTCGACATCCTGCAAAAGCTCAGCGACGCCGAGCTGCAGACCTGCCCGGACTGCGGCGCCGCAGTGCGCAAGCAGCTTTCCGCCCCGTCGCTTGCCATCGGCGGCGCCCACCTGCTGAGCGAAAAGCGCATCGGCGACAAGGGCTTTACCCAGTACCGCAAGATCGGCAAGGGCGTCTACGAGAAGACCGCCGGCAAGGGCCCGAACATCATCCAGGGCGACTGAGCTCGCGGACTTGCTCGCCGCAAGCGCCCGCGAATCGGCGGGCAGCCCGGCCTTCACTGGTCGGCGCGCAGCTCGGTGACCTCATCCTTGCGGATCTCGACCGCCTGCCGCTGGCCGGCGATATCGACCTCGTAGCGGCCCACCGGCAGCGCCAGCGGCTCACCGCCAACGAAGCCGGCTCCAAGCCTGGCGCTTCCTCGATAGACCACATAGGGCAGACGCACCGCCTGGCTGATGCCCTCGGCCAGCGCATCGCCGTCGCGCGCCGAGAAGTACGCGCCGCCACCCAGCTCCGCCCAGCGCGCGAACTCGCGCTCCAGCGCGTGCTCGTCGACGGCAAAGCCGACCACGTTGAGGACCAGCTTGAAACCCTGCTGATTGAGCTGTGCAATCTCTGCAGCGGGGTCACCACCGCAGGTTTCCTCGCCATCGGTGACCAGGACGACGATGGCGCGGCCTTCCACGCCTTCGAGGTCAGCAGCCACCGCGCGCAGCGAATCGGCGATCGGCGTCTTCGCCAGGTTGCGCGCTTCGATGCCGCTGATCTGCGCGCGCATCGCGGCGCGGTCGAGCGCTGCCAGCGGGCGCAGAAGCTCGGTATCGCAGGCGTCCGGCTTGCGGTGCCCGAAGACCCGCAGCGCAACCCGGGCATCCTCCGGGAGCCCCTTGGCTACGAGCCGGTCCAGCGCGGCACGCGCCAGCTCGATGCGGCGCTCTGATCCGAGCCGCTGCAGCATGCTGCCCGAGGCGTCGAGAATCAGCGCGATGGCCGGCGCGCCATCACCCGTGGTTTGCGCGGCGCTGACAGCACCGCCGGCCAGCACACGCAGGCTTCCCGCGGCATCGCCCGGAACCACCCGGATCGGCTGCGCGGCCAGCGAACGGTCCTCGCGCGCGGTGAGATAGTGCAAGGCATAGTCGCCGGGCTGCTCGGGCGCACGCAGCGGCAGCGGACTGCCGCGGCGGGTGTAGCTGTAGGTCAGATAGCGCTTGGCGTCGTCCGTGGCGGTAACCGCCAGATAGTCGCCATCATTGTCCGGTCCGCTGAACTCGACCAGGAACTCGCCGCCGGCCTTGACCTCGGCGGGCGCCTTGAGCGTGGCGCTCACACCGCCCACTGCGATCGGCTTGCTGACCAGGATGCGGCTGGCGTCGGCGGTCACGTAGCGCACCTGGTAATCGCCAGCCGCCTCGGGAAGCCGCAGCGAGACCGGGTTGTCCACCGTGTAGGCGTAGCTCTCGTACTTGTTTACCGGCGCATCGGCAGGCACCACGGTCACGTAGTCGCGCGGATTACCCGGGCCCGTCCAGCGCACGCTGAGCTGCGAGCCTGCCGCTGCGCTGGGCGCAAACTCCAGGCCCATGGCAACGTCGCCGACGGTCAAAGCGCGCTTGCCCAAGGTACGGTTCTGCGACCCGCTGAGATAGCGGATCTCGTAGGGGCCAGGCTGGGACGGCGCCTCCAGGCTGAGCTCCCCGTTGCCCTCACCCTCGGTGTAGGCATAGCGCTCGTAGCTGCCCTCGGCGGCATCCGCCGGGACGATGGTCAGGTACTCGCGCGCTTTGCTCGGCCCCTGCCAGCGGATGCTGACTGCGGCGCCGATCGCCACCTGGTCCGGCGCGTCGATCTGCACTTCAGGCATGACCAGGGTGATCGGGCGCCGGGCAAGCGTCGGATAGGGCGAGTCCGGACCGAGCAGACGCAGTTCGAACTCGCCGGGCTCAGCGGGCACCGCCAGCTCCACGGCGCCGGGCTGGTAGTAGCTGTAGCGCTCGTAGCGGCCCTCCGGCGTATCCGGCGCAACCACGCTGAAGAAGCTTCGCTCCGGCACCGCGCCGCTGGCGCTCACTTCGATGCGGCTATCGATGCTCGTCTCGGCCGGCCCCTGCAGCTGGATCTGGGCATGCAGCGGCCCGCCCAGGACAAGCAGCAGGCTGGCGAACAGGCGGGGCAGGACAGCACGACATCGGCGCATGGCGCATTCCTCAGGCAGGGATGAAGGGATCATAGTCGGAGCGGAGTACGCAGTTCGGCGCCGAACGGACTCATCCATGACTGATCGGGCATGCGCCGCGGCGCGCCACGCCGTACCCTGTCGGCCGTTCTCCCCATCGAGGCCAGCATGCAATCTCCCGCCTCCGAGGATCCCCGCGGCGCCGGCCAGCTGCTGGCCGACCTGCTGCGTTTCCAGGTGAAACTGCTGGTGGACGCCGCGCGAGACCTGATCCTGGTGCCGCTGACCTTCGGCGCCGCCTTGCTCGACCTGCTGCTTTCACGCGGACGCCGGCCACGCTACTTCTACGCCTTGCTGGCTCTGGGCGAACGCAGCGAGCGGCTGATCGACCTGTGGTCGGTGCTGTACGAGCGCATGGGCCCCGCAGCGCACAATGTCGATCAGGTGATGGACCAGATCGAGAACGCCATCCGCGACCCCGCCCAGGGCAAACGCCGCGCGCGAGTTCTCAAGCGCTGGCTGGAACGGCGAATCCGCAGGCAGGCAGTCGCCCCACACACCCCGGCCCCCATTGGCACAC